>NZ_JBHMIO010000002.1:0-342613 GCF_048060275.1 Micromonospora sp. LOL_015
GACGTCACGCCGCACCCCCTTCGATGAGTGTCGCTGTACTCATGCGACTTGCGTGTCGCACGACCTGGTTGATCCAGGAGGCTTATTCAGCAGGGCCCCGATAGCCCACAGTGGACCCCCCCGATAAACGAGACGGCCCGCCCTCCCATAGGATGGAGTTACCACACAACAACCAAAGAAAAGCGGACCGCCGAACATGTATCATACCACCGGCTTCACGACCGATCAGATCCGCGACCTCTGCGTGCTGGTCCGCGCCGAATGCCGGAACCTGGGCATGGAACCGTGGCCACCGATCCTCGGCCTCTACCGTGCCCTCGTGGTCACGTTGACCTACATGCGGCGCAACCGCGTCCAAGCGGAGATCGCCGAGGCGCACGGTGTCTCCCAGTCGACGATCTCACGGGCGGTCACCGGCATCACCCCGGTCCTCGACCGCGTGCTGGCGGGGTTCGCGCCGACCGCCGACGAGCTCGACCCGACCGTCCAGTACATCGTCGACGGCACTCTGTTCCCCTGCTGGTCATGGCGCACGGACCGCTGTCTGTACTCTGGCAAGCACAAGACCACGGGCATGAGCGTCCAGGTCGCCTGCACCCTCGACGGCGCGCTCGCCTGGGTCTCCGATCCTGTCACCGGCAACCACCACGACTCGTACGCGATCAACGACACCGGTGTTCTCGCCAGCCTGAACCCTGGAGACTGGATCGGCGACAAAGGATACGTCGGCAACGGCATGATCACTCCGTACAAGAAGCCCAAGGGCGGCGAGCTCACAGAGTGGCAGAAGGAATACAACAGGCAGGTCAACAAGATCCGCTGGGTCGTCGAACAGGTCATCGCGAACCTGAAGACCTGGAGAATCCTGCACACCGACTACCGCAGACCGCTCGCGACCTTCACAGAAACGATCTCCTGTGCCATCGGGCTGCATTTCTACAGGATCGCCTGTGAATAAACCTCTGGGCACTGGCCATCTTCTGCCTGGCCACTCTGGCTGCGGCCTTCGCACCGTCGTGGGAGTCCTTCTTCGTCGCCAGGCTGATCGCCGGCGTCGGCACCGGAGCCGAATCGGTGATCATTCCGGCCTTCCTATCTGAATTTATCCCCGGCCGGCTGCGCGGCCGATTCATCGGCGCACTGGCTGGCTTTTTCTCTTTCGGTTACGTCGCCGCCGCTATTCTGGCCCGATTTATCGTTCCGATGGGACCGGAAGGGTGGCGGGTGCTACATGTAGTCGCCGCAATACCCATCATTCTGCTGCTGTGGTGGCGCCGTTCGGTGCCGGAATCTCCTCGTTTCCTAATTGCAAAAGGCAAGATGGCCGAGGCTCGTGCCGTGGTCGAGGAAATTGAAAGGAAGGCGCGGTATCGCTCAGCCCCGCCGGCCGATCTGCTGTTGTCGGCCGAGCCCGTCGCCGCCGCCGACCAGCCGGCGAAAACTGTCTTGCCCCGTCCCGGTATCGCTGGGTTGTGGCAAGGCGGATTGGCCGGCCGGACCGCCGTCCTGTGGGTGCTCTGGATCGTAATCACCTTCTCCTTCTATGGCTTCTTCACGTTCATGCCGACCCTGCTCTACCAAGATGGTCTCACGATCACCAAGAGTTTCACATACTCGATTGCAATCTATATGGCACAGATTCCCGGATACTATTCGGCGGCACTTCTCACCGACCTCGTCGATCGGAAGTGGACGATTGCCGCCTACCTGGGTGGCGGCGCGGTGGCCGCTTACCTGCTCTCCGGGTCGGAGGCTTCCGCGCAGGTGATGATCTTCGGCGGGATGCTCTCGTTCTTTATGAACGGCGTATACGCGGCGATCTATGCGTACACGCCGGAGTTGTACCCGACGGCGATCCGAGCGCGAGGCATGGGCACCGCCTCGGCGATCGGCCGCCTCGGCGGAATCTCGGCGCCGATCCTGATCGGCACTACCTACCCGGTCCTCGGCTTCGACGGCGTCTTCCTGATCACCATGGGCGCGCTGGCCGCTGGCGTACTGGTCGTCCTGATCTTCGGGGCATCCACGCGAGGACGGGTGCTGGAGGACATCAGTGCCGACGGGCCGGTGGTCTCGCCGGCTTCGGGGGACACGACGCCGACGGGGGGCAACCTTCATGCCGGGACCAGGTGACGCAAGGACCTGGCTGCTACTCAACGCGACCGTACTGGACGCGGCGACAGGCAGGCTCACCCCTGACCGCCGCGTCCTGGTGCTAGACGGGACGATCGCCGAGATCGGTGGCGCGGACGTGGCCTACAGCGAGGCACCGGTCATCGACCTGCGCGGGGCAACCCTGCTACCGGGCCTCATCGACGGGCACGTGCACGTGACGGCGGCCAGGGCAGACCTCTCCGTCCTGCCGAACCTGTCCCCCTACTACGTGGGGGCGTACGCGGCCGAGGCGCTACGGCACATGCTGGCAAGAGGATTCACCACGGTGCGCGATTGCGGTGGGGCCGATTACGGCCTTGCCGAGGCCGTCGCGCAAGGGCTCATCGCCGGCCCTCGTCTGCTCTATGGCGGCAAGGCGCTGTCCCAGACCGGCGGTCACGGGGACGTACGGCGGCCGGGCCGGGATGTCGGATCCGTCGCCTATTGTTGCCCCGACTTCGGCCGCGTGTGTGATGGTGTCCCCGAGTGTCGACGCGCGGCCCGCGATGAAATCCGCAAGGGTGCCCACCATATCAAGATCATGCTCGGCGGCGGGGTGGTATCACCGACCGATCGGATCGACAGCACGCAGTTCGCCTTGGACGAGATCATCGCTATCGTCGAAGAAGCCCGAGCGGCGGGGCGATACGTCGCCGGGCACGCTTACACGCCTGAGGCGATCAATCGCGGCCTTCAAAGCGGTGTCCGCAGCATCGAACATGGTAATCTGCTCGATGCCAGCAGCATCGGGCTGTTCCGGGCCACCGGCGCGTTTCTGGTGCCCACGCTGATCACCTACGATGCGATCGCCCGGGAAGGGAGAGTCACCGGTATCCCCGAGCCGATTCACCGTAAGGTCTACGATGTGCTCGACTCGGGGCTACGAGCTTTGGAGACCGCTCACCGGGGCGGCGTTAACATCGTCTTCGGGACCGACCTGCTCGGCGAGATGCAGCGCCACCAACTCGACGAAATGCGTCTGCGAAATGAAGTGCTGAAGCCGTTGGACATCATCCGCTCGGCCACCTCGACTGCCGCGGCGATGCTCGGCGCGGAAGGCACGCTGGGAGTGGTCGCTCCGGGCGCCTTCGCCGACCTCATCGCGGTCGACGGCGATCCGTTGGAGGATCTCCGGCTGCTGACGGAACCGGACAGGCGCCGGCGGCTGCTTATGGCCGCGGGCCGGATAGTGACACCACCGTACCTATGATCGAGGGCTCTGATGCAATATAGTGGCATGATCGACTACTCCGACTTCACCAAGGTCGACCTGCGGGCCGGGCGGATCATCAAGGTCGAGGAGTTTCCTCGGGCCCGGACGCCCAGCTACAAAGTACTCGTCGACTTCGGACCAGAGATCGGCGAACGGTGGTCGAGCATGCAGGCCGCCCGCGAGTACCGGCCAGAGGACCTGCTGGACACCTTCGTTGTCGGGGTGGTCAACATGCCTGGGCGAAACATCGCGGGGTTCATGTCGCAGGTTCTGATCCTCGGTGTACCAGCGGCCGATGGTGGGCTGTCTCTCCTGCGTCCGGATCGTGGCGCGCAGTTGGGCGGTCGCGTGTATTGAGGCTGCGGGTCACCTGCCACGGTGGCACACGGCCGCCCAGATCGGTGCCGCGCGGAGCCTGTGGGCTCGCAAAGCCGGTTCGGCTACGCTGCCTGGGAATACTCGTTGATCAGCCCGCCGAGGATCGGCGCACCAGGATCTCCACATCCTTGGCCCTATCGTCACGGGCGAGCTGGGACAACATCCGCAGGACCTGGCGAAGCAGCAGGTACACCAACGACGCGCTCATAGCCGACGAGCATGACGGTTACACCCGGGCTCGAACTCGCACAGGGCCGCTCCTCAGACGGCCGAACCGAAAATTCGAGCCCCACAGCACAGGTCGTTGGTGCTCCTTGAGTGCTCGGATGCCAGCGACCCGATTTGACCGTGGATACAGGATTCCTGCCACCAGTGGCTGCCGATCAGGCGACTACCATGCGCGATGTCCCCGCTGACCTGCCGAAACGGCACCGCTCCGGCTGGATTGTCAGCGCGAAATCTGGACGAAAACACCTTTGCGTTCAGTGAAGCCAAGCCGCAACCGAAGCACTCCTCGGCAGCACCCCGCCACGAACACCCGACAGCCGCTGGTGCGTCCAAAGGATGCCCATCCGGCGGACGACCGCTGACGGGTGACAAGGCGTGCTGGTCACCGGTGACCAGCCAGCAGCCGCTGCCGCGGCCTGGTCGTCGAAAACGCTGGCCGACGTGATCCGTGACGGACAGATCGCCGCGAGCGTCCTCGCACGGGACTGTCAGAAGGCCCCGGCCTGGCTGCTGGCTCTGCGCCGGCCGGTCTGCTGCCTGTGGTTTTACCCGGTCGCGCCCGGAGCCGGCTCCGACGCGCGGAAGGTACGCCGGTAGGTCGACGGGGCGACCCCCGCCTCCGCCGCCAGGTGTCGACGCAGCGAGGTCGCGGTGGCGAAGCCAACCTCGTGGGCGACTCGATCCACCAACAGATCGCTGGACTCCAGCAGGTGCCGCGCCCGCCGCAGCCGCTGCTGGGTCAGCCAGCGACCAGGACTCATGCCGGTCTCTTCTTGAAAGCGCCGGGCGAAGGTACGGGTGCTCATCGCCGCGTGGGCGGCCAGTTCGTCCAGCGACAGCGGCGATTCGAGGCGCTGCAGCGCCCAGTCACGTGTCGGCCCGGTGCCGGTCGCACTCGCCGGCGGCACGGGCTGTTCGATGTACTGCGCCTGCCCACCGTCCCGGTACGGCGGCATGACGCACTGACGGGCAACCTGGTTGGCCACCTCGCTGCCGTGGTCCTGGCGCACCAGGTGCAGGCAGACGTCGACCCCGCTCGCTGCCCCGGCCGAGGTGAGCACGTCACCGTGGTCGACGAACAGTACGCCGGCATCGAGCTCGACCTGCGGGAACAGCTCCTGAAAGTAGTCGGCCAGCGCCCAGTGGGTGGTGGCCCGCCGCCCGTCCAGCAGACCAGCCGCGGCCAGCAGGAAGGCCCCGGTGCAGATGGACACCAGACGGGTGCCGGGGCGCACGCGGGACAGGGCTGCGACGGCCAACGGGTCCGGGGCGGCGGCCGAGGCCGGGTAGATCGCGTACGGGGGGATGACGAGGGTGTCCGCCTCGGGCAGTACCTCGGGACCGTGTCCGGGGGTGACGGTCAGGTCCGCGTCGGTACGTACGGGCTGTCCGTCCACGCTCGCGGACAACACCTCATAGCGGCCACCGGCCGATCCCAGGATTCGGTGCGGGATGCCGAGTTCAAAGGGGTAGACGCCGTCGAGGACGAGGACGACGACCTTGTGGGCGTCCGGCTGCGGGCGGCGCATCCGGCGGTCGAGCTCGGTCGCGCGGTCGGCGAGGTCACGGGCCCGGGACGGCGCGGCGCGGGGGAGCCGAGTGCTGCTGGCGCAGGAAACGCGGCGGACGGCAGAGTCGGTGGTCATGGCAGGAACATATCGGAAGGCGACCTTCTTGCCATCGTCGCAGGTCCGGCGTCCGGCCAGGATGAGGACATGACTTCGACGGACACAGCTGAACACCCCGGCTCCACGGGTACCCCGGTGATGCTCGCCCTGCACCAGACCGCCCTTGGTGGCCCTGAGGTCCTGCGGCTGACCGAGCTTGCGCGGCCCGCGCCCGGCCCGGGAGAGATCCTTGTCGCTGTGCACGCGGCCGGACTCAACCCCACGGACTTCAAACACCGTGCTCACCACGTTTTCCTGCCGCCACCGCCGATGACCCTGGGGTGGGACGTCTCCGGCACTGTGGTGGAGACAGGCGTCGGCGTCACCCTGTTCCGGCCCGGTGACAAGGTGTTCGGCATGCTGCCTTACCCCTACGGCGCCGGTTCCCACGCGGAGTACGTGACCGGTCCCACCCGCGCCTTCGCGGCCAAGCCCGCCGGGATCGATCATGTCCAGGCGGCCGCTCTGCCGCTGGCCGCGCTCACCGCCTGGCAGGCTCTCGTCGACACTGCGGCCCTGCGGGCCGGGCAACGGGTGCTGATCCACGCCGCAGCCGGCGGTGTCGGTCATCTCGCGGTGCAGATCGCCAAGGAGTGCGGCGCGCATGTCACCGGGACCGCGAGTGCCGCCAAACATGGCTTCCTGCGCGAGATCGGCGTGGATGCCTGCATCGACTACGCCACCGAGGACTTCACCGACATCGAACAGCGGTACGACGTGGTTCTCGACGCCCTAGGCGGGGAAACCGCGACCCGTTCGGTGGGAGTGCTCCGTCCCGGCGGGATCCTGGTGTCCCTGGTGCCGGGTGCTGAAGATACCCAGGCCGCGGCAGAGAAGGCGCAGGTCCGCGCCGTCATCCTGCTCGTTGAGCACGACCAGGCCGGGATCCGCGCTGTCGCCCGACTCGCTGACCGAGGAAAACTCCGCGCGCACGTCTCCGGCACCTTCCCCCTCGCCGAAGGCGCCCGGGCTCACGCCCTGGGAGAGACCGGACACACCACGGGCAAACTGGTCATCACCGTACGCTGACCCAGCTGGCTCGGCCGTCGCCCCGATCCGCGTCACAGTCAATCAGGCGAACCCCGGACCCAAGGCCCGTGTCGACCATACGCACACAGTGCCGCGCGCGCTCAGCGCCGGCAACGGGAGGAACGCGATGGTCGATGTGCAGCCGGACCTGACCGAGGATCATTGGATCGCGACGATGCCGGCCGCTGGCGCGGAGCCCTTGCGAAGGCGGCCCTCTGGCGCATCACCCTGGGCCTGCGGAACGGGCGAAGCCGGTGGTGAAGCGGACCTACCGCTGAAGCGCATCCGTTTCGGTGCCCGCCGGCTGCTCGGGCTGCGCCTGGCGGTGGCGCTTGAGGATCATGTCCCGCACGGTACGGCGTAGGTCCGGCGGGATCAGCCAGATCTGGGTGAACGTGAGGTAGTCCAACGTACCCGGCTGCCCATGCCGGCGCGCCTCACGCAGCAGTGTCGCGAAGACCTTGCCACTGCGGGTCGGTGCCGCCATCGAGCTGATCACGCTCATTGTGAGCGCGGCGTACGCGCGGGGCGTCATCAGCGGACGGCTGCGCCGCAGCCAGTCGAACTGTGCCTGCCACGGCGAGTCCAGGCTGATTCGTGGCCGGTTCTCATCCTGATGCCAGATGACCAGCGGCTCGTCGGCGAAGGTGAGCGCCACGTCGTCGTGGCTCAGCGCGCGCAGCGACCAGTCGAGCTCCTGCATCCGGGGCACCGTCGGATCGAACGGCACCCGGCGGAACAGCTCGGTCGGGGCCATGATCGTCGACGTCTGGATGAAGCCGTCGCCGTGGAACAGTCCGCGCCGGACGGTGAAGTACTCGCTCGGCGGCTCACCCGGATCCGGTAGCCGCCGGGGGATCACGAACTCGGCCCGTGGGGTCCGGTTGACCAGCCGGCTGGCGACGATCGGCAGCGGCGCGCACGCCACGCGGGCCACGTCGAGCTGGGCGGCAAGCTTGTGCGGCAGCCATTCGTCGTCGTCGTCGAGCAGCGCCACCCAGGGCGCGCGGGCCTGCCGTACCCCGGCGTTGCGGGCCGCCGGCGCGCCGCCGCTGGCCGGCAGCTCGACCACCCGCAGCCGGGCGTCGGCGACCGCGTCGAGCGCGGACCGGGTCGCCGCGTCGGGCCCGTCAACCACGACGATCACCTCGATCTCCTCGACGCTCTGCGCCAAGGCGCTGCGAGCGGCGCGGGTCACGAGGTCCGGGCGGTTGCGGGTCGGGATGACCACACTGACGGCTGGGGTATCGGACATCACGCCTGACGATGGCGACCGTGAGCGACCGTTGGGTGAAATCTGGGTAGTCATCATCCGTACGGGTCGGGAACACCCTCGGCGATCGGACGACGCACCGGCGCCGACCCGGCATCCGGCCCCGGCGCCTGGCTTGTCGAGGCCCGAGGAGTGGACCGGATCGGCACCGCACCCTGGCTAGACTCCGGCCGCAGCCTGTGGAGGGAGCGGTGTGACCAAGGTTCTGTTCATCGCGGCGTGGGGACGCAGCGGCACCACCATCTTGGACAACATTCTCAACTCGTACGAGTCGGTCTTCACCGTCGGTGAGCTCACCTACCTCTGGCTACGCGGGCTGCAGCAGCGCCGGCCGTGCGGCTGCGGCGTCCCGGTCCCCGAATGCCCGCTCTGGCAGGAGATCCTCCGCGCCGCGTACGGGAACGACCCGCCGTCGGCCGCCGAGGTGTACGCGCTGCAGCGGCGCGCGCTGCGGGTCCGCCACACGCCCGCCCTCCTGCGCGCCCGGCCCGGCCCCGACGTCGAGCGCTACCGACGGCTGATGGCCTCGCTCTACCGTGCCGTCGCGGACGTCACCGGGGCCACGTTGATCATCGACTCGTCCAAGTCGCCCGCCGACGCCGCGATGCTGTCGGGTGTCGCCGGCGTGCAGCCGTACCTGCTGCACGTGGTGCGCGACCCGCGAGCGGTGGCGTACTCCTGGTCCCGGACGACCTCCCACCACGATGCCTCGACCCCCGGCCTGACCCACCACCACAGCCCGGCCGAAAGCAGCCGGCTGTGGCTCGGCTGGAACCTGCTGATCGAGCGGACCGCCCGCGCCTTTCCCGGCCGGCACCGACGGTTGCGGTACGAGGACTTCATGATCGAGCCCCGGGGCACCGTCAAAGGTCTGCTCCGCTTCGTCGGCCTGCCGGAGGAGGTCGTCTCGCCGCCGGCCGGCGGGCCGTTCGTCGACCGACGTACCGTGCGACTGCGGCCCAACCACACGGTCTCCGGCAACCCGAGCCGGTTCCGCGCCGGCGAGGTGTCGCTGAAACTGGACGATCGCTGGATCGACCAGCAGGCCCGGGGCCAACGGCTGATCTCGACCACGGTGTCGATGCCGTTGCTGCCCCGCTACCGCTACCCGCTGTGGCCGGCTCTGCGCCGCACCACCGACCCGGCCCACTGAGCCCGTACCCGCCGGCCCGCCATCCAGGCGACCACCACCGTCGCCTTGGCCAGCGACCGTACGCCGGCCACCTCGACCGTGGTCGGCACCAGCGCGGCGGATGCCCGGCGACGCCGGGACGGCCGGGGCATGCCGTTCGCCAGGTCGGCCAACTCGAACCCGGTGAGGTCCACGACGCCGACCTCCTCGGCAGGCACGTCGCGGTGCCCGTACACCGAGGTCACCGCGTCGAACAGCGGCTCGTCGGCGGAGCGCACCCAGCGCGCCCGGCTGAGCGCCGCAGTCCGCCACAGCCGTACGCCGGCCTCCCGCGCCGGGTCCGCTCCGGGCTCGCCGACGTCAACCCGGACCACACCGGCCTGGTGGCGGTCGGCGACGTCGATCAGGCGTCGCAGGGCGTCCGGTGCCAGACCGTACGCGGCCGGCAGGTCCAGCAGGTACGGCGCGGGAAAGACGCTGCCGGGCCGCTCGGTGGCCAGCCGGACGCGTGGTTCACCCCGGTAGGTCGCGGCGATCAGTCGCAGGTCGCGCAGCGGGTCGGTGAGCACCCGTACCCGCGCGTCGTCGAGCTGATCCCATGGGCCGACCAGAGTGACCCGGATGTCGTGTTCGCTGCCGCGCAGCACCGAGTCGACGGCCGCCCGTACCCGTTCCAGCGGCTGGTCACCGACTGCCGTGACCACCTCGACGAGCGGGACCGACCAGGATGTCCCGCCCACCTTGCGCCAGCTGCGTGGGTACGGGATCCGGTCGGCGAAGAACGGGCGGTTCCAGCGGGCGATCTCTCTGCGGGCGCGCATCACGTGGGTGCGCCCCAGGTGCCAGCTCCGCGCGGCCGGCTCCGGCACGAACACGGCACCCGCCTGGGCGAGCCGGTAGCCGAACTCGGTGTCCTCGCCCAGCCGCAGCTGCGCGTCGAACCCGCCGGCCCGCTGGTACAGGTCGCGGCGTAGCGCGGCGGTCGCGCCGACGTGGATCTTGAACGCGTGATGGTCGGCGATGCGCAGCTGGTCGGTCTGGTTGACGTACCGCTCGACGTAGCTGTGCGGCTCACCGGGGTTGCCACCGAACAGGTCCGCTGCCGCGCCGCGAGCCAGCGTCCGCGCGACCGTCTCCGCCGACGGCCACCGCCCGTCGCCGTCCGGGTCGACGAAGCGCTTGTAGCCGAGGGTGACCGCGTACGGCAGCACATGCTGCCAGCGGACCTGGGCCGCCACATGCTCGGGAAAGGCGATCATGTCGGCGTCCAGCCAGTGCAGGATCTCGCCGGTGCTGTGCGCGACGCCGCAGCGCAGGGCGGCGGCCCGCCCCCAACCGGCCTCGCCGCCGGCACCGACCCGGACGATCTTCGTCCGGGTCGGCCGGAACTCGGGCAGGGTCAACGGCGGGTCCGAGCCGTCGTCGGCCACGACGACCTCGAGCAGGTCTGCCGGGTACGTCTGCCGGCTCAACGACGCCAGGGTCAGATCCAGCGTGGGTTGGCAGTTGAAGGCCGGGATGACGACGCTCACCGTCATCGTGGGCCGCCAGCTGTCCAGATCGGGTACGGCCACCGACGACCAGTCGTTGCGGACGACTCGTGGGACGACGCCCGCCGGCTGCCGGACTGCCCCGGATCCGTCGAGCGTCCCGGACCCGTCCGTTGTGGTTGATCCGTCTGCCTGCGCCACGGGCAGAAGTTAGCAGGGGAAGGTGACCACCGGACGACACGCACCGCACGTACGGCCGGCGGGGTGTCGCGCCGGCTTCAGCTGAACTGCGTACGCGGCCGTTGCTGGGCGACGCCGTCGACGTACAGGTCGACCTTTTCGCTGTAGAAGCAGGCCAGACCGGCGATCTTCTGGCTCTCCGGCAACGGCGCGCGGTAGATCCAGACCAGGTCGTCGTACGTCCGCTCGCCGAGCCGCACCGACCAGTACTCGGCGGTCCCTTTGTACGGGCAGTGGGTGCGGGTCTGCGACGGCACCAGAAGGTCCCGCCGCAGGTCGGTCAGGGGCAGGTAGTAGCGCGGCGGCAGCCCGGTCTCGAACAGGATCCGGGAGGAGCCGGAGTCGGCCAGCGTCACCCCGTCCAGCTCCACCCGCACCCGCCGGCTGCTGGCCAGAATGTCGACCCGGGTGTACGGGTCACGCGGGTGCGTGTAGACCGGCTCGTCCTCCTCCAACCACTCGTCCATCGCCGCCCAGTCCAGGCGTACCGCGTCGCGTAGCTGCGGCAACGGTGAGTCGGGGTAGCGGCGGGCGGCTCCGGCGGCGGTCCGGCCGTCCCCGGTGACGACGTCGAGGATCTCGGCGGTGCCACGGCTCGGCGACCGATCGGTGGCACCGGTCGCGACGAGTGTCGCGCGGACGTCCGCCGCCGGCAGGTAGTAGGTCGGGTAGTAGGGCTTCTCCCAGACCAGTAGCGGGGCGGTCGTGTCGGCCACCACCTCGCCGTGCAGGTACACCCGGACCCGTTTCTGGCCCGGTTCCACCCGGACCGTGCCACGCCGGCCCGGGGCCGGGCCGGCGTGGCACGTCTCACTGCCGGTGTCGGGTCCGCTCACCCCGGAATCATCCATACCACCGGCAACGATCATCGAGGGCTGGATGTTTCCCGCCGGCCGGCTTCGATGTCAACCGCACCGACGGGTTTCACCTCGCGGTACCGTCGGCGACGTGACCGGATTCGCGGCGGTGGTGCTGGCCGGTGGCGCGGCCCGACGGATGGGCAGCGTCGACAAACCGGACGTACCGGTGGGTGGGGTAGCCATGCGGGACCGGGTGCTGGCCGCCGTCGCGGGCGCCGACCCGCGCGTCGTCGTCGGCCCGCTGGCCGACCCGCCGCCGGGTGTCCTGGCGGTACGCGAGGAGCCGCCCGGGGCCGGTCCGGTCGCCGCCACGGCCGCCGGCCTCGCCGCACTCGCCGAGGCCGCCGGCCGCACCGGTCCCGCCGCGTTCGCGGAGCCGGCCGGCCTGGTCGCGCTGCTCGCCGGCGACCTGCCGCTGCTCACCGCCGATGCGGTGGACCTGCTGACGCGGACCGTACGGGCGGGTGGTGTCGACGGGGCGCTCTACGTCGACGCCACCGGCCGGCGGCAACTGCTCTGCGGTGTGTGGCGTACCGAGCGGCTGCGTGCGGCGGTTGACCGGCTCGCCGCGCAGCGCGGCGACGGCCTTGTCGGGGCGTCGATGCGGGCGCTGTTCGGCGGCCTTTCCGTCGCCGAGGTGACCTGGTCCGGCACCGGCGCGGCACCGTGGTTCGATTGCGACACCGACCAGGATGTCCGGCAGGCACGGGAGTGGGTGCGATGAGCGACACGATGACGAGCTGGGTGGCGTCAGCCGCCGCCGAACTCGGGCTCGACCCCGGCGAGGTGCCGGTGCCGGTGGTGCTGGACCTGGCCCGCGACGTGGCGCACAACGTGCTGCGCCCGGGTGCGCCGGTCACCGCGTACCTGTTGGGGTTGGCCGTCGGCCGTGGCGTTGACCCGGTCGAGGCCGGTGCCCGGCTGGCCGCCCTGGCTCGTGCCTACGGTGCCGGCGAGGTCAGGCCGGCTCCAGGCGGATGACGATCTGCTTGGACGTCGGGGTGTTCGACCCTGCGGCGGTGGAATCCAGCGGCACCAGCACGTTCGCCTCCGGGAAGTACGCGGCCGCGCAGCCGCGCGCCGTCGGGTAACTCACCACCCGGAAGGCGCTGGCCCGGCGCTCGACCTGATCCGACCACTCCGACACCAGGTCGACCTGGTCGCCGTCGGTGAAGCCGAGTGCGGTCAGGTCGTCCGGGTGGACGAAGACCACCCGGCGCCCGCCCCGGATGCCGCGGTAGCGGTCGTCGAGCCCGTAGATCGTGGTGTTGTACTGGTCGTGGCTGCGCATGGTCTGCAGCAGCAGCCGGCCCGGCGGCACCTCGATCACGGTCAGCGGGCTGACCGTGAACGCGGCCTTGCCGGACGCGGTGGCGAAGGTCCGCCGGTCCCGGGGCGGGTGCGGCAGCACGAATCCGTCCGGCTCGGCGACCCGGCGTTCGAAGTCGGCGAAGCCCGGCACCGTCTCGGCGATGGTCGCCCGGATCGTCCGGTAGTCGGCCTGGTACGCCTCCCACGGCACCGGCGAGTCGGGCAGCGTGGCGCGGGCCAGCCGGGCGACGATCGCCACCTCGGAGAGCAGTTGGTCGGAGGCGGGGGCGAGCCGGCCCCGGGAGGCGTGCACCGCCGACATCGAGTCCTCGACGGTGACGAACTGGTCGCCGCCGGCCTGCCGGTCCCGTTCGGTGCGGCCCAGGCAGGGCAGGATCAGCGAGGTCGCGCCGGGCACCGTGTGCGAGCGGTTCAGTTTGGTCGACACGTGCACGGTCAACGCGCACGACGCCAGGGCGGCGACCGTCACGTCGGTGTCCGGGCTGGCAGCGGCGAAGTTGCCGCCGAGGGCCATGAAGACGCCTACCTCGCCGTCGCGCATCGCCCGGATCGCGCCGACCGTGTCCAGCCCGGTCGCGGTCGGCATCGGTACGCCGAGTCGCCGGCCGAGCGCCGGCAGCCAGGCCGGCGGCTCGTGCCAGATGCCCATGGTGCGGTCACCCTGCACGTTGGAGTGCCCGCGCACCGGGCAGAGACCGGCCCCGGGCTTGCCGATCATGCCGCGCAGCAGTTGCACGTTGACGATCTCGCGGATCGCGTCGACGGAGTCCTGCCGCTGGGTCAGCCCCATCGCCCAGCAGACGATGGTCGCGTCGGAGGCGGCGAACAGCTTCGCCACCTCGACGATCTGTGCCTTGTACAGCCCGGTGGCGGCGGTCACCGCCGACCAGTCGAGCCCGGCGCGGGCGGCGCGGTACTCGGCGTACCCGCTGGTGTGGCTGTCGACGAAGTCGGTGTCGACGGCGTCGGCTTCGACCAGCAGCGCGCCGATCGCCTGGAACAGCGCCAGATCGCCGCCGATGCGGATCTGCAGGAAGTGGTCGGCCAGCGGGGTGCCGGCCCCGATCAGACCGCCGGGGCGCTGCGGGTTGCGGAACCGCATCAGCCCGGCTTCAGGCAGTGGGTTGACGGCGACGATGGTGGCGCCGTCCCGTTTGGCCCGCTCCAGCGCGGACAGCATCCGGGGGTGGTTGGTGCCCGGGTTCTGCCCGACGACGACGATCAGTTTCGCCCGGTGCAGGTCGGCCAGGGTCACCGAGCCCTTGCCGATGCCGATGGTGCTGAGTAGCGCCACCCCGGACGACTCGTGGCACATGTTGGAGCAGTCCGGCAGGTTGTTGGTGCCCAGCGACCGGGCGAACAGTTGGTAGAGGAAGGCGGCCTCGTTTGAGGTGCGGCCGGAGGTGTAGAACGCGGCTTGGTCCGGCGAGTCGAGGCCCCGCAGTTCGTCGCCGATCAGCCGGAACGCGTCGTCCCAGCCGATCGGGGTGTAGTGGTCGGCGCCGGGTCGGCGGATCACCGGGTGGGTGAGCCGGCCCTGCTGGCCGAGCCAGTGGTCGGATCGGGTGGCCAGCTCGCTGATCGGGTGCTCGGCGAAGAACTCCGGGGTGACCCGGCGCAGGGTCGCCTCCTCGGCGACCGCCTTGGCACCGTTTTCGCAGAACTCGGCGTGCGCGCGGCGCTGCGCGGCCGGCTCCGGCCAGGCGCAGCCGGGGCAGTCGAAGCCGCCGGGCTGGTTGACCCGCGCCAGGGTGAGCGCGGTACGGCGTACGCCCATCTGAGCGACGCCGACGCGCAGCGCGTGGGTGACGCCCGGCAGTCCGGCCGCGCTGGTCGCCGGCTGGTCGACCCGCAGGTCGCGGTCGCCGGCGTCGTCTCGGGGGGGCGGAACGGGCCATGCTGCCACCCTCTCACGTGCTGCGATCCGCCGGCTACGTCCAAAAGGCGCAGGCCAACGGCGGTACGGCGAACTGCGATCGGCCAGTGCCGGTTATCCGACGGCAACCGGGGCTAGCCGGTGTGGTGGCTCGTCTGGGTAGGGTGTGCGCACAACGGGACTGAGTTGATCATCGTGGGGGAGCAGGTGCCGGCATCAGGGGATCAGGCGTCCGGGAGTCAGCCGGCGGCGCACGAGCCGCTCCTGCTCGACGAGCCGAGCACGGCCGACCTGCGGGAGAAGGTGACCCAGGCGTGGCGGGACTTCGCCGCCGCGCTGGCCGCCATGCTGCCGACGCTGCCGGCCGGCGCACAGGTGGAGCTCACGCTCGATCCGACAGCGTCCGGCACCGGCGACGCGATCTACTCGGTGGATGTCTCGATCGGCCTGCAGGACCGGTTGACCGCGTCGGCGGTGAGCAACGCCACACTGCCGCCGGACTACCGGATGGACCGGGACGCCGTCGCCGAACTGGTCGCGCTCGGCTGGTCGCCGCCCGGAGTGGTGCCGGGTTGCGGTGACAACTTCGGGCTGGCCACGACGACCAAGGACGTCGCTCGGCTGGCCTCCGTGATCACCCATACGCTGCGCCAGGTCTACGGGGCCCCGCATCCGGCCTTCGTCGTCTACTCGGTGGGCGACGACAGCGACTCGCCGATCGAGGTCGAGCCGCTCGGCACCGCCCGACCGGCGGCGTCCCTCGACGACCATCTCGGGCTGCCGACCGGCGACCCGGTGCCGGGGGACGGTGACGACGGTCCGGGTGACGCGCTGCCGCTCGACGAGCGGGTTCGTACGGTGGTCGCGACGATGATGCGCAGCACCCCGGAGCATCTGCATGTGGACGCTGACGGCGACATCGGGATCCGGGCCGGCTCGGCGATGGTCTTCGTCCGGATCCGGGACAATCCGCCGCTGGTGGACGTCTTCTCGCCGATCCTGACCGAGGTGGAGCCGACCGAGCAGTTGTACGTGAAGCTGTCCGAGTTGACCAACCGGATGCCGATCGGGCGGCTGTACTGCACCAACGACACGGTGTGGGCGTCCGTACCGGTGTTCGGCCGCAACTTCCAGCCCACCCATCTGATGCTCGCGGTGCAGGTGATGACCGGTCTCGCCGACGAGTTGGACGACCGGTTGCATGGCGAGTTCGGTGGCAAGCGGTTCTTTGGCGACGGGGACAAGCCGTCCCGGGGCGACACCGGGGACCACCGCACCGGCATGTACCTCTGAACCGGTCAGGCACTTGCCGGTCAGGCCAGCGGGTCGGGCACGGCGACCGGCGGCGGTGCGTCGACCAGCCGGGAGAGCACGATCATGCTCTTCGTGGCGGTGACGAACGACTCGGCCCGCAGCCGTTCGAGGGCCTGTTCCAGATGCGCGATGTCGGCTGCCCGCAGGTGCACCAGGGCGTCTGCCTCACCACTTACCGTGTACGCCCCGACCACCTCCGGGTGCTGGCGGGTGGCCGCCGCGATCTGGGCCGGTGTGGTCCGCCCGGTGCAGAACAGTTCGATGAACGCCTCGGTGGTCCAGCCGACGGCGGACGGGTCGACGACGGCGGTGAAGCCGCGAATCACCCCGGCCGCCCGCAGCCGGTCGACCCGGCGTTTGACCGCCGGGGCGGACAACGACACCCGGGCGCCGATGTCCGCGTAGGACGAACGGGCGTTGGCCACCAGCGACGCAATGATTCGCTGGTCCACGGCGTCGATCTGCAACGTTTAGTCCTTCAGGCGCAACGATCAAGACTTTTTACTGTGTGACAGCATACCTACTCTTGGTACCCGTGACCCACGTGCGCGCTGCCGCCGGGCAGCCCCGGACGTACCTGATGTGTCCGCCGGAGCACTTCGCAGTCGAGTACGCGATCAATCCGTGGATGAACCCGCAGTTGCCGGTGGACACCGAACTCGCCGTCAAACAATGGGAAGGGTTACGCGAGACGCTGACCGGTATCGGGCACCAGGTCCGGCTGCTGCCGGCCCGCGCCGACCTGCCCGACATGGTGTTCGCCGCGAACGGTGCATTCTCGGTCGACCGCACCGTTTTCGGTGCCCGGTTCACCTACCCGCAGCGGGCCGCGGAGGCCATCGCGCATCGGGAGTTCTACGAGGAGCTCGGCTGGCGGTACGTGCGGCCCACCGAGGCCAACGAGGGCGAAGGCGACTTCACCTACCTGCCGGGAGCGTACGGCGGCACGATCCTCGCCGGCTACGGGTTCCGTACCGACCCGGACGCGCACCGCCGGCTCCAGGAGACGCTGAGCCGGCCGGTCGTGTCGTTGCGCCTGGTCGACCCGCACTTCTACCACCTGGACACCGCGCTGGCCGCCCTCGACGACGAGACTGTCGTCTACTACCCGCAGGCCTTCTCCCCCGCGTCACAGCGGGTGCTCCGGCAGTTGTTCCCCGGGGCGGTGATCGCCGACCGGTCCGACGCGCTGGCTTTCGGGCTGAATCTGATCAGCGACGGCCGGCACGTGGTGGTCAACAGCGAGGCGACCGGGATGGCCGACAAGCTGGCTACCGCCGGCTACCAGCCGCTGCCGGTCGAGTTCACCGAGCTGCACAAGGGCGGCGGCAGCGTGAAGTGTTGCGTCGCCGAACTACGCGGCTGACCACGGCTCCAGCTCAGCCCAGCGCGTGCCTGGCGCTCAGCCCAGCGTGGCGAGCTCGGTGATCAGCACGTTCGACAGCACTGGGCCGTCGCGCAGCACCTCACGCAGGTACCACTTCTGCTGCGGCGTACGCGGCTGGTTGAACTGCCACGGCCCACGCGGGCTGTCGATCTGCCCCACCCGGCCGAGCGCCAGGTTCAGCTCCTGGGACGAGAAACTCGGTCCGGCGGACCGGATCGCCTTGTCCAGCACCTGGGCCGCGTCGTAGGACGACATCGCGTACGTGGTCGGCGACGCCCCGTACCGCTTGCGGTAACCGGTGGCGAACTGCAGGTTGGCCGAATTGTCCAGGTCGGCCGAGTAGTTGAGAGCGGTGACGATACCGCTCGCCTCTTCACCCAACTGGTCGATGACGTTGCCTTCGGTGAGGAAACCCGGACCGTAGATCGGACCTTCGAAGCCGGCGTCGCGCAATTGCCGGATGAACTCGACCGCCGCCGAGCCGGTGAAGTGGCAGTAGACCGCCTCCGGATCCCGGAGGATCACCTCCTGGATCGGCTCGACGAAGGTGTCCCGACCTGGATTCGGGGTGGCATTGGCCCAGATGACCGCCCCGGAAATCCGCCCGTCGCTGGCGCCGAAGCTTTCCCGGAACCCCTGCACCACGTCGCGGCCGGCGGGCTGGTCGGCGGCGACGATCGCCACCTCGCCGTTGGCGGACACCTCTCGGGCCAGGTAACCGCCGAGGGCGAGGCCGGGCTCGTCGGCGACGTACGAGGTACGCCAGATGTAGACGACGCTCTGCAGGCTGCGTGGCGAGGCGTTCGAGCCGATCAACGGCACCCGGGCCTCTTCCACGGCGTCCCGGATGGCGAGCATCACCGCCGAGTTGGCCACCCCGGTGAGCGCCAGCACCTGCTGCTGGAGCAGCGAGTCGACCGCCGCCCGCCCGGACTCGGGGGTCTCCCCCTCGTCGGCGATCACCAGGTCGACCGGGCGGCCACCCAGCCGCTGCTGGTGGGTGTCCAGGTAGAGCTGGAAGCCGTTGAGCATCTCGTCGCCGATCGGTTTGTAACCGCCGGTCTGCGGGACGATCAGGCCGATGCGTACTGGCCGGTCGCTGACCAGGCCGTCGTCGTCGTTCGAGTCGTCACCCGCGCCGACGCTGCAGGCACTGGCCAGCCCGGTGGCGCCGAGCGCGGCCAGCAGCTTCAGGGCTTGCCGGCGGTCGATGTGAGGCACAGGGGTGGTCCTCTCCCATGGATACGACGGTCGGTCGCGCAGGTGGAGTACGCCGACGGTGGCGAGCTGGTCAACAGTCCACTCGGCGTTCTACCCGCTCGGCTGCGTCCAGTCAATGCTAGGTGATCTGCCGGTTCACGCCGCCGACGGGCGGCGTGATCGGGGGGGGACCTACGGGCGGCGTGATCGGGGGACCGGCGAGCGGCCGGCCCTGGTGCTGCGTCAAGATGGAGCCTATGACCGAGACGTCAGGCTCCCCGGAAGAGACCAACGAGTCCGGCCCGGCGGCTGGCCGGCCCGGCGCGGTGGTGGTGGTCGGCCCGGACGGGCGACCGGTCGGCACGGTGAACGCCGGCGGTGCCGGCACCGGTGCCCCCGGCGACACCAGCGGGGCCACCGGTGCCGGCGACGAGCCGGTCGACCCGGAAGACCCGTCGCAGTTGATCGAGCAGCCGGCCAAGGTGATGCGGATCGGCAGCATGATCAAACAGTTGCTGGAGGAGGTCCGCGCCGCCCCGCTCGACGAGGCGAGCCGGCAGCGGCTGCGCGAGATCCACCGGCGTTCCATCACCGAGCTGGAGGACGGCCTGGCACCGGAGCTGCGCGAGGAGCTGGCCCGGATCTCGCTGCCGTTCGAGGACGGCGCCACCCCGAGTGAGAGTGAACTGCGAGTCGCCCAGGCCCAGTTGGTCGGCTGGCTGGAAGGGCTGTTCCACGGCATCCAGGCGGCGCTGATGGCCCAGCAGATGGCAGCCCGGCTGCAGCTTGAGCAGATGCGTTCCGGCGGGCGGCCGGCACTGCCGGTCGGCCCAGGTGGGATGATCCCTGGCATGCCGGGTCAGGCCGGTCAGCCGGGCGAGGGCGGCAGCACCCGCACCGGCCAGTACCTCTGACTCTGCGCCAGCAACTGCTCCAGGTAGGCAGCCACCCCGTCGTCGGCGTTCGACGCCGTCACCGCGTCCGCGATCTCCTGCACCGTCGGGTGGGCGTTCGCCACCGCGACCGCCTGCCCGGCCCAGGTCAGCATCGGGACGTCGTTCGGCATGTCGCCGAAGGCGACCACGTCGGCGGCGCCGATCTGCCAACGGGCGCAGAGCCAGGCCAGCCCGGCCGCCTTGGTGACCCCGGCAGCTGAGATCTCCACCAACCCGGACTTCGACGAGTGGGTGGCCTCGGCCAGCCCGGCGAGCGCTCCGGCGACGATCCGGACGAACACTTCCGGGTCATCGTGGCTGCTGCGGGCCAGCAGTTTCACCGCCGGCGCGGTGAGCAGCTCCGTCGAGTCGGTGACCTGCCGGGCGGTGGGGTGATCGCTGTTCCAGTGCGCCGGCCAGTCGGTGCCGTGCCGCATCAACCGGCCATCCTCCACCTCGACGGCGAAGACCACATCCGGGACTTCGGCGCGCAGTCGCCGGGCGACCTCGGCCATGATCTCCGGGGCGAGCGGGTCGGCGCGCAGCACGGTGTCGGTACGCGGCTCGTAGACCACGGCACCGTTGGCACAGACCGCCGGCACCGGGGCCTGTAGCTGTTCGTAGACGGCCGACAGCCAGCGCACCGGCCGGCCGGTGACCAGCACCACCTGCCCGCCGCGCAGCTGGAACTCGTCGAGCGCGGCGGCGGTCCGGGCACTGAGCGACTTATCGGGCCGCAGCAGTGTCCCGTCGAGGTCGGTGGCGACCAGACGTGGATGCACTTCCATCTCCGGACAGTAGCCGGTCGAGGTAAATCGCTACGCCGTCATCATCATTACGCAGTGTAACCTCATCGGCGGCACGGCGTACTGCCGGATGGGCGTTCGACACCGCCACCCGCGACCACCCGGCCCAGGCGAACATCGGCAGGTCGTTGGGCATGTCGCCGAAGACCAGCACGTCCGCCGGGTCGACGCCGAGCGACTCCGCGACGACCGCCAGACCGCTGGCCTTGTCGACACCGGGCGGAGAGATCTCGATGAAGCCCAGCCCGGCCTGGGTGACCGTCGCCAGCGTCGGTGGGACGACCTGCACCGCGGCGGCGAGCAGCGCGTCCACGTCGTGCGACGGCGTCCGGGCGAACGCCTTGATCACGTCGGTGGCCAGGCACTGCTCCCGGGTACGAGCCTCGAACCGCTCCGGGTAGCGCCACTGCGGGTCGAAGTCGCCCCACAGCGGCGCCTCGTGCTCGTCGGACGCTTCGACCATTACGATCAGCGGACCGACTGCCGCCTCCAACTCGGTGATCAGCTGGGCCAGCACGTCGGCGGGCAGCCGCTCGTCGCGCAGCACCCGTACGCCGGTCGGGTCGCTCTGGTCGACCACCCGCCCGCCGCTGGCCATCACCAAGTAGTCGGCGGCTCGGATGTCGTTGCGGGTCAACTCCATCAGCCTTGGTCCGCGGCCGGTCGCCCCGACGACCGGGATACCGAGGTCGCGGGCACGGTCGAGCACCTCATGGGTGTACGCGGAGACGGTCTCGTCGCTGCGGACCAGAGTGCCGTCGAGGTCGGTCGCGATCAACTTGGGTAGACCGGGGCGCGGCATGCTGTCCTCCTTGATCCCCCCGTGGTCGACGATCTCCGTGGTCGATGATCTCCTCGGTCGACGGGGCAGCAACCGTACCTCGCATACCGTGACCTGACCATGACTTCCAAGCGACGACCGCGTGCACACTGACCAGGCATCGGTGTCCGACGTCAGAGCATGATCAGGTACCGCCGGACCGGCCCGAACGCGGTGCCTCCACCGCCGCCAGTGCCAGTACCAGCACCGTCAACGCCAGCACCATCGTCAGTGATGACCCCGGGGTCGACGAAGACGCCGACCGTGGGCGGGATGTCGCCGTGCTGGATCAGGTTGTCCGGCACGATCGCGCCCCGCACCCCGCCGGCCGGATCCAGGTACCACCAGCCATCCTGGAACACCAACAACGCCGCCGGCTGTGTCGGCTGTGAATGCGCCGGCAGGTGCACCCAGAACTTGCGCACCGTACCCGGGTAGATGGCGCTGTCTGTCCGGTCGACTCGATGGTCCGGCCAGCCGGGACACCAGGTGGTTGGCGTAGCGAGTCGGGGCCGTGCCGGTACCTGACGTCGGACTGGTCGACCGGCAAATGCCGGAACGGCACCTCGACTGGTGAACGCCGCACCCGTCGCTCCCTTGGCAGGGCGGGACGTCAGGCGGTGGCCAGGGGTTCCAGGACGTCGCGGCCGCCGAGGTACGGCTGCAGTGCCTTCGGCACCCGTACCGAGCCGTCCGGCTGCTGGTGGTTCTCCAGGATCGGGATCAGCCACCGGGTCGTCGCCAGGGTGCCGTTGAGGGTGGCCACCGGCTGGCTACGACCGTCAGCGTCGCGGTAGCGGATGTTCAGCCGGCGGGCCTGGAAGGTGGTGCAGTTCGACGTGGAGGTGACCTCGCGGTAGCGGCCCTGCGACGGCACCCACGCCTCGCAGTCGTACTTGCGGGCCGCGCTGGTGCCGAGGTCGCCGGCGGCGACGTCGATCACCCGGTAGGGGATCTCCACCTTCGCCAGCATCTCCTCCTCCCAGGCGAGCAGCCGCAGGTGCTCGTCATGGGCCTGCTCCGGCGGGCAGAAGGAGAACATCTCCACCTTGTCGAACTGGTGCACCCGCAAGATGCCACGCACGTCCCGGCCGTACGAGCCGGCTTCCCGCCGGAAGCACGACGACCAGCCGGCGTAGCGCACCGGCCCATCGAGGGTCAGGATCTCGTTCGAGTGGTATGCCGCCAGCGGCACCTCGCTGGTGCCGACCAGGTACAGGTCGTCGGCTTCGAGCCGGTAGATCTCGCTGGCGTGCTCGCCGAGGAAGCCGGTGCCTTCCATCGACTCCGGCTTGACCAGCACCGGGGTAATCGTCGGGGTGAGGCCGTACTCGACGGCCTGGGCGATGGCCAGCTGCAGCAGACCGAGCTGCAGCAGCGCGCCGACGCCGGTCAGGTAGTAGAAGCGGCTGCCGGAGACCTTCGCGCCTCGTTCGACGTCGATCGCGCCGAGCGCTTCACCGAGCGCCAGGTGGTCGCGGGGTGCGTCGATGTCGGGGCGCTCACCGACCTCCCGCAGGACGACGTAGTCGTCCTCGCCGCCGGCTGGCGCGCCGACCTCAATCAGGTTGGGGAAGGCCAACTGCGCCCGGCGCAGCGTCTGCTCGGCCTCGGTGGCGGCGGTCTCGGCCGCCTTCACCTGGGCCGACAACTCCTTGGTACGGGTCAGCAGCTCGGCCTTCTCAGCCGGTTCCGCCCGGGGCAGTCGCTTGCCGAGCTGCTTCTGCTCGGCGCGCAGCGCCTCGAAGGCCTGCACCGCCGCGCGGCGCGTCTCGTCGGCGGCGATCAGATCGTCCACCCGGGACTCGGACTCGCCGCGGGCACGCTGGCTGGCACGGAAGAGGTCCGGGTCGTCACGGAGCAGTCGGAGATCGATCACGGAAGTCAACGATACCGGCCCACCGCGTCGGCCCGCGCGCAGGTTTTCGGCCGGCTCGCCAGCGGTGCGTCCTCACCAGTGGGGTGTCTGGTGCGGCGGGTTGTCCGGCCGGACGAACGGGGCGGTCGGCCCGACCGTCAAATCGGCGGGTGCACCCCCGCCCGGTTCCGGAGCGGTGTCCCGCGGCCGACGCCACGGCAGGTCGGTCGGGGCGGGCGCCGGACCCGCCGGGTCGCCGGTCGCGGGTCGTTCGCTCCCGTCGAGCCCCCGACCATGGTCGACACCGCCTTCGATGTCGGCACCGCCACTCCCAGTGGTCCCGCTACGGCCGGCCGCGGTCCGCCCGGCCAGGTACAGCGCCAGCAGCAACGCGCCGACGCCGACCAGGCCGGCGGTCACCGCCGTACCACGGCTGACCAGCACCTCCATCTCGGCGGGAACCTGCAACGACGATCGGATCAGCTCGTCGCCGTTCAGCATCACCGTGACCAGCAGGGCGACCAGCCCGGCACCGATGGTCAGCCCGGCGATCCGGGTGTCGGGGCGGTTGCGGTGGGAGCCGAACAGTGTCAGGGCCGCACAGACCAGCAACGCCAGCAGACCGAGCAGGTACCCGGTGCCGAAAGCACCGAGTTCGGCGAGCCGCACGGCGGCGGCATAGGGACCGCCGTTTCCGACGTCGATTCCGGGGATCTCGAAGGTCAGCCACACGCCGCCGAGCGAGCCGGCTGCGGCGAGCACCCCGACGGCGGCGAGCAGCAGGCTCGGCAGGTTGCCGCGGCCAGCCGAGCCGAACCGGGTTACGGCAGCGGCACGGGCCCGGTCGACGGTCGCGGCGGTCGCGCCGGACAGCCGCTCAGCGACGACGGTCCACCTGCCGGGGCCAGGGCTCGGTTCGGACCCAGGACCTGGGCCGTCGGCCAGCGGGGTGTCGTCGCCGCCGAGCTCGATCACCGCCGGCTGGTCGGCCGGCGGGCGGGGCAGGGCGGGTTCCGCGCCGGTACGGCGGCCGTCGTCGGGCATCGGGTCCGAGCCTCCTCGGTGACCTTGCACGGGCATCGTCGCGTCGGGCATCGGGGTGAGCTAGCGTCATGCCCATGCCTATCCGTACCGCATCTGCCCGCTGGCAGGGCAATCTGACCGAGGGTTCTGGCACTATCCGCACCGGGAAAGGCGGGTACGAAGGAAACTACTCGTTCCGGTCCCGCTTCGATGAGGGCGAGGGCACCAACCCCGAGGAGCTGATCGGTGCCGCCCACGCCGGCTGCTTCTCGATGGCGTTCTCGAAGGGTCTGGCGGACGCCGGGTTCACCCCGACGTCGGTGCAGACCACCGCAAGTGTGCACCTGGACAAGACGGACGCCGGGATGACCGTCACCCGGATCGACCTGGAGACGGTGGGCGAGGTACCCGGTGTCGACCCGGAGACCTTCCAGAAGCTGGCCGAGGCGGCGAAGGCGAACTGCCCGATCTCCCGCCTGCTGTCGCCGGGTGCCGAGATCACCCTGAACGCCAGCCTCTCCGTCTGACCGCCCGCCCACGACGCCACCCTGACGATCCTGGGCTTGTCCGGCGCCGTCGACCGATCTCACGTTCGCCGGTGTCTGGACGAGCCCGGGATCGATACCGAAGCAAGCCCGGTGATCGATACCCGGCAGGCCCGGAAAACGCCCCGGGGAGCCGGTGTGCGGCAGAATGGACCGATGCCGGTCGACATGAGCCGCGAGCGCTTCGAGGAGTTGGTCGGGGAGGCGCTGGACGAGGTCCCAGCGGAGCTGCTGCGGCTGATGAGCAACGTGGTGATCCTGGTCGAGGACGAGACCCCGCCGGGCGAGCCGGAGCTGCTCGGTCTGTACGAGGGACACGCCCTCACCAGTCGGGGCTGGGACTACGCCGGCGTACTGCCGGACCGGATTCTCATCTTCCGGCACCCGATCCTGCGGATCTGCGCGACCGAGGCCGACGTGGTCGACGAGATCGCGATCACCGTGGTGCACGAGATCGCCCATCATTTCGGCATTGACGACGAACGGCTACACGATCTGGGCTGGGGTTGACCAAGGATGGTCCGGCCGGGCGATGACGTGCGGTTGCGCGGGTTACCTACCCTTCGGTCGATCAACCTGACCAGGAGGAACCCATGCGCAGTGCCCTGTTCTCCGCCGATCACCTGGAGAAGGAGTCCGCCCAGCCCGGGCTGCGGCTGCAGAACTCCAAACTGCTGAAGATCGAGCTCAACGGCGAAGCGATGGCCCGGACCGGTTCGATGGTCGCCTACCAGGGCCACGTGCAGTTCCAGGCGCTCGGCTCCGGCGGTCTCGGCAACTTCATCAAGCAGAAGCTCACCGGCGAAGGCGTACCGCTGATGAAGCTGACCGGCCAGGGTGACGTGTTCCTCGCCAACGAGGCCGCCGACGTGCACCTGATCGATCTGGAGCCGGGCGACGCGCTGTCCATCAACGGCTCCAGCGTGCTGGCCTTCGACTCCACGCTGCAGTACGACATCCGGATGGTCCAGGGAATGGGCTTCGCCTCCTCCTCCGGCCTGTTCAACTGTGTCTTCACCGGGCAGGGACGGCTGGCCATCACCACCAAGGGCACTCCGGTCGTGCTCTCCGTCGACCAGCCGACCTACGTCGACCCGCAGGCCGCCGTCTGCTGGTCGGCCAGCCTGCAGACCGGCTACCACCGGGCCGAACAGTTGGGCATCGGTACGCTGCTCGGCCGGCGTACCGGGGAGGCGTTCACGATGAGCTTCGCCGGCCAGGGCTTCGTGATCGTCCAGCCGTCCGAGGAGCCGCCGGTGCGCGGCGCCGGCCAGGTCCCCCAGTAGCCCGACCGACGCGCGGGACGCGCCGGGTGACTGACCCCGTTGGCGGTGTCCGGTCGGCTCAGTCCAGTTGGCCGGCGCGGATCCGGGCCAGCCAGGCGGCTGCCTGCGCGTACTCGTCGTCGTGCCGGCCGGCCGGCCCGCCCGTGGTGCGGGCGCCGGCCGCCGGCGGCCAGTCGTGCCGCGGGTAGGAGCCGAGGAACCGTACGTCGGCGCAGACCCGGCGGAGCCCGCGCAGCGCGTCGCCGAGCCGGTCGTCGGCGACGTGCCCGGAGCAGTCCAGGAAGAAGGCGTACCGGCCGAGTGCCTCCCCGGTCGGCCGGGACTCGATCCGGGTGAGATTGACCTCCCGGACGGCCAGCTCCATCAGCACCGCGAGCAGGGCGCCGACCCGGTCGTGGGCGATGTAGACCGCCAGGGTGGTGATGTCGTCGCCGGTCGGGGCCGGCGGCGGTCCGGGGCGCCGGACCAGGACGAACCGGGTCACCGCGTCAACGTGGTCGGCGATCTTGTCGGCCAGCACGGTCAGTCGGTGGCCGCTGGCGCCGATCGGCGCGCAGATCGCCGCGTCGTATTCACCGGCCGCCGCGCCGACGGCCGCCGCGCCGTTGGACAGTACGTCGACCACGGCGGCGTTCGGCACCTGCCGGCGGAGCCAGGACCGGCACTGGGTGGACGCCTGCGGGTGGGCGGCGACGGTGCGGACCTGTTCCAACGTGGTGCCGGCGGGTGCGGCCAGCACGAAGTCGACCGGCAGCACCACCTCCTGGGTGATCACGAGCGGCTTGCCGTTGGTCAACTCGTCGAAGGTGACGCCGACCGCTCCGCCGACCGAGTTCTCCAGCGGCACCAGGGCCGCGTCGACGTTGCCGGCCCGGACCGCGTCGAGCGCCTCCGGCACGCTGCGGGCCACGACCCGCTCGCCCTGCCGGGCCGCCGGGATGGTCAGCAGGGCCTGCTCAGCGAAGGTGCCCTCGGGGCCGAGGAAGGCGAATCGGGTCGGCGCAGGGACGGACATGCCGGCCAGCTTACGGAGTGGTCGGCGGGATCGGCACCGACTCGCAGGCGAGGGTACGGATCCCGGCCGGCGCGACGACCCGGACCGGGATGACGCAGACGTCCGTACCGGCGGTGACCAACGTGAACGAGGTCGGCGACCCTTCGGTGACCACCTGCAACGGCTCCCGGGACGGGATCTGCACCACCGTGTACTGCCAACTGCCGGCGCACCGGGGTGCCACCGGCACGCTGACCTGGGCGCCGGCTGGTAGCAGCCCGTCGGTGCGGCGCAGCAGCGCCACCACCTGGGCGGCGGTGGGCCGCCCGGCGCAGTCGACGGCGACGGCCACCGGGAAGCCGTCGGCCGTCGGGGAGCTGCTCGGGGTGGCCGACGGCGGGTTGGCCGGCGTCGGCGTGGGCGTACCTGGCGGTGCGGTCGGCGGCGATGTGCCGGTCAGTGCCGGCGCCGGCGCCGCGTCCGCCGTTGAGGCGTCGACCCCGGGCGGCCGACCGCAACCGGCGACCATCGATACGCCGAGCAGTGCCGCGCTGATCAGCAGCAGTCCGAAGCCGGCGCGCCGGCCGGGGTGCCGGCTGCCGGCCCGGGACCGTCGACGTGCGGACAGCACCAACTCATGGTACGGCTGCGCCGGCGACCCGGTGGCCGCTGCCGGTCAGCGTGGCCAGAGCTTCGGACAGCCGGACGGTCGGCACCAGCAGATAGTCCGTGTCGAAGGTCGAGAATGCCACGATGTTGACCCGGGCTTCAGCCAGCGGACCGACGAGCGACGCGAGGACCCCGGTCAGCGCGAGGTCCAGTGGGCCGACCACCCGCAGGCAGCGCCACGGCGTCTCGACTTTGGCACCGGGCGGCACCCGGTCGGTGCGGCAGATCACCGACACCTCGTCCTCGGTCCAGGTGACCGAGACGACCCCGGCGGTGGGGCCGGCCAGGTATTCGGCCGGCAGCGAGGACCCGGCCGGTAGGCGGCAGACGGCGTACTCCGCTGGCAGCAAGTCCAGGTCGAGCATGAGGGCAGCGTACGGCAGAGGCGTCGACCGGCGGGCCGGTCATCCGGCCGAGTACGCGGTGGTGATCGGTGCGAAGAAGGTCAGCGACCCGGTCACCTTCTTGCCGGTCCACACCGGGGTGGCGATCGCGTCCACCGTGCCGTCGCCCTGGGCAGTGGCCGCGTCACTGTCGACTCGCAGCAGGCCGCGGGCGAGCCGCCCGGAGCTGAGCGCGAGCAGCGGCGGGATCTTGTCGATCTCGGTCTCGTCGAGCTCGCCGCGTTGCGCGGTGAAGTCGACCAGCCGCAGGCCGGCCAGCAGCGGCCGGCCTTCGACCCGGCCGGGTTCGCCGAGGCCCAGCAAGTCGCAGCAGGACCGGGAGATCGCGGCGACGGTCAGGTCCTGGCGCAGGACGAGACACGGCTCCAGCGCGGTAGCGGCGGTGGCCGCCCACAGCTGAAAGTTGTCCACGCGCATCGGCTCGATCGGCTCGCGGGCCTGAGGGACCAGCGGTTCCGAGATCGAGAGCTCGACGTGCGCCACCCGCGCCTCCCCTGACTCAACCGGACAACAGCAACGCTATCCGGTCTCTGCCGGGTCCGTCGACTGATGCCGAGCAGGCTCAGGATCGGACAGACCGGGGTGAACGGGTGCAGTCGTCATAAGCTGGTCGGCAGCGGGACGTACGCCGTAGTGAGGTCGTCAGCGCCTTCGCCCCGAAGGCTACCGCCGGCTGGTCGGCTTGTCAGCGGCTGAACGGCCGGCCCCGTACCACCGGTAGTCGGTCGCCGAGCGGTACGGAGCGTTCAGCCAGGTCTCCGGGTGCCGGGCCACCTGGTACAGCTTCTCGGCGGTGGCCGAACTGATCCGGGTGCCCCCGGCGATGAGCAGCCGATCCAGCTCCCGATGGGTGGTGACCATGCACTCCTTGGGCAGCCCGTACACGCTGATCACCCCGGAACCGACGAAGGTGAGCACCGGAGCGACCGGGATGGTGTGCCCGACCGCGGCGGACATCGCCTTGCTCGCCCGCTTGGCGTCCCGGCGGGCCTCGGCGACGTACGTCGGTCGCTTGCCGTTGATCTGCACCACGTCACCGGCGACCAGGACCCGGCTGCGGCCGTGGTCGACGACGGTGACCGCGAAGAGCCCGCTGGGCCCGATGGCCAGGAACCCGGCACGTTCCTCGCGGCCGGCGGTCTCCAGCCCAAGCACCCGGTCCGGGCTGTCGGTACGCGGCCAGTTCACCACGTGCCAGGACGGGCCGAGCTGATCAAGACGGTTCAGCGCACGGGCACCGGCCGCCTCGATCCGCTTGGCGCCACGCTCGGCCCGACGGCGTCGGGCCCACTCCATCGGCGACGGCCGGATGGCCTCCAACGTGCCAGGTGCGGACTCCTCCATCGCCCGTTCATCCGGTCGGGGCAGCGCCCGCTGGGCGGGCAGCACGCGGCGCTCATGGAAGACAGTCATCACGACCTCCGGCAAAGGTCCCCTGGACGATGGACTACCAACTACCGTACGTGGCGACACCGGTACTAAAGCAAGACACCAGGCCGGAGTGAGTAGGGATGAATGCCCTATTCACCCCACGACTCTTTCAACAGATGGTGCCAAACGACTGCCATAGGCTGCGAGTGTGACGCACTACGTCGACAGTGAGGTAGGCCACCTCCGGGTGGTCATGCTGCACCGTCCGGGCAGCGAGCTGGCCCGGCTGACCCCCCGCAACACCGGTGCCCTGCTCTTCGACGCGATCCCCTGGGTCGCCGGCGCCCAGGCCGAGCACGACACGTTCGCCGCCGTGCTGCGCGAGCGCGGTGTCGAGGTGCTCTACCTCGAACAACTGCTCACTGAGACGCTCGCCGCCGCCCCGGCCCGCGCCGAGGCCGTGGCGACCGTACTGGCCGGCCGCCGGTTGGGCGAAACCCTGCGCGACCGGGTCGCCGAGCAGCTCGCCTACCTCGACCCGGCCGGACTGGCCCGGGTGCTCGTCGCCGGCCTGGCCCGTGGCGAACTTTCCCGCCGCGACGACCGGCCGGCCGGGCTGGTGCATGCCCTGCTGCGCGAGCACGACTTCATCATCGACCCGCTGCCCAATCTGCTGTTCACTCGCGATTCATCGGTCTGGATCCGCGACCGGGTGGCGGTGACCAGCCTGGCGATGCCTGCCCGCCGCCGGGAGGGCCGGCTCACCGACCTGATCTACCGGCACCACCCGCGGTTCGCCGGGACCGAGCTGATCCACCGGCCGGACCAGGAACACGTCGAAGGCGGCGACGTGCTGCTGCTCGCCCCTGGCGTGCTGGCCGTCGGCGTCGGCGAACGGACCACACCCGCCGGGGTGGAGCGACTGGCCCGGCGGGTGCTCGGCGACGGGCTGGCCCACACCGTCCTGGTGGTGCCGATCACCCAACGACGGGCGACCATGCACCTGGACACCATCTGCACGCTGGTTGACGTGGACGCGGTGCTGATGTACCCGCCGATGGCCGAGGAGCTCGCCGCGTACACGGTGATCCGTACCGCCTCGGGCGACCTGCAGGTCGCTGGACCCGCGCCGTTCCTGCGGGCTGCCGCCGACGCGATGGACATCGACCGGCTCCGGCTGGTCGGCACCGGGCTGGACCCGGTCACCGCGGAACGGGAGCAGTGGGACGACGGAAACAACACCCTGGCGCTGGCTCCCGGGGTGTGTGTGGCGTACGAGCGGAACACGGCGACCAACACGCAGCTGCGCCGGGCCGGGATCGAGGTGGTGACGATCCCCAGCGCCGAACTCGGGTCCGGCCGGGGCGGCCCACGGTGCATGTCGGCACCCCTGGTCCGGGATCCGCTCCGGCCCGACTGACCGGCCGCCGGGTCAGCGCAGCGTGAGCTGCCGGCCCAGCAGCCCCTGCCGGGACCGGCGGGCGGCGGCGTCGAGCGGATCGGTGACGCTGGCCGCCGCCGCGAGCCGCTCGGCGAACTCGGCCAACGGCTGCTCCCACTCGGCGGCCTCCGGCCCGGACGGCAGGTCCCACACCGGCACCAGCAGCCCGTGTGCCCGGAACATCCCGGCGAACCGGGTCTGCGGCCCGATCGGCAGGTCACCGGCGGCGCTCAGCCGGGCCAGCGTGTCCAGCGTCCGGTCCTCGTCTCCGGGCAGTACCCAGCGCACGTGCGCCCGCTCCCCCACCCGGCACCAGTACGCGGCGGGCGCCGCCGCCATCCGGGTCGTCGGATAGATGGACGCGTCGGCCCGTTCCAGGGAGGCCTGCACCGCCGGGTTGGCGGCCGTTTCGGGCTCCACCCAGAACGCGAAGCTGTCGTGCACCTGGACCGTCAGCGCCCCGTCGGCGAGCACGTCCTGCAGCCGGGGGCCGGGGCCGGGCAGCGGCGGCACCGGCACCGTGTCGCCCGGCTCGGTCTCCAGCGCGGCCAGCAACGCCGCCGCCAGGTCGCGAGAGACGTCCCCGGACTGGGCGTGCCGCTGCAGCCCGATCATGACCTGGCCGTCGGCTCGGACGACGGCCGGGGCCGCCATCGGCAGCACGGTGGCCAGCGTCACCGTCCGGTCGGCGTACTTGCCGGCCAGCTCGGCTTCGAGGATCAACGGCGCGGTGGCCGCTGGGACGAGTTCGCGCAGCGCGACCCAGTCCGGCTCGTCGGCCAGCCCGGCGAACGGCCGGGGCACGAATACGTCGCGGATCTTCTCCCGCTTGCCGCCGCTGGCGGCCCGGTCCTGCTTTCGGCGCTTGCCCACGGCCAGACAGCCTAGAGGAACCGGCCCGCCACCGGGGGATCCGCCCGGCCCCCGGGTCTGCGACCGCTGGAATCTGCCCCCGGCCCGGCTCAGCCCGAATCCGGCTCGCCGATCTCTGCCCAGACGCAACGGCCGGAGCCGGCGGGCTCTACCCCCCACCGGCGAGCCAGGGCGGCGACGATGCCCAGGCCACGGCCGTTGAGCGCATCCGACGGGGCGGTCCGGGCCTGCGGAACGTCCTCGGACCCGCCGTCGGTCACCCGCAGCAGGACCGTGCGGCTGTGCCGGCGCGGGGTCAGTTGCCAGGTCACCCGGATCGTTCCGTCCGGAAGCGGCCGGGCGTGCCGTACGGCGTTGCCGACCAGTTCGGCCACGACCGTCATCACGTCGGACAGGAAGTCGGGGCGGATCCGGTCGGCCAACGTCCGGGCGAGCTGGTGACGGGCGAACCGGGCACCGCTGGCATGGTGCGGTACCAGCATGCTCCACACCCGTCCCGCCAGTGCCGAGGTCACGCCGCCTCCTCTCAACTGCGGGGCAGCCGCACCTCGGCGACCGTACCTCCGCCGTCACGGGGCCGCAGGGACACCCAGCCGTGTTGGCGCTCGACGATCTGTCGGACCAGGTACAGGCCGAGTCCGGCGCCGGGGTAACGGCGCTGGTCGCCCGACTCGCCCTGCCAGAACCGATCGAACGCTCGTTCCACGTGTTCCGGACGTACCCCGATGCCGCGATCACTAATCCGCAAGGCCACCGAGCGTTCGTCGGCGATGGCGGTGACCTCGATCGGGCTGCCCGATGGCGAGTACTTGTCGGCATTGGTGGCAAGTTCGGTGAGTACGGTGATCAGGCTCGCCCGGTCTCCGACCGCTTTCGGCAGGTCGTCGGGCAGCTCGACGGTGAGCCGCTGACGCAGTCCGGCGGGCAGATTCTCGACAGTGGCCCGCAGTGCCTCGACCAGATCGAACGGGGCGGACGGCGTGCCGGCTGCCGGTCCCGAGTCATTGGCGGCGGAGAGTAGCCGGTCGACCAGCCGGGCCAGTTCGGTGGCCCGCTGCCCGAGCACCCGGGCGGCCTCCCGTCGGTCCCGGTCGGTCAACGACTCCCAGTGATCACTGAGGGTCTCCGCGTACCCTTTGATCACGGTGACCGGGGTGCGTAGCTCGTGGCTGGTGACCGCGATGAACAGGTCGACGTCGTGGTCGCGGTGGTGCTGGTCGGTGATGTCCCGGAAGGTGACCACCCGGGAGGCGGCGAAGCCCGGTAGCTCCCCGGAGGTGATCCGCAGCCACCGGCCGTCCGGCTGCTGATGGTCCACGACCTGTCCGGGGGGCGGCACCGGGAACGGGATCGGTCGGTGCAGCCGGTCCTGTGCGGTGCTGCCGGTGAGTCGCTCAGCCGCCGGGTTCCACAGCCGCACGCAGGATTCGTCATCGACGATGGCCAGTCCGTCGGCGAGCGCGGCGACCACTGGCCCGTCGCCGTGCACCGGCAGCCCGGTCTGGTCGCCGTACATGTTGGCGATGCAGGACGCCAGGTAGGCGATCAGCGTGTGATGGTCAGGGCCGGCGCTCCGGTCCGGATCCGGGTAGTAGGCGTGCAGGCTGCCGATCAGCACCCCGCCGATCTCGGCGCGCGCGATCAGCATCCGATGCAGGCCTCGGCCGGCGATCTGGTCGGCCGGGCCGGCGGCGAGCGCCGTCACCGGGAACTCGACGGTCCGCGGTCCGGTGAGCAGCCGGGCGGTGGCGGGTTCGTCGAGGTCGACGGGTCGGCCGACCGACCATTCGGCGGCACCGGTGGCGGCGATGATCCGACCCCTGTGTGGTCCGTACTCGGCGAACGAGGTCCCGGCGGCGCCGAGCGCACGCTGCGCGAGTCGCAGCAGGTGGTGCAGGATCGGCAGCCCCGACTCACCGCTGTTGATCATATCGAGGACGACGGTGTGTCCAGCGATCAGACTCGGATAGTCGGGGCGTTCCGGCATGCTTCGAGTCTGCCCGGTGCCGGCGGATTTGGGCAGTGCCGGGCCGCCAGCGCCGCGCCGCCGATCAGAGGACCCGGGGCGCTTCGCCGGACTCGCTCACCATCGGTCGGGAGTGCGCCGCCCAGTCCTGCATGCCGCCGGTGAGGTTGCGGACGTTGTCCCAGCCGTGCTGGTTGAGGTAGGCGACGACCTGCCCGGACCGGCCGCCGGACCGGCACACCACCACCACGTCGCCCTCCTGCGGGACGTCGGCCAACCGGTGCGGGATCTCCATCATCGGCAGGTGGTGGGCGCCCGGCGCGTGCCCGGCCGCCCATTCCTCGGGCTCGCGGACGTCCAGCAGGTACGCGTCGGCGGATACGTCGGGGACGTCAACGGTGGGGATCGATGGCCCATGCATGCCGAACAGCCTATTCCTGGCCCGCCAGTACCGACGGGTTGGCGAGGATGAACTCGGCGAGGTTGTCGTTCTTGACCGCCTGGAACATCTCCTGGCTGAGCGGATCGATGTTCTCCCGGCCGGCGTCGTTGCCGTTGAAGCTGCCACCGTTGGTCCGCAGCATGACCAGGTCGTTGGCGGCCACCCCACGCAGGGTGAAGACGAAGTCCGGCAGCGGCACCTTGCCGGTGTCCAGCACGAACGCCTTGCCGGCCGCGTCGATCAGCTCGTTCAGCTTGAGCGGGTTGGTCATCACCCCGTTGGACATCGCCTTCTTGGCCATGGCCTTGATCAGCTTCTGCTGGTTCTTCTGCCGGTCGTAGTCGCCGTTGTCCAGCCCGTATCGCTGCCGGGAGAAGTCCAGCGCCTCCCAGCCCTGCATCTCGCGGCAGCCCTTCTTGTGCACGACCTGCTGCTTCTCCCCGCTGACCTTGTCGGCGTCGGAGTTCCACATCGGCTGGCCGTCGACCAGGGTCATGTGGATCGACGGGGTGTCCTCATCGACGCAGAGCCGGACGCTGCCGAGGCTGTCGATGACCGACTTGAAGCCGCTGAAATTGATGATCGCGGCGCCGTCGAAGCTGACCCCGGTGAGGTTCTTGATCGTTTCTGCCATCAGCTGGGCACCGCCCTTGTGCCCGGCACCGTTCTGTGCGCCGTGGAAGAACGCCTCGGTGGCCTTGCCGACCCCGCCCGGCCACCCGCTCTTGTCGAACGGCGGGATCTCGACCTCGGTGTCCCGGGGGACGGAGATCAGGTAGGCCTGGTCGTGAGTAGCGGGGATGTGCAGGATAATGATCGTGTCGGCCCGGGTGTCCGACTCCGCCCAGCTGGCCCGGTGGTCGATGCCGAGCAGCAACATGTCGATCGGGCCTTCGAGGCTGTCGCCGCCCTCAGCGTCGGTCTTGCCGGCGACGCCGAGCAGGTCCGACTGCTCGATCCCGCTGGTCGCCTGGGCGATCAGCCACTTGCTGCCGACGATCGTGGTGCCGCTGAGCATCATCAGCAGCGCACCCAGCACGACCATCGTGCGAGCCCAGACCGGGTCCTTGCGGCGGGGCCGCCGGCCCGAGCCGCTGCGGCCGGAGCCCGGACCCGACCGGCCGCTCGACCGACGTCCGGCCGCGCCGCGGGTGGCGAGCGGGTTCCCCGACTCGGTCGACGTCGAACGTCGGCGGGTCTGAACCGGCATGCCTGCTCCTGGGGGGCGTGACAATAGGGCGAGCCCACTGTACGGAAACTTGGTCGACTTATCGACCCTGCTCGGGTTTCAGATTTGTGTCGGATTGACCGGTCACCCGGTGACGACCGGCAATATCCACTCAGTCACCGGATCAGGGCTGTCAGTCACTGGCACCCGGACTGGGCGTGACGTTGGCCTGGACCCAGGCGGTCATCTGATCGGCCGCCATCGCCCGGTACATCGACAACGCTTTCTCCCGGTCGGAGACCACCACCGATTCGCCGTTGATCGTCTCGCTGCCGTTGTGCGGACTGGTCAGAAAGTGCAGGTTCTCTCCCCTGAGCTTGCGGAACTGCAGCGCCATGTCGACCAGGGAGAAGCCCTGGTCGACCGTCACCGCCTGGGTCGTCGCCTTGAGAAACGCATTCAGTTTGACCGGGTTCGACAGTGTGCCGGAACTCACAGCCTTGTCCATCAGTGCGCGGAGGAACTCTTGTTGGTGACGCATACGCGCGAAGTCACCATCCGGAAACTGTTTGCGTTGGCGGACCCAGTCCAGCGCCTCGGTGCCGTTCATGTGATTGACGCCCTCACTGAACTGCCGGTACGGCTTGTGGATCGACGTCGTGTCCTGCTCGACGGTCAGGTCGACCCCGCCGAGCGCGTCGGTGACCTCGACGAAACCAGCGAAGTCGATCGACATCACATGTTTGATCCGCACGTCGGTGAAACACTCCACGGTGCGTACCGCCAGCGGCAGCCCGCCCCAGGCGAACGCGGCGTTGATCTTGGCACGTTCGCCGGTCTCGCAGGCCGCAGCGGCGTCCGACGGGACCGGCACGTACAGGTCACGCGGGATCGACACCAGATAGGCACGGTCGTGTGACGACGGGATGTGCATCACGATGATCGTGTCCGCCCGCCACTTGCCGGCCTGGTCGACCGGGGCGTCCGGATCCCGCGAGTCGGTGCCGATCAGCAGGATGTTCAGCGCGCCGTCGACTGCGGCCGGCGGCCGCCCCTCGGTGATCTGCGAGAACGGATCGGTCCGCCCCAGATCCTGGTCCAGCCCACGGGCGTACGCCCAGAGCCCACCGCTGGCGAGCAGCGCCAGCACCACCAACGCCACCCCGCCGACCAGGGCGATGCGCCCCCAGCGGGGCCGCAGCCGGCGTGGCGGGCCACCGTACTGGTTGCCGGCACGACCGCCGACCGGCACCTGCGCCCGGCCGCTCGAGGACCCGTAGGCGGTGCCGGCCGGACCGGTCGTCCGGCCGGGGACGGCCCGGCCACCGGGGCGGCTGCTGACTGACCGGTCACCGTGCTGGTTGCTGGCTGGCATGCCTCCAGCGTACGTACCGGGCGCTCGCCCGCCGATGACTCGACTGCCGGGCCGCCGCCGATCAGCCGAGTCGCCGCCGATCAGCCGAGTCGCTGGCGGAAGTAGGCGATGGTGCGGCGCAGCCCGTCCTGCGGATCGACCGTCGGCTGGTAACCGAGCCTGGTGCGGGCCAGGGTCAGGTCCGGACGGCGCATCTCCGGGTCGTCCGAGGATCGGGCGACCAGGTTGATCGTCGACGAGCTGCCCACCAGTTGGACGATCCGCTCGGCCAGCTCCCGCATGGTCAACTCATGCTCGGTGCCGCAGTTGATCGGCCCGGTCTCGGTGGAGTCGAGCAGTGCGACGATCCCGGTCACCAGGTCCGCCACGTAGCAGATCGACCTGGTCTGCCCGCCGGTGCCGTGCACGGTGATCGGCTCGCCGCGCAGCGCCTGGCTGATGAAGGTGGGGATGGCCCGGCCGTCGTCCGGCCGCATCCGGGGCCCGTACGTATTGAAGATCCGCACAATGCCGGCGTCCAGCCCGCGGTACCGGTGGTACGCCATCGTCGCCGATTCGGCGAACCGCTTGGCCTCGTCGTAGACGCTGCGCACCCCGATCGGGTTGACGTTGCCCCAGTAGGTCTCCGGTTGCGGGTGCACCAACGGGTCGCCGTACGCCTCGGAGGTCGACGCCATGATGAACCGGGCCCGGTCGGCGACCGCCCGGTCCAGCAGGTGCAACGTGGCGAGGGAGCCGACCCGGAGGATCTCGATCGGCAGCGTGGCGAAGTCCGTCGGGCTGGCTGGCGAGGCAAGGTGCATGATCGCGTCGAACCGCTGACGCAACGCCGGGTGATGATCCGGCAATCCGTCCGAAATGTCCGCCTCGACGAGGGTGAACCGAGGTTCGTCGGTGAGGTGGGCGACGTTCTCCTTGGAGCCGGTGACGAAGTTGTCCACCGCCACCACCGCACAACCACGCGCGACCAACCGGTCGACGAGGTGGCTTCCGACGAAACCAGCACCTCCGGTGACCAACACTCGATGGCCGTCGCCGAATCGGGGAACAGGCAGCATGCTCCCGAGCCTAGTGGTAGCGCCCCGGCCGGCCAGCGGTTGCCACCCGGGTCGGCCCGGACCGAGCTACCGGCCGCGCGGCTCGCCGAGTTCGCGGTACCGGCCGCGGTAGTGGATCAGCGGCCCGGCGTCGCCTTCGTCGCCGACCGTGACCGACTCGACAGTCGCCTCCACCAGCATCGCCCACCCGTACGGTCGGGCGTCGTCGAGCCGGCAGCCCGCCCACCCGCTTGCCCCCGCCAGGACCGGGCCGTACTCGGTGAACTGCCAGTCCGCTGCCTTGAACGGTCCGCCCGGCGCCGGCATCAGCCCAGCGAACCGGTCCGCGAGCTGCCGATGCGCCGGACCCAGCGGAACCATCGCGAACCTGCCCGACTCGCGGAGCACCTCCCACAGCTGCGACTCCTCGTCGAGCAGCCCGAGCAGTCGCGGCGGGTCACCGTCGGCCAGCACCGTTGACGACACGGTCAATCCGGCGAGTGGAGCCGACCCACCACCGGCCGTCCACAGCGTTACCGGGACGGCCAGCCGGCCACGTAGCCGCCGCGCGGGCGAACGGTCCTCACTCGCCGTGGCGAACGGGTCGCGATAGTGGATCTCGGCACCGGGCTCGGGATGATTCACGTGAAACATTGTGACCCAGTCGGGAGTCACCGGCGCGGCGTCACCGTGGCGACCAGCTCCGGCATCCGTCGGTCCAGCAGGTCACCGGTGATGTACAGGCCCAGGGCCACCGCACCCAGGCCGTATCCGACGCCGACCGGCAGGGCGAACCAGTACCAGACCTCGCCGAGCAGCGCGGTGGCCAGCACGATCGGCACCGCGGCCGCCGCCGACGCGACCATCGCCACCAGCGCCAGCATGCTCTTCGCCACGCCGGCACCGCTGTTCAGCGCGAACGGATTCGACGTCTCCGGCAGCGAGTAGGCACCGACCACCGAGACGATCAGGTTGACCGCCAGCCCGGCACCGTACGCGGCGAACAGCGTCCCGGCGGCGACCGGGATCCAGCCCGGTTCGCGCAGGAACAACCCGAAGCCGGCCGAGATCGCCACCAGCAGCGGCCCGATGTAGACCGAGAACCCGACCACCCGGGCACGCAGCTCCAGCCGACCCGGCACCCCGGCGATCACGTTCGCCGCGTACGCGCTGCCGTCGAATCCGAACTGGTTGGCCAGGGTCACGGCGGCGAGCGCGCCGACGAAGAGCATCGAGATGCTGACGCTGGTCGCCGACGCGGACGGTCCGGTGCCCACCGAACCGTCCGGATCGTAGGTGAAGGCGCTGAAACCGCCGGCGTTGATCAGCGCCGGGATGAACACCCCGACCACGGCGACGGTGATCAGGTTTGCCCGCCGCCGCATGTCCCGCCACCAGTAGCGCACCTCCCGGGCGACCAGTGCGCCGTACCGGTCGCGGGGGGTCCGGGCAAGCAGCCGCGGGAACAACTGGCTCACCGGGGTTCCGGACGCAGCGGCCACCGACCTGGCCGGGCCGCCGCTCGCGGTGCCGACCATCGCCGACTCCAGCGACCTCGACCACCACCGGTACAGGCCGGCCAACGCGACGGCGGTGACCGCCAGCTTCACCGGTACCGCCCAGAGCCGCCCGGCGACCACGTCGAAACCCATCGTGTACGGGGCGGCCAGTGGAGTCCAACCGAGGATTCCCGCCACCTCAGCCAGCCGGTCCCAGTCGGCGTTGCCGAGCCCGCCGATGACCAGCAGTTGCAGCGGACCGAGCAGGGCGGCCAGCACGGCGAGCAGCACCGCGGCCAGGTCACGCACCCGGCGCGACCGCAGCATGCCGGCGAACGCGCTGGTGATCGCCCGGCTACCCAGGACGCAGAGCAGCAGACCTGCGGCGACCCCGACCAGTTGGACCGTGCCGGCCAGCGGGCCGCCGAGCAGCGCCGCGCTGAGCACCAGCCCCAGGGTGGCCAGACCGGTGGCGATCGACGGTACGCCGATCAGTCCGGTGACCAGCAGCCCGGTGACCATGGTCCGCCGGGGCAGCGGCAGCAGCGCGAACCGGGCCGGGTCGAGCGTCTCGTCCACGCCGAAGAAGGCCAGTGGCAACAGCAGCCAGCCGAGCACCAGCAGGGTGCCGCCGAACCCGGCGGCCAGCAGCATGCCCTGTTCGCTGTCGACGAACCCCGGCGCGGCGAGGATCAGGAAACCGTTGCCGGCGAACCACAGCCCGGCGATGATCCCGCCGATGAACAACGCGATCCGCCAGCCCTGGCCACGTAGGTTGTTGCCCATCACCCGCAGCTTGAGGCGGACGAAGTGCCGGGCCCGTACCGGGCGCCGGCCGGCGACGGCGGGCGCGTCGGCGGTCGACCCGGTGACCGCACCGCCGGTTCCCGGCCCGGTCACAGCCATGCCAGTTCCTCCCCGGTGGCCGTACGACCACCGACGACGTCGACGAAGACCTCTTCCAGCGACCGCCCGGCCCGTACCTCGTCCAACGTGCCGACCTTCTTGATGACTCCGTCGGCGAGGATCGCCACGTGGCTGCAGAGCCGCTCGACCACGGCCATCACATGGCTGGAGAAGATCACCGTGCCGCCGCCGCCGACGTACCGCTGCAGGATGTCGCGGATCAGCGCGGCGGAGACCGGGTCGACCGCCTCGAACGGCTCGTCGAGCACCAGCAGCCGGGGTCCGTGCAGCAGCGCACAGGCCAGCCCGATCTTCTTTTTCATGCCCGCCGAATAGTCGACCACCAGGGTGCGTCCGGCGTCGTCGAGCGCCAGCACGTCGAGCAGTTCGCCGGCCCGCTGGTCGACCACCGCCGGGTCCATGCCGCGCAGCAGACCGTGGTACGCGAGCAGCTCGGCACCGGTGAGCCGGTCGAACAGCCGCACCCCGTCCGGCAGTACGCCGAGCAGTTGCTTCGCCCGCACCGGGTCGGCCCAGACGTCGTGGCCGAGGACGTGGGCGTGGCCGGCGTCCGGCCGTAGCAGCCCGACCGCCATCGACAACGTGGTGGTCTTGCCGGCACCGTTCGGGCCGAGCAGGCCGTAGAAGGAGCCGACCGGGACGTCCAGCTCGACCCCGGCGACCGCGACCTTGTCGTCGAACCGTTTGGCCAGGCCGCGCAGGACGAGCGCCGGCCCGCCGGGCTGGGCAGCATCTGTCATGGTCCGACGGTAACTACCGGCATCCCGGATACGCTCCCGCTGAGGGAGGATCCGGCTCTCCTACCCGGGTACGACGGCGACGGCGACACCGACGCAGGATGTCACGGGCGCAGGCTCTCCGGCGCGTGCAGTCGCAGCATGAGGGCGTTCACCTGACCCGGCAACCGCCGCCGGGTGACCACCGACACCAGCATCATCACCGCGAACGCCAACGGCACCGTCCAGGCCGCCGGCTGGGCGACCAGGACCGCCGGCCAGCCGGTCAGTGGCGGACCCAGCACGGTCCACAGCACCGCGCCGACGGCGGCGCCACCACCGGCGACGATGCCGGCGGCGGCACCGGCGTCGGTCAGGCCACGCCACCAGATGCCGAGCACGAGCAGCGGGCAGAAGCTCGACGCGGCCACCGCGAAGGCCAGCCCGACGACCTGCGATACGTCCAGGCCGGAGACGTTCAGCGCGAGGACCATCGGTACCGCGCCGGCGACCAGGGCCGCCAGCCGGAACCCGCGTACCGAGTTGCGCCGCAGCACGTCGGTCGAGACGGCCCCGGCGACGCTGGTCAGCAACCCGGACGAGGTGGACAGGAAGGCGGCGAACGCCCCGGCGGCGACCAGCGCGGCGAGCAGCTGACCGAGCAGTCCGCCGCCGAGCGCCGCCTCCGGCAGCAGCACCACGACCGCGTCCGAGCGTCCGGTCATCAGCAGTTGCGGCGTGTAAACCCGACCGAGTACCCCGTACAGGGTGGGGAAGAGGTAGAACAGGCCGACCAGGGCCAGCACCACCAGGGTGGTCCGGCGGGCGGCGGCACCATCGGGGTTGGTGTAGAACCGCACGAGTACGTGCGGAAGCCCCATCGTGCCGAGGAAGGTAGCCAGGATCAGCGAATAGGTGGCGAACAGCCCCTGGTCACCTCGGTCCGGGTCACCGGGCAGCAGCCAGGCGGCGCCCCAATAGGCTTCGGCCCCGGACACCTCGGGGACCCGGTCCCCGGCGGCGAAGGTCAGCTCGGTGCCCGGGGTCACCTGCTCGGTCCGCCCGTCGGCGTAGTTGAGCGTCGCGGACCGCTCGACCACCACGGTGGTCGCCTGAGTGAAGGTCAACCCGTCCGGTGGGCTGACCGGCGGCCGTCCGTCGGACTGCCACTGCATGGCCAGGAAGACCGCCGGTACGGCGAGCGCGGTCAACTTGAGCCAGTACTGGAACGCCTGCACGAAGGTGACCGCCCGCATGCCGCCGAGCGCCACGTTGGCGGTCACCACCCCGCCGACCAGCAACGCTCCCAGCGGGTAGGGCGCGCCGGTGACCGTGGCCAGGGTCAGCCCGGCGCCCTGCAGCTGGGGCAGCAGGTAGAACCAGCCGATGAAGATCACGAAGACGGTGGCCAGCCGGCGCAGCCGGCGGGAGCTGAGCCGGATCTCGCAGAAGTCCGGCAGGGTGAACGCCCCGGACCGGCGCAGCGGGGCCGCGACGAACAGCAGCAGGGCCAGGTAGCCGGCGGCGAAGCCGACCGGATACCAGAGCACGTCGACGCCGTACTTGAGGATCAGGCCGGCGATACCGAGGAACGACGCGGCCGAAAGGTACTCGCCGCTGATCGCCGCCGCGTTCCAGGACGGGCTGACGGTACGCGAGGCGACCAGGAAGTCGGACGTGGTCCGGGCCAGCTTCAGCCCGTAGAAGCCAATCGCGACGGTTACCAGAGTGACCACGACCAGCGCCGGGATCACGTACGGGTTGGTCATCGGCGCCGCTCAGCGTTCCGGCCGGCGGACCAGCGCGACGAAGTCCTGTTCGTTGCGTTCGGCGAGGTGAACGTAGGTCAGGCCGACGGCCACCAGGAACGGGAACGCGGCCACCCCGAGCAGCAGCCACGGCAGGTTGACGCCGACGATCTTGATCTCGGCGACGCCGGGGGCGATCGCGAACAGCATCGGCAGCGACCCGAGGCCGACCATGACCACCACCGCCAGCCGCATCGCCAACGCCAACTGTGCCCGGACCAGGCCGCGCACCAGTGCCTCGCCGATCTGCGTCTGCTCAGCCAGGTCGGTACGCAGCCGGTCGGCGTCCCCGCGCCGGCCGACCTCGCCCAGCACGACCCGCACCCGCCGGGGTGGCGAATTGGCGGGCGGGGGCGCCGCGGCGGGGCCGGTGCCGTCGTGTTCGGCCATGCCGGCAGTCTCACGGCCCGTCGCGGAATGTCAAGGGCAGTCCCCGGCGCAGACGGAGCCACGACGCGTCGTCCGACAGCGAAGCGCCCAACCGCAGGAGGCGATTGGGCGCTGCTGAAGCCCGGCGAGAGGCTTTGTGGCCAGGGGCGGGGTCGAACCGCCGACCTTCCGATTTTCAGTCGGACGCTCGTACCAACTGAGCTACCTGGCCGGGTGTCCGGGACATCATACCCGCCTGCCGGTGAGAACACCCGGACCGGTCGGGTCGGCCCCGAAAACGAAACGCCGCGCGTGGGAAACGCACGGCGATCGGCGTTGCGCGGTCCTGACGGGACTTGAACCCGCGACCTCCGCCTTGACAGGGCGGCGAGCACTCCGACTGCTCCACAGGACCTCGGTCTTGCTCCGGCCGGTCGGTCGGCCGGTGGTGCCCCCAACGGGATTCGAACCCGTGCTACCGCCTTGAAAGGGCGGCGTCCTGGGCCGCTAGACGATGAGGGCGGCCCCGTCATCATCGCACATCGCGACTCCGACGGTAGTGCTCCCATCCGGCCCCGCCGGAAGCTTGCGAAAGCATACGTGACGAGTATGCCCCGGACCAAACCAGATCGGCGAACCGGACGGATCAGGGGGAAAGGCTAGCACCGAGCAGGGTGATGCCGTACCGCTGCCTCAGCTCCTTAACCACGACCGGCAGCGCGGCGACGGTGGCCGACCGGTCACCGCCACCGTCGTGCAGCAGGATGATCGACCCGAGCCGGACCCCGTCGGTGACCTGCGACACCAGCTCCTCCTTGGTGGGCTTACGCCAGTCCTGCGGGTCGACGTCCCAGTCCAGCGGGACCATCCCCAGCTCCTCGACCACGGTGACCACCTTTGGCGTCCACAGGCCGCCGGGGTGCCGGAAGTGCTCGATCGGCACGCCGGGTACCACCTTGTGGATCTCCTTGTTGGTCCGCAGCAGGTTGGCCCGGATCTCGTCGGGCGGCTGCAACCCGAGATCGAGCTCGTGGCTCCAGGTGTGGTTGCACAGGGCGTGCCCCTCCCGAACCATCCTGGCGATCAGGGCCGGGTACCGCCGTACCTGGGCACCGACGACGCAGAAGGTGGCCCGCGCCCCGGCCGCCCGCAGCTCGTCGAGGATCAGCGGTGTCCACTTCGGGTGCGGGCCGTCGTCAAAGGTCAACGCCACCTGCCGGCCACCGGTACGCCGCTGCAGCAGGCTCTCGTCGACGGCGGGCCGGGCGGACGCCTCGGGTGAGCCGCCGGTCTCGGTGGCCGAGGATCGCTGGTCGGCGGGCTCAGCGGTCGGTGCCGGCACCGGGTCGCGGGGGCCGGGTGAGGGCACCGGCTCAGGGGTGGGAGCAGCGCGGTCCGGCGCGACACCGAGTGCGGCGGTGGCCGGCACCTGAGTCGGCGCCTGCCGGGCACCACGCAGCGCGGCGATACTTTCGCTGCCGACCAGCAGCGCGAACACCGCCAAGCCTGCCGCGACCATGGCACGTTTCGACACGGTGCGTTTCGACATGTCGACTCCGGGCGAGGGGGTGGACGGAGATCGAGCGAAGCACACGTTAGTCGATCAATCCGCTCAACTCGAACCCGCACATCGGATCTGAGCGCCGCCGACCGCCGGCTGTGACGGGCAGTACCACAGAAAGCTACGGGCCGTGCTGCTGGGCGACGACTCGGTCGGCGGACCGGCAGAGCGTCACCGCGTCGGTCAGGTCGGCGCAATGCCGGACCCCGTCCGGCAGCTCGGTGACCGGCCAGCCCGGCCCGACCGCGAGAACCAGCACCGGACGGTGCCGTCCGGATCGGGCCACGCGCAGCTGCCCGAGATCTGCGGTCGCCGGGGTGTGCGACCAGAGCACGACGGCGGCCGGCCCCGTCCGGTCGACCGCGGCGGCCAGCGCGGTCGCCGGTACCCGGGCACCGAGCAACCGGGCGACCACGCCGACCTCGACGAGTGCGGCGGCCAGCGCCTCCAGCGGCAGGGAGTGCTGCTCCTCGTCGGTGCAGGCCAGGAGCGCTCCGGGGCCGCCGCCGTCATGCGGGCCGTCCGCAGAATGACCCGCCGCGGCCGGCAGGGCCGGCCCGGTCACCGACGCGAACGCGGCGGAGACGCACCGGGACAGCAGATGCTCCACCTCGACGAAGCCGGCAGTGGCCGCGTACCGGTCACCGACGCCGGCCAGCACCGGGCGAACCACCCGGTCCCAGGTGGAGATCACCCCGTCGGTACGCAGCCCACGCTCGATGATCTCCCGCATGGCCAGGTCGTCCAGGCGTACGGCGGCCCGGGCCAGGCCACGGGCGGCCGGGCCGGCGGTGCCGACCGCGATGGTGTGCCCGCCGCCGGCCCGACCAGGCTCAGCGGTGGGTGACGCCGCGTTGCCGCGTGCCCACTGCGCCGCCTCGGCCGGGGACACGCCTTCGGCGGTGAGCCGGCGCATCACCTCCAGCCGGGCCAGATCCTCCCGGCTGTACCGGCGATGATGCCCCTTGACGTGCCGGGTCGGGCCGAGCCCGTACCGCTGGTGCCAGGTGCGCAGCGTGGTCACCGCCACGCCGAGCCGGCGTGCCACGCTGCCCGCGCTCAGCGCGTCATCGCTCACCTGGCCGCTCCGCAGCCCCGCCGTGCCGCTCCGCGTTCGCGCCGTTCCGCTCCGCAGCCGCGTCGTGGTCCCGCCGGCCCGGCGCGAACAACTGGTCGACCACGCCGGCCAGCCACGGGGCGTAGGCGTGCGGGTCGTCAGTCAGGCCGACCCGCAGCTCATCCGGCGGCATCCAGCGCAGCTGCGCGATCTCCGCCGGATCCGGCCGCAGCGGGGAGGCCGGATCGAGCTCCCCCAGCAGCACATGGTCGTACTCGTACTCGGTCCGGCCGGTGACCGGGTCGGTGGCCTGGTAGGTGTGCACGCCGAGCTCGGTCAACGGCACCGGCGCGACGCCCACCTCCTCGCCGAGCCGGCGGTTGGCCGCCTCGGTCACCGATTGGCCGGGCAGCGGATGGCCGCAGCAGGTGTTCGCCCAGCGCAGCGGGAACCGGGTCTTCACCGCAGCCCGCTGTTGCAGCAGCAGTTGGCCGGCCGGGTCGACCAGGATCACCGAGAAGGCCCGGTGCAGTTGGCCCGGCGGCTGGTGGGCAGCGGCGACGGTGGCCGATCCGACCGGTCGCCCGGCCCGGTCGACCAACTCGACCAGATGGCTTTCCCGCGACGTCCCGGTCATCGGGCACCCCCCGCACCGGTGATCCGACCGGCGGCCAGTTTGCCGGAGATCAGCACCATCGGCACGCCGACCCCCGGTTGGGTGCCGGAGCCGACGAAGACCACGTTCTCCAGGGTGGTGTGCAGGTTCCCGGGCCGGAACGGGCCGGTCTGGAACAGGGTGTGCGCGGCGGCGAACGGTGTCCCGGCGGCCATTCCGGCGTCGGCCCAGTCGGCCGGGGTGAGCACTTCGCGGACCTCGATCCCGTCAGCCAGGCCCCGGTAGCCGCGCTCGGCCAGGGTGGCGATCAGCTGGTCGGCGTACCGCTGTGGCAGGTCACCGCGCCAGTCCAGCCGGCCGCTGTCCAGGTTGGGCACCGGAGCGAGGACGTAGTAGGTGTGCCCGCCGGGCGGGGCCACCGACGGGTCGGTCCGGCTCGGGTTGGTGACCAGCAGCGAGGGGTCGCTCATCAGCTCGCCCCGGCGGATGACTTCGTCGAAGGTGCCCTTCCACAGCCGGCCGAAGTGGATGTTGTGGTGGGCGATCTGCTGGTAGCCCTGCCGGGCGCCGAGGTGCAGCACCACGCAGGACGGCGAGTAGCGCAGCCGCCGGCGGCGGGCCGGCGGCAGCAGCTCGGCGTAGGCGACCGGCAGGTCGGGGTTGAGCACCACGACGTCGGCGGGAATCCGGTCACCGTCCGCGGTGAGCACCGCGCGCGCCCGACCACCGGCGGTCTCCACCCGGGTCACCGTGGTGTCGTAGCGGATCCGTACGCCGTGTTTCTCGGCGGCGCCGGCCAGCGCCCGGGGCACCGCGTGCATGCCGCCCCGGGGGAACGACACCCCGGCCACCGAGTCCAGGTAGGCGATGACGGTGTAGATGGCCAGCGCGTCGTGTGGCGCCAGCCCGGCGTACATCGCCTGGAACGAGAAGATCCGCTGGGTACGGGGGTCGGTGAAGAACTGCCCGATCTTGGTCTGCATCCGCCGGAACGCTCCGGCTGCCAGCAGCCGCAGCAGGTTGCCGGTGAGCAGGTCCGGCGGGCTGTCGAGGTTGCGGTCGATGAAGTCGGCCCGCTCCAGCTGCCACAGCCGCCGCGCGTAGTCGACGAAGCGCAGGTAGCCGTCGGCTTCCCGGGGGCCGCAGACCCGGGCCACCTCGGCCGCCATCCGGGCGGTGTCGGTAACGACGTCCAGGGTGGATCCGTCCGGATAGTACGCCCGGTAGGCCGGGTCGAGCGGGATCAGCTCCAACCAGTCGGAGAGCTCCTCGCCGATCGCGCCGAGCGCCTCGGCGATCAGTTCGGGCATGGTCAGCACGGTCGGCCCGGTGTCGAACTCGTAGCCGTCGAGCGCCAGCCGACCGGCCCGCCCGCCCGGCACCGACTCGCGTTCCAGCAGGGTGACCTGCCGTCCGGCACCGGCCAGGTGCAGGGCACAGGCGAGCCCGCCGAGCCCGGCACCGACCACGACGACGCGTTCGGTCGCCCCGGTCACGGTACGCATGCCGCGACCACCTCCTTCTTCTGAACGCCGCTCACATCATGCCTGCCGAGTGGTGGCGGTCACCGCCAGGCCGGTGAGCACACGACGGGCGGCCGCGTCGATCGGGGCGTCGCCCAGTGCGTCGACCGCGTCCCGTACCCGTTGCTCGATCAGCTGTTCCACCTGGTCGGCGGCGCCGGTCTCGACGACGATCTCGGCCAGCCGGCCTACCCGTCGATCGATCTCCCGGCCGGACTCCCGTCCGGCGCCGGACGGCGGCCGGGTGAGTTCGGCGCGTTGGGCCTCGGTGGCCAGCTCGCGGGCGATCAGCAGCAGCACCGTCGGCTTGCCGGTCCGCAGGTCGTCGCCGGCGGGTTTGCCGGTGGTGGCCGGGTCACCGAAGACGCCGAGCAGGTCGTCGCGCAGTTGGAACGCCTCGCCGACGTTCATGCCGTAGCGCCGGTATGCCTCGTGGATCGCCGGGTCGGCGCCGGATCCGGCGAGGGCCGCACCGAGGTGCAGCGGCCGCAGCACGGTGTAGCTGGCGGTCTTGTGCCGGGCCACCCGCAGCGCCCGGTCGACCGACCAGGTGTCGGCCTCGGTCTCGCCGAGGACGTCCAGGTACTGCCCGGCGATCGTCTCGACCCGCATCTGGTCGTAGCGGCGCCGCACGTCCAGCAGGGTCCGGGGTGGCACGCCGGCCTGGCCGAGCAGCCGGTCGGCCCAGACCAGACAGAGGTCACCGACCAGCACGGCGGCACCGTCGCCGAACCGGTCGGGGTCGCCGTCGCGGCCGGCCGCCCGGTGCTGCCCGGCCAACCGGCGGTGGGCGGTGGGGCGGCCGCGACGGGTCGCGGAGCCGTCCATCACGTCGTCGTGCACCAGCGCGAACGCGTGCAGCAGCTCCAGCGCGGCCAGCGCCGGCAGCACCGGAGCCAGCGGCGCGTCCGGGCCGGCCACCCCGCGCCAGCCCCAGTGGGCGAAGACCGGCCGCAGCCGTTTGCCGCCGGCGAGCACGGTGTCCCGGGCGATCTGGGCGAACGGGCGCAGCGCCGGATCGATGCGGTCGAGCGCGTCGATCTCGGCGGAGAGGAAATCGATCAACGTGTCGTCGACGGCTGCGGTCAGCAGGTCACGGCGGCGGGCCGGGGGCGAGCCGGGGGTGGCCGACCCGGCCGGCTCGTCGACCGACGCGCTTCGGTCGGTGTCGGCAACTGTGTGATTGGCCACGCGATCGAGCGTACCCTAGGGCCAGAAGTTGCGTCGATTCTTGCGTCGATAGCCGAGGAGGCCCGATGAACGTCGATCTGTCCGCTGCCTACGGGAACTGCCGTGACCTGCACCGACGACACGGGCGCACCTACTATCTCGCGACCCGGCTGCTCCCGCAGTGGAAACGCCGGCATGTTCATGCTTTATACGGATTTACCCGGTACGCGGATGAGATCGTCGACCGCACCGACCAACTGCCACCCGCCGGCCGGGCAGCCGCACTCGACCAGTGGGGGCAGCGGTTCCTCGCCGGCCTGCACGGTGCCCCGGTCGACGATCCGCTGCTGCCCGCCGTGCTGCACACCATCGCGGTGTTCGACCTGGACAAGGCGGACTTCACCGCGTTCCTGCGCAGCATGACGATGGACCTGACGGTCACCTCGTACCCGCGTTACACCGACCTGCTCGACTACATGGAGGGCTCGGCGGCGGTGATCGGCACCATGATGCTGCCGATCCTGGGCAGCACCGACCGGGCCGCCGCCCGGGAGCCGGCCCGGCAGCTCGGCTTCGCCTTCCAGCTCACCAACTTCATCCGGGACGTCGCCGAGGACCTGGACCGTGGCCGTACCTACCTGCCGGACGAGGACCTGGCGCGGTTCGGGATCACCCGGGCCGACCTGGTCGACGCCGCCCGACAGCGCCGGGCGACTCCGCCGATCATCGAGCTGATCCGCTACGAGGTCGGCCGGGCCAGGGGCCACTACGCGGCGGCCGCCCCCGGCGTCATCCTGCTCGAACCCGCGTCGCAGGCCTGCATCCGCACCGCGTACGCGCTGTACGGCGGCATCCTCGACGAAATCGCCGCGCAGGGCTACGACGTGTTCCGTCGCCGGGCCACCGTTCCCAACCGTCGCCGGGCCGCTGTTGCGTTACGGTCCCTGCTCACCCCGGCCGGCACCCCGGTCACCCTGCCCGGCCCGGTCGACGTCCCCGCACCGCCGACGCCGGCGCCAGCCCCAAGGCCGACCGCCGCCACGCCGACCGCACCGTAGCGCCGTGCGTACCGCTGTCGTGCTGTTCACCCGCGACCTGCGGGTGCACGACCAGCCGGCGCTGGCTACCGCCTGCGCCACCGCCGAACAGGTGGTGCCGCTGTTTGTCCTCGACCCACGGTTGGCCGGCCGGTCGGCCAACCGCGACCGGTTCCTGCACCAGAGCCTCGCCGACCTGCGGGCGACTCTGCGCGGGCTCGGCGGCGACCTGCTGATCCGCCGCGGCGACCCGGTGGCCGAGACGATCCGGCTGGCCCGCGAGGTCGACGCCGACGGCGTCGCCATCTCCGCCGACGTCAGCCACTACGCCCGGCACCGGCAGCGGCGGCTGTCCGACGAATGCGAGCGGCACCGGATCGCGTACCGCGCCTTTCCCGGGCTGACCGTCGTCCACCCGGGCGCGCTGACCCCGACCAACGGCGACCACTACAAGGTCTTCACGCCGTACTTCCGGGCCTGGGCCGGCGCCGACTGGCGTGCCGAAAGCGCCGGTCCGGCGCGGATCCGGCTGCCCGGCGGTCCCGCCGTCGGACGGCTGCCGGCCCTGCCGGACGGTGAGTCGCCGCAGGCCGCCGCCGGGGGCGAGACCGCCGGGCGGCGCCGGCTGCACGACTGGCTGGGTGACCTCGACCGGTACGGCAGCAGCCGCCTCGATCGGTACGGCGACAGCCACGATGACCTGGCTGGCGACGCCACCTCGCGGCTCAGCCCCTACCTGCGGTTCGGCTGTCTGTCGCCGCTGGAGGTCGCCACCGCCGCCGGGGACGGCGCCGGTCCGTTCGTCCGGCAACTGTGCTGGCGGGACTTCCACTACCAGGTCGCGAACGCCTTCCCCGACCTGGCGACCACCGCGTACCGGCGCGGGGCCGCCGAGCAGTGGCGCTACGACGCCGACGCCCTCGACGCCTGGCAGACCGGCCGCACCGGGGTGCCGATCGTCGACGCCGGCATGCGGCAACTGCAGGCGCAAGGCTGGATGCACAACCGCGCCCGGCTGATCACCGCCGGGTACCTCACCAAGGAGCTCGGCCTGGACTGGCGGGACGGCCTCGGCTGGTTCGATCGCTGGTTGCTCGACGGTGACCTGCCGAACAACTCCGGCAACTGGCAGTGGGTCGCCGGCACCGGCAACGACACCCGTCCGTACCGGGGTTTCAACCCGCTGCGCCAGGCGCACCGCTTCGACCCGGCCGGGGAGTACGTCCGGCGGTGGGTGCCGGAGCTGGCCGGTGTCGCCGGGGCGGCGGTGCATGAGCCGTGGCGGTTGCCGCTCGCCGTCCGCGCCGGCCTGGACTACCCGCCGCCACTGTCGGACCGCTGAGTCGGCGTCCGGTCAGCGGGCCGCCCGGTCTGCGGGTTGCCGGCGGTGGTGACATGCTGGCCGGATGAGTGAGCCGCAACAGGTGGACGTCGTCGTCGTCGGGTTGGGCGTGGCCGGTGAGGAGGTCGCCGGCCGGCTCAGCCAGGCCGGGCTGGACGTGGTCGGTGTGGAGCGCCGGTTGGTCGGCGGCGAGTGCCCGTACTGGGGCTGCGTACCGAGCAAGATGATGATCCGGGCGGCGAACGCACTCGCTGAGGGCCGCCGGATCGACGGCCTGGCCGGCACCGCCGACATCCGTCCGGGCTGGACGCCGGTGGCCCGACGGATCCGCGACGAGGCCACCGCCGACTGGTCGGACACGGCCGCCGTCGACCGGCTCACCGGCAAAGGGGTACGGGTGCTGCACGGCACCGCCCGGCTCACCGGACCCGGGCGGGTCGACGTCGACGGGCAGGTGTTCACCGCCCGCCGGGGCGTGGTGCTCGCCACCGGCACCGTCCCGGTGGTGCCGCCGATCGACGGGCTCGCCGGCACGCCGTACTGGACCAACAAGGAAGCGATCGAGGTCACCGACCTGCCCGAGTCGCTGGTCGTGCTCGGCGGCGGCGCGATCGGGCTGGAGCTGGCCCAGGTATTCGCCCGGTTCGGCGTACGGGTGACCATCGTCGAGCCCAGTGAGCGGCTGCTGTCCCGGGAGGAGCCGGAGTCGTCGGCGCTGGCCGCCCGCGCCCTCGGTAACGACGGGATCCGGCTCCGGCTCGGTAGCCGCGCCGAGTGGGTCGAGCACCGCGACGACACGTTCGCCGTGCACCTGTCGCAGGGCGGCCCGGAGAACGGACAGCGGCTGCTGGTCGCCACCGGCCGGCGCAGCGACCTCGGCGGACTCGGCCTCGACACCGTCGGACTGGACCCGGCGGCCCGGCACCTGCCGGTCGACGAGCGGATGCGGGTCACCGACGAGCGGACGCGGGTCGCCGACGGGCTGTGGGCGGTCGGTGACGTCGCCGGCCACGGCGCCTTCACCCACCTGGCCATGTACCAGGCGGACGTGGCGGTGCGCGACATCCTCGACCAGGGCGGACCGGCCGCCGAGTACCGGGCGGTCCCCCGGGTCACCTTCACCGACCCGGAGATCGGCGCGGTGGGCCTGACCGAGCGCCAGGCCCGCGAGCAGGGCGTGAACGTCGCGGTGGCGGTGACCGACGTCGCCGAGTCGTCGCGTGGCTGGATCCATGGGCCGGGTAACGACGGTTTCATCAAGCTGGTCGCCGACGCGAGTCGGGGCGTGCTGGTCGGGGCGACCTCGGCGGGACCGACCGGCGGCGAGGTGCTCGGCGCACTCGCCGTCGCCGTGCACGGCGAGGTGCCGTTGACCAGCCTGCGGCACATGATCTACGCGTACCCGACGGTGCACCGCGCCATCCAGTCCGCTGTACAGCAGCTCACCTGACTCCATGATCACTTGACGAAAATTCGGGCGACACGCCGGTGGCGTCCCAGTTTTTCGTCATGTGATCTTGAGCCGGCCACGGAAATGTCCATCCATGAGACGCTTCCCGGACGGCTTCCTTTTCGGTGTCGCCACCTCCGGTCACCAGACCGAGGGCGACAACACCAGCGACACCTGGTTCCTGGAGCACGTCACGCCGACGGTCCTCGCCGAACGATCCGGCCGGGCTCCATCAGCTGGCGCGGTGATCGACCCGACGTCACTCGGCGGCGCGGTGCGGTACGCGTACCAGGTCAGCGGGGTGCCGGTCTTCGTGACCGAGCACGGCGTCGGTGTGGACGACGACGCCCTGCGGGCGGACTTCATCGAACCGTCGCTGGCCGGTCTGCTCGACGCGATCGCGACGACGGCGTACCGGTGCTCGGTTACTGCCACTGGACGCTGCTGGACAACCTCGAGTGGGCCGCCGGCTACCGCTTCCACTTCGGCCTGCACACCGTCGACCGGGAGACGTTCGCTCGGACCCCGAAGCCGAGCACCGCCCGGTACGCCGCCGTCGCAACCAGCCGCGCCCTGCCCTGATCATCCCGCACCCTCCACTCATCATCCGGCGGTACGCCGCCGGTCAGGTCATGCCGTGCGGCGGCAGCCGGTAGCCGAGTTGTTGGCCGTACGTCATCAGTGGGCGCAGCGTCGGGACCAGGACGGTAGCCTCCGCCGACCAGTGGCGTCCCCGGTTGCCGTCGAGCCGGCGGTGCCGGGCCGTCGTACGGCCGCGTTGGTGTTGTCCGTGCCGTTCGCGGCGCAGGTATTCGAGTCGCCTGGACGCCGTCGACCGGCCGGAGCGCCAGTCGAGCCAGCGCAGCCACCAGTCCCGTACCATCTCTGTGATCATCTTTCTCTCCTTGATCAATTGTCACGTCGACTGCCGTTTGGCCAGTCGGTAGAGTCCGTCGCGTTGCACGAAGATCTCCCGCCGCTCGGCGGCGTATCCGCGTTCGTCTATGACGTAGCCGGTGAGCCAGATCCAACCGTCGTAGGTCGGTTTCCGGTCCACCGAGATGACCCGAAATCGAATTCTCCGGTCGCCGGCGAACTGCATGCTCGCTTCCTGGCCGATCAACAGCACGTCCCCTGGTTTCGGCTCCGGCGTCCGCAGCAGCCGGCTACCCATCGGGCCTTCCATCGCCGCGTGGCCGCTGGACGCCGTCGGCACCGCGCTCCATCGGCCAGGTCGCACGCCCACAGCTGGGGCACCATCTGGACTTCACTTTGAACGACCACAGCCCGGCACAGAAGCCGAGCAGCGCCGCCCCGAGGAGCGCCCCCACCTCCACCGTCGCCCCCTCACTCATCGAGTCAATTTCCCGTCGCAATCCACCCTGGACTCCCACCCGAACATAGGGCAATATGAAAGTCGCAGAGATAAAGATGAGCCCGAGTTATTGGAGGTTATAAACATGACTGAACTACCTGGAGAGCTTCGACGGCTCCGGCTGTCTCAGCGCATGAACCAGACCCAGTTGGCCAAAGCGGTAGGCGTGTCGAAGTCGCTCATCGCCAGCTTCGAGACCGGCCGGCTGGTGCCGAAGGAGGACACCGCGAAGGATCTCGACAAATTACTGAACTCCGGTGACCAGCTTCAACAGCTGTCGAGGGAGGGCAGAGAGGACCGCCAGCCGTGGCTGCGCTCCTGGGTCGATCACGAGCGACGCGCGGTGTTGCTGCGGGCCTGGGAGCCGACCCTGGTCCCTGGGCTGCTGCAGACCGAGGCGTACATGCGGCAGGTCTTCGCTGCCGTGCCGTCCAACCGGGTCCGGTTCGAGGAGGTAATCGCGACCCGTCAGGAGCGACAGCGCGCGGTGCTGGACCGCGATCCCCCGGTGGATCTGGTGGCCCTGGTCGAGGAGACGGCGTTGCGTCGCGGTCCGCGCGAGGTGATGAAGGATCAGCTTGCCCACCTGGTCGACCTCGGGCACCGGCCGAACATCCGGATCCGTGCGGTCCCCGAGTCGGCCGGGCTCCACGCTGGCCTCGGTGGGCCGCTGGCGCTGGCCACCATGAGCGACGGGAGGCGGGTCGGCTATCTGGACGATCTGCTGCGAGGACGCGTCGCCACCACCGCTGGTGACGTACTCGAACTGGAACTAGTCTGGGAGGCAGTCAACGAGTTGGCGCTGTCCGCCGACCAGACCCGAGACCTGATGTTAGGGATGATCCAGTGATCAATGAACCAGCATGGCGGAAGTCGTCGCGGTCGAACGGTTCATCCGGCAACTGCGTCGAGGTGGCCGACAACCTGCCCGGCCGGGTGCTGGTCCGGGACACCAAGGACCGCGACGGCGGCACCCTGGCCTTCGGCCCGTCCGCCTGGCGCTCCTTCGTCGAGCTGACCAAGCACCACCACTGACCAGCCCCCGCCCGGCGGGTCGGACGAGTCAGGCGGACGCAATCAGCGGTGCAGGAAGCGCCCGCAGGTGAGCAACGACGGCATCGGTGAACTCTCGAGTGTCGGCGGTGCCGCCGAGGTCCCGGGTCCGTACCCCGGCGGCAAGGCAGGCCTCGAACGCAGCGATGAGTTCTGCGGCGGCGGCCGACTCACCGAGGTGTTCCAGCATCAGGGCGCCGGCCCATATCTGCCCGATCGGGTTCGCGACGCCCTGACCGGCGATGTCTGGGGCGGAGCCGTGCACCGGTTCGAACATCGACGGAAACGCCCGTTCGGGGTTGAGGTTGGCGCTCGGGGCGATGCCGATCGAACCAGCGGCGGCACCGGCGAGATCGGACAGGATGTCGCCGAACAGGTTAGACGCGACGATCACGTCGAACGACGCCGGGTCGCGGACGAGTTTGGCGGCGAGCGCGTCGACAAGCTCCTTGTCGAGCCGTACACCGGGCACCTCACGTAGAGTCTGCTCGACGACCTCGTCCCAGAACGGCATGGTGTGGATGATGCCGTTCGACTTCGTCGCGGAGGTGACCAGCCCCCGGCGGCGGGCGGCGAGCTCCCCGGCGAACCTGGCGACCCGTTCCACCCCGATGCGGGTGAATATCGTCTGCTGGACCGCAGCCTCGCGGGCGTCGCCGGGATAGATCCGGCCACCGACGGTGCTGTACTCACCTTCGACGTTCTCCCGCACGATGACGAGGTCGATGTCGCCGGCGTTGACCACGCGGGTGGGAACACTGACCAACGAGCGGACCGGTCGTAGGTTGACGTACTGGTCGAAGTGACGCCGGATTGGGATGAGCAACCCCCACAACGTCTCAGCGTCCGGGATCTCCGGGTCGCCGACGGCACCGAGGAAGATCGCACGGTGGCTGCGTAGCTGATCGATGCCGTCGGCCGGCATCATCCGGCCATGCTGACGAAAGTGGGTGGAGCCCCACGGGTACGCATGCCAGTCGACGGTGTAGCCGTGCCGTTCGGCGACCACGTCGAGGCAGGTGATCGCCGCCGGCACCACCTCCTGCCCGATCCCGTCGCCGGCGATTACGGCGACGTCGTATCGACGCGACATCACGCGGTCGCCTTTTCCTTCGTCGGTTCGATCGGTCGGACGGTGTGCTCGAGGAAGAACGCCTCCAGTTCGGCCGATGCACCGAGTTTGTGCCGAAGCGCGACTTCGCTGGCGGCCTTGGCGTCACGGGCCCGCAAGTGGCCGAGGATCTCCTTGTGCTCCTGAAGCGACACTTCGAACCGGTGTGGCCGGAGCCGGAACAGGGCCTGAAATCCGACCTGCGCGCCTTCCAGATCGGCGAGGGTGTCGTACAGCACCTGGTTCCCGCTGGCCGTGTTGATCAAACCGTGGAAGGTGCGGTTCATCTCCGCGTAGTCGACCGTGGACTGACCCACCGCCGCAGTCTCCATCGCGGTGATCATCGCATCCAGCTCGTCGAGTTGGCTCTCGGTGAGTAGGTCGGCCGCCAGGCCAGTGGCGATGCTCTCCAAGTGACCACGGACGAACAGTGACTCGCGGATCTTCTGCGGGGAAAGCGTGATGACCCGGGCACCGGTGTACGGAATCATCTCCACGAGGCCGTCGCGTTCCAACATTCGGATCGCCTCGCGTACCGGGATCTCGCTGACGTCGTACTCGTACGCGATGCGCCGCAGCACCAGCCGGTCACCAGGCTGGTAGTCGCCGTTGATGATCCGGGTACGCAGAGACTGGTAGAGCTCGGATGACTTGAGACTGGACACTGCGGCCCTCTCGGTAGCTAGTGGTTATACCGGGCGGCCGACGAGGGTCGGCATGACAGATACTATATCATTTTCGGCTGCTCCCCGAAGCCGCGTGGTCGCCCCGGTCGAACCGTGTCCGACGTCACTCGTCGATGCCCCGCCGCACCAGTGTGCCTCGGTGAGCGAATGTGCCCGCGCCAGCGAGGGGGTCGCCGCCGGTTCGACGGTCACCGCACAGGCTGCCACACAGGGCGGATGCCCAGCTCAGAAGGTTCACAGTGACCACGATCTCGGTGACCAGCTGGTTGCGAGCGCGTTGCCGTGCTGCGTAATATCGTATATGACGTCAACCTGAGGAGCCCACGCATGTGCAACGACGACCTCTCCCCGTACGAGACCGTGCCCCCCGCGTCGATGATCTCCATCGGCTACCCGGGGCCACGGCCGGACTTCCTGACCGACGCTGTCGACCTGCACATCCACAGCGGCCCGGACGCGATCGACCGGATCGGCACCAGCATCGATATCGCCCGCGCGGCCGCCGCCGCCGGCATGAAGGCGATCGTGCTCAAAGACCACCTCTTCCCGTCGTACACCAAGGCCGTGCTGACCGATCAGGCAGTTGACGGCCTGCGCGTCTTCGGCGGCATCACGATGAACGGCACCGCCGGCGGCATTGCCGTGCGCCCAGTGCTGGCCGCACTCGCCGGCGGTGCCCGGGTCGTGATGTTCCCGACCTTCGACGGGATCCGGTACGTCCAGAAGAAGAAGCCGGGCGCGATCCAGCTGCAACACTCATTCGGGCAGCAGATCACCCCGATCCTCGCCGTCGAGGACGGCAAGCTCTTGCCACACACCGAGGACGTGCTCCAGGCGGTGAGCGACCATCCGCAGGTCATCCTCTCCGCCGGCCACCTCGGCCCCGAGGAAGCAATCCCGATCATGCGTCGGGCGGCCGAGCTGGGCATCGCCAACAAGGTCATCGAGCACCCCAACTCCAGCGACTGGTGGAGCCTCGACCACTACCAGCAGCTCGTCGACTGCGGCACGACGTTCAACATGTCCTACAACCCGTACCAGCCAATCATGGGTCGGCGAAACTTCGACGAACTCGTCGAGCTGATCGGCCAGGTCGGGGCGGAGAACTGCAACCTAATCACCGACGGCGGACAGCCGTACAACCCCATGCCGGCCATCACCATGAACGTGCTCTGCGAGATGCTGTACTTCCAGGGCGTCGCCCTCGACGAAATCATCGCGATGGCCAAGACCAACCCGGCCCGCATGCTCGGACTGTGACGGGTCGACGCCATGGATCTCGACACCATCCGTACGAAGTTGGCCGGTATCGGCGTCGGCACGGTCGTATACGTGCTGCAGCACGCCGGCCTCTACCACTGCTTCCTGCCGATCCCACCGGTCACCCCGGGTTCTCCCAGGTTCATCGGCGTGGCCCGGACGTTACGCACCGAGCCCATGCGGGAGGACATGCTCGCCGCGCGGCGGGCCGCGCCCAAGTCCAGTGACCCGCACCGGATCGCTATCGACGAGATATCGGCCGGCGAGGTCCTGGTGGTGGCCGCCCGTGGCGAACTCGGCGCGGCCGTCCTCGGTGACCTGCTCGCTGCCCGAATCGCAAACCGAGGCGGTGCCGGCGTCGTCACCGACGGTTGTGTTCGTGACCTTCCCGGCATCCGCGAAGTGGGGCTGCCGGTCTTCGCCGCCGGCGCGCACGCGGCGACGTTCCCAACCCGTCATGTCGCGATCGAGTTAAACGTCCCAGTGGGCTGCTCCGGCGTGTTGATCAACCCGGGTGACCTGTTGATCGGCGACGACGAGGGCATCGCGGTGGTTCCAGCCGAGCAGGTGGACGACATCGTCGACGCCGCCGTCGAGCAGGAGTCAGTCGACGCCTTCTCGTTGTCCAGAATCCGCGAAGGCGTCCCGCTCGCGGAGGCGTACCCCCTGTCACCGGCGCTGCGCGCCGAATACGAACGGCGACCATCATGACCCAGCTCGCGTCCTACCAGCTCGACGGACGGCCGGGGGTAGCAATCGTCGACGGCGATACCCTACTGCCGCTTCCCGGCGTCACCTCTATGCTCGATGTCCTCGACTGGCCGGTGGGTCGGCTGACCGCCGCCGCTTCGCCGGACCCGGTCGCGATGGCCGACGTCGAACTCGTCGCACCGGTCCCGACTCCGTCTCGCAGCATCTACTGCATCGGCTGGAACTACCTCGCCCATTTCGAGGAGGGCCGGCACTCCCGTCCGGAGGTGCAGCTGCCCAACCGGCCTACGATCTTTTCCAAGGCCCCGGGCACCGTCGTCGGACCCTACGACGACATCTCAGCGCACCCCCGGCTGACCGGGCAGCTCGACTGGGAAGTCGAGGTCGCGGTCGTCATCGGTACCGGAGGCACCGACATCGCGGAGGACACCGCCCTACGGCACGTCTTCGGCTACACGGTCGCCAACGACGTCACCGCCCGCAACATGCAGGCTGAGTACGGCGGGCAGTGGCTCAAGGGCAAGAGCCTCGACCAGACCTGCCCGATGGGTCCGGTGTTGGTCACTGCCGACGAGGTGGGCGACCCGCAGTCGCTCGACATCTCCTGCCGAGTCAACGGCCGTACGGTCCAGTCGGGCAACACCCGGCAGATGATCTTCCCAATCGCCAGGATCATCGCCGAACTCTCGACCGGGCTGACCCTGTTGCCCGGAGACATCGTGCTGACCGGCACCCCGGAAGGTGTGGGCCACCAGCGCCGACCACCGGAGTACCTCTCCCAGGGCGATGTGCTGGAAAGTGAGATCTCAGGTATCGGGGCCTTGCGGAACGCGATCGTCTGAACTGATCGCGAACAGCTGACATGACCCTGCCGATCGAACTGATGGCGTTGCTGGCCGCGTTCGCGTACGCGAGCAGCCAGGTGGTCAGCAAGCTGGCCACCCGGCACGGCAACATGATGAGCGGCCTCCTGGTCAGCCTCGTCGCGGGCGCCGTGGCGCTGGGCGTGCTCTGCCTGACCACTGTCAACACATGGCGAATTCCGGCATCGGCGGTGGTGCTGTTCGTCCTGGCGGGTGTCGCCGGCGCGGGGCTGGGTCGACTGCTGATGATGCGAGCGGTTCGTGATGCCGGAGCGTCGGTGGCCTCACCGGTGTTGTCCAGCACCCAGCCAGTGGCGGCGACCGGGTTCGCTGTCGCGTTCCTCGGTGAACGGCCGACCGCCGGCCGGCTGTTGATGTTGGTCATGGTGGTGGCCGGGTTGTGGCTCAGCGCCCGGGGCGGCTCGGCCAACCGGGGGGGCGTGGTCCTCAACGCCGGGCCGGTGGATCTGGTCCGGCTACTGATCTGGCCGGTGGCGGCCGGCGCGGCCCTGGCTACCTCCGATCTGCTGCGCAAGGCGGCGCTGGACATCCATCCGGACGCGGCGCTCGGCGCCTTCCTCGGCGTCGCCACGGCAACGGTCGGTTGGTTGCTGGTGACAGCGGTACGCGAGCCGGGCGCGCTACGGCGCAGGAGACCGGCGTGCGGCTGGTTCGCGCTGCACGGCGTGCTGACCGCGCTCGCCGCGTTCCTGCTTTTTCTCGCGCTGCGGGCCGGGGATCTGTCGTTGATCGCGCCGATCATCGCCTCACAACCGGTGTTCGTGGTGATGATCGGCGCGGTCGTGCTGCGGAACCTGGAGGCAGTACGGACCGGCACCGTCGTCGGAGCGTTGATCGTGTTCGCCGGGATCGCCACCTCGTCCCTGATCGACGGCACTAGCTGAGCGACCGCACCTGTGCTGGGAGGCGACTGGCGGTGAGGGCGGTAAGGAAGGAGACGACCATGACCTACGAGATATGCGTTATCGGGGGCGATGGCATCGGCCCAGAGGTGACCGACTGCGCCGAACAGGTGCTGCGGGCCGCCGCCAGCGTGGCCGGTGGACCGAGTCTGCGGTTCCGTCACGCGCCGGCCGGGCTGGACTGCTACCAGCGCACCGGGGACCCGCTGCCGGCCGAGACCCTGGCAGCGGCACGGTCCGCCGACGGTGTGCTGCTCGGCGCGCTCGACGTCGCCGGGGTGCCGGCCGGGGTGCCGAATCCGCTGCGAAACCTGCGCCGAGGGCTAGAGTTGGTGGCCAGTCTGCGACCGTCGCGCAGCTTCCCTGGGGTACCGGGGGCGAAACCGGATGTCGACTTGCTAATCGTGCGGGAGATAACCGAAGGGTTGTACTCCGGTCGGGAACGGCCACTGGACGGGGGACTCGGTGCCGTCGCAGAACGGGTGGTCACCCGCCGAGCGTCGCTGCGTACGGCCGAGGTCGCTTTCGAGCAGGCTCGGTCGCGGCGTTGTTCGGTGACCGCGGCGCACAAGATCAGCGCGTTGCGGTTGACCGATTCGGTGTTCCTCGACGCGGTGGCCGAGGTTGCCGACCGCTACCCGGACGTGACGTACCAGACCCGCAACGTCGATGCCTGCGCGCTGGATCTGGTGTGCCATCCCGAGCAGTTCGACGTGATCGTGACGACGAACGCGTTCGGCGACATCCTCTCCGACGTGGCCGCCGGAACGACCGGCGGCATCGGGCTCGCCGCGTCAGGCTGTGTGGGGAACACTAGGTCGTACTTCGAACCGGCGCACGGCACCGCGCCACGACGGGCCGGTCAGGCTCGCGCAAATCCAATAGCCACGGTGCTGAGCGCGGCCATGCTGGTTCGCCAGCTCGGGGCAGCCGGGGTAGCAGAGCGGATCGAGCTGGCGGTGGCTGCAGTGCTCGCTGACGGACCGCGCACCAGCGACCTCGGGGGGTCGGCCGGCAGCGTGGAGATGACCAACGCCATCGTGGCAGCGCTGGTGCCGTAGTGGGTGCAGAGGCCGGCTGGCCTGCGTCTTGACTCAATTTTACGAGCTGGTGTCATTGAGATGACGGTTCTAGTCATATACGATACGAACATGAGCAACAAGCTGGAAGGTCGATCCCTCGGCAAGACCTTCACCAGGCGGGACAGCTCGTTGACCGTCCTGGAGGATGTCTCCATCACGATCCGGCCCGGCGAGTTCGTCAGCATCATCGGTGCCAGCGGGTGCGGCAAGACGACGCTGCTACGCATGCTGCACGGCCTCGTCGCACCGACAACCGGCGAAGTACTCATCGACGGTGAGCGGATCGACGGGCCGACCCGAAAGCGGGGCTTCGTTCTGCAGCAAGCGAGCTTGCTGCCGTGGCGGACGGTCCTGGACAACGTCACCTTCGGAATGGAACTCGACCGGATACCTGGTGCCCAGGCCAAAGCCCGCGCACTGGACCTCATCAAGCTGGTGGGACTCACCGGCTTCGAATCGCACTACCCCTCGGAAATCTCCGGTGGTATGCAGCAGCGGGTTAACATCGCCCGCGCGTTGGCCATCGAACCCGACATCCTATTCATGGACGAGCCGTTCGCGGCCGTCGACGCCCAGACCCGTGAGGTAATGCAGGCAGAACTGCTGAGGATCTGGGATATCGACCGCAAGACCGTGGTGTTCGTGACGCACCAGCTCGATGAAGCCGTATACCTGTCCGACCGGGTAATCGTCCTCGGTGCCCGGCCCGGCCGGGTACGCGAAATCGTGAGGATCGATCTTCCTCGCCCCCGCACGTTGGCGGTCAAGCGTTCACACGAATTCGCCGACTACGTCGACCGGGTCTGGAAGCTCATCGAGAACGAAGTGGTCTCCGGCGACGAAAGTCCCTCCGGCGCATCCGCCTAGCCGCCCGACTTCTCCGGCGTCACGCACCGTCCCAAAAAGTTCGACCGATTGAGAAGGAACAGTGGGATGGATAAGAACACATCTACTCAAGTATGCCCGGGTAGCCCCACCAGCCGACGGCGACAACTCGGCTGGCGTGCCACCGCTGCCCTGCTCAGCACGGCGTTGCTCCTGACCGCCTGCGGCGGTGGAGGCGACGGCGGCTCGATCGCCGAGGAAGGCCGCGATGCGGTACTCGAATCAGCCAAGGCTCGTGACAAGACCTGGGTCGTCACCACCAGCGGTCCCGGCGTCGTGGTCGACGGCAAGAGCCTCGACTTCACGGTCGCCAAGATGCCCACAGTACGGGCGGCCGAGGCGATGAAGGCCGACGGTTGGAACGTCGAGGCCCGCTTCATCGAGGCGAACGAGAGCGTCGTTCAGTCGCTCGTCCAAGGCGAGTCGGACGCGATAAACGTAGCGCTACCTACAGTGCTCGCCGCCGTCGCCGGCGGGGTCCCGCTGCGGGTGTTCGGCGGCGGCTCCCGCTTCGGTTTCACCATCGTAGGCCGCACGGACATCACCGGCCCGCAAGACCTCGACGGCAAGAGGGTCGCCTACCAGGCCCCGATCTCGGCCGGCACCCTCGCCGCCCGGCTATGGGTGCTCGACGCCGACGTCGAACCGCAGTTCATCACCATGACCGGTTCCGCCGTACGGGTCGAAGCGCTGGTAGCCGGCGAACTCGACGCCACCGCAGTCTCCATCGGCTTCGACGAGGAAGTCACCGAGCAGGGCGAGCAGGGCGAATTCGACGTCCTCTACCGCCCCTTGGACGAGTACCCGTTCCTACTCGACACCGTCCTGACATACAACGAAGCCAGCTTTGACGACGAGACCAGAGTGTTCCTGGAGGAGTTCCAACGGCACCACGCCGAATCGGTACGAGAACTTGCTGACAACCCAGCCGTGCTCGACGAGTGGCTCGCCTACCACGAGGTGACCACTTCGCCGAGTGCCGAGGTGCTGCTGTCGCTCTTCTTCGAAGACATGGGTGTCGCCGCCGAAACGGTCGACCAGCAGGTCGACCTCATGATTGAAACCGAACAGATCGAACCCGACGACGGCTTCCCGTCCGGCTCGGAGCTGATCGACCCGTCGATCTGGCAGGTCGCCGAATCGATGATCGAGTAGTCCGCCAGCTGCCCGCACTGCGTAGCCGGAAAGGAGAGCGAGCCGCAGATGACCGCGCCGAGCTCCATCAGCGCCACATCGTCGACGGCGTCGCAGACGCCGGGGCTGCCGCGCCAGCGGCGGCCCCGGCGGGGACCGACACCCGACAACGGCCCACACGGCACGACCCGCACCGTCAAGGTGCTCCGGATCGTCAGCCCGCTTACGCTACTGCTCGCCTGGCAGATCGCGGCGCAGATAAGCAACTCGATCCTGTTTCCGACGCCGACTGCGATCGTCGCCGCCGCCTGGGACCTAGCCCTGTCGGGCGAACTCGGCCCAGCGCTCTGGCGCAGTAACCAGGCGCTGCTGATAGGCACGTCGGTCGCCCTCGCCGTGGGCGTGCCGATCGGAATCGCGCTAGGCCGCTCGCCACTGCTCAACCGGATCTTCGGCGTGTACATCGACATCGATCTGGCCACTCCGACTATCGCGTTGATCCCGATCGTCATCATCGTGTTCGGGCTTGGTCTGACGGCGCGGTCCGTCGTCGTCTTTCTCTTCGCCTTCGCACTAGTCGTTTCCCTGGTACGCACGGGAGCCCGGATCGTCGACGCCAACCTGATCGACATGGCGGCGGCGTTCGCCCCCACCCGGTGGCAACTGTGGGCAAAGGTGATTCTACCGGGCCTACTGCCCGCTCTCGGCGGCGCGTTCCGGGTAGCCGTGTCCCGGGGCGTGGTAGGGATGGTGATCGTCGAATTGACGCTCACCACCGTTGGGATCGGCGGACTGGTCATGGAGGCACGAAGCTTCTTCCAAGCCGATGTGGTCTACGCCGGGGTGGCCGTGGTGGTCGCCGAAGGACTGCTGTTGATGGCGCTCGGCCGCTGGGTTGAACGCAAGATCGCCCCGCAGGGGCTCTACGGCACAGGAGGCTAGCCCATGGTCTCGACACCGACCCGCACCACAACGACGTCGTTGGTGAGCCCTCGGGTGACCGCGCTAGCGATGAGGTTTCCGTGGGCGACAGCGGCATCCTTGGCGGTATTCCTGGCGCTCTGGGAGGTCTTCGGCCGGCTGGCGGACTACCGAGCCTTGCCACCGGTCTCCGAGATCTACCACACATGGCTCTCGTTCTTTCAGGACGGGATTTTGTTCTCCGTTCTGTCGGAAAGCGCCAAGACCTTCGGCATGGGCATCGGAGTGGCGATCGGTGCCGCCGTCGTAGTGGCCGTGCTGATGAGCCTCTCCCGTACCGTCGAGCAGCTGATCGCGCCGTACATCGACGCCGGCATGTCGGTGCCGATCACCGCGACCATTCCGATCCTGATGATGGTGTTCGGGCTCGGGGCGGCGACCCGAGTCGCCGTCGTGTTCCTCTATTCCTTCTTCATCATCGTGGTCTCCATGCAGGCCGGTCTGAAGAATGTCAACCCAGCCCACGAACAGCTCGCGCACGCCTACGCCGCGTCACGAACACAGACGATCCTGAAGATCACGTTGCCGTCGGCGCTACCGCTGGCGATCACCGGGATCCGGCTTGGCGTGAGCCGTGGCATCCGGGGCATGGTCAACGCGGAGGTGATCATCTCGACGGCCGGGATCGGCTGGCTGCTGATGCGGTCGTCGCGCGAGTTCAACATTGCCGGCGTCTGGGCGGTCACCGGGACCATCATCGCAGCGGCCCTGATCGTCATGGGCTTGGTAACCCTTTTGGAGCGAACTCTCGTCCGAGGCGGCGATCGCTGATCCTGGAATCCCGGGCCACCTTGATCTCGGCCGAAACCGATGCGAGACGCCCGCCACGGGTTTGAGACGGCCGAGCTCGGGAATGTGTCGCCGATGCGGGCACTGTTGATGAGGATTGAGCAGGCGACCGGGCTGGACCGGATCGGCGACCGGCTGCAGCAGAGCGTCCAGCGGCGGATCAGCGACGAACGGGTCCGCGACCTGCTGCACGGGGTGTGGCTGGGGCATCCGCTGCACCCGGTGCTGATCCAGGTGCCGATGGGTGCCTGGTTGAGCGCTGCCGTACTCGACATGCTGCCCGGACAGCGACGGGCCGCGACCACCCTGGTCGGCGTCGGCACGGCCGCCGCGATCCCGGCGGCCGTCACCGGAGCGAACGACTGGGCGAGTTTGTCCCGCGAGCAGCGCCGGATCGGCCTGGTGCACGCGATCGCCAACACCGTCGGCATCGCCTGCTACGCCGGGTCGCTGGTCGCCCGGCTGCGCGGCCGCCACCAGACCGGCCGTACGCTCGGATTCCTCGGCCTCGCCGCGGTCGGTGCCGGCGGCTTCCTCGGCGGCCATCTCGCCTACAAGCAGGCCGCTGGAGTCAACCACGCAGTGCCCGAGCTGCACCGGATCTCCGCCGGCTGGCACCCGATCGCCGAGTTCGCCAACCTGCCCGAATCGGGCATGATCAGCCGGCAGGTGGACGACGTACCGGTGCTGGTCTACCGGCACGGCGAGGACGTCACGGTCCTGCTGGCCCACTGCGCCCACCAGAACGGACCCCTCGACCAGGGTGAGGTGATCAGCGCGGACGGCCACGCCTGCGTGGTGTGCCCGTGGCACGGCAGCGCGTTCCGGCTCACCGACGGCACCGTCGCCCACGGCCCGGCCGCCACCGATCAGCAGGTGCTGCGCAGCCGGGTGGTGGCCGGCGTCGTGCAGGCCCAACTGCCCTGATCCGGCGGACCTGCGGCAGCCGGCAACCGTACGGTGAACTTCGCGCCGGCACCGGGATGGCCGGCGGCCTCGATGGTGCCACGGTGCGCCGTCACCACCTCGCGCAGCAGCGCCAGGCCCAGGCCGATGTGCAGCCGGTCCGCCCCGGTACCGCGATGGAACCGGTCGAAGATGCGCTCGTCGGGGTCGAAGCCGTCGCCGGTGTCCGCGACGGTCAGTTCGATCGTGTCGCCGACGGCGGTGCGGCAGACGGCGACATCGATCCGGCCGCCCGGTCGGGAGTGCCGCAACGCGTTGGTCAGCAACTCGGACACCACCCTGCGCAGCGCTGAGGAGACCCCGGCCACCGGCAGCGGACCGGCGGACCGGTCCAGGGCGATCACCACGCCGTACTCCTGTGCCCGGTCGCTCTCGGCAAGGACCGCGTCCTCGACGATGGCGGCCAGGTCGACCGGCGCGTCGGAGGCACGGTCGGCCGGGGCGGCGCCGAGCCGGGCGGACAGCAGCAGGTCGTCGACCACCTCGCCGAGTTGCCGGGTGGTGCCGACCAGCCGGTCCAGGTCGGCGGCGTATTCGGACGGAACGATGCCGTTGCCGTTGCCGTTACGGGCCCGGCGGGCGAGCACCTGCGCCCGGGTGTGCACCTGGACGATGGGCGTACGCAGTTCGTGGCTGGCGTCGGCGATGAAGCGCCGTTGACGCGCGAGCGCCTCGGCGAGAGGCGCGACCGTGAGCCAGCCGACGACCATCCCGCTGGCCAGCGCGGCCAGCAGTCCGATCCCCTCGGTGATGGACAGGGCCAGGAGCAGCTGGCGACGGTCGGCGAGGTGGTAACGGGTGTCGAAGACGGCCTGAATGGTGTCGCCGTCCCGGGGCTGAGTGAGGACGAAGTAGACGGTGTCGTTGCGCTCGACCCTGGTCACCTGCTCGATGCCGGTCGCGGCAACCGTCTCCATCACCTGGCGCAGCGGGAATCCGGCCGGTGCGGGGACTCCTGCTGTCTGCAGTGCGGGAAGGGCCGCGTCTTGCGGCTCGCCGCCGCCGCGCAGGAACAGCCAGGTGCAGCCCGGCGGCCCGGACGGGTCGCCACGGCTGGCGGTGTACCGCAGTTCCCGGTCGATCTGTTTCTCCTGCCCGTGCACGAGCATGCCGTAGGCGATCCCGCCGACCAGGGTGACCAGTGCGGTGACCGCGAGGCCGACCAGCGCGCCGACGCGCAGCCGGGCCCGCGCGATGACCTTGCGTTCGGCGGCCGCCCAGGAGATGCCGAACTGCTCGGCCGACGGGTGGGGCATCAGAGTTCACCGAGCCGGTAGCCGACCCCGTGCACAGTCCGGATCACCGACCGACCGAGTTTGCGGCGCAGGTAGTAGACGTAGGTGTCGACGATAGAGGTGGCATGGGCGTCGTCGAACACCTGCCGACGCAGCCCGGACCGGGAGTGCACCCTCGTCGGCGTCATGGCGATCACCCGGAGCAGGTCGAACTCCCGCAACGACAGGGCGACCCGGGATCCGTCGGGCAGCACCACGTCCCGCAGCCCGAGGTCGAGCCAGCCATCGCCGACCCGTACCGTCTCGGCGGTGTCGAAGGCGCGCCGGCACAGCGCCCGCAACCGAGCCGCCAGCTCGTCCAGCTCGAACGGTTTCACCAGGTAGTCGTCGGCGCCCGCGTCAAGGCCGGCGACCCGGTCGTCGACGGCGCCGAGCGCGGTCAGCATCAATGCCCGGGCCTGTACCGAACGGGAACGCAGCCGGGCGAGCAGGTTCAACCCGTCGATCGCGGGCAGCACCCGGTCGATGACCATGACGTCGTACGCTCGGGTAAGCCCTAGATGCAGTCCGCGTTGTCCGTCGCGGGCGGCGTCGACCCGGTATCCTTCGTCGGCCAGCACTTCGGTCAGCAGACCCGCGAGGTCCGCGTCGTCCTCGATCAGGAGCAGGCGCAGTGCCGGTGGCGACGTCACGCTTGCCGTCATCACCTGTCGAGAATCGCACACCAGACCCAGATTACATAGACCTTTGTCGATGTTCAGGGACTTCGGTCGGCGGGTCGACGATCAGGACTGCCGCAGGTCCGGCCCCTCGGCGGCGATCGACACGTTCGAACCAGCTCAGCAGCGGCGTGGTCATCAACGTCGTCACCAGGGCGACCAGTACCAACGCGGTGAACATCGTAGAGTTGACGACACCGGTGGACAACCCGATGTTGAGCGCGATGAGCTGCATCAGGCCACGGGCGTTCATCAACGCGCCGACCCGCAACGCCACGCCGTTCGGCTCGCCCCTGAGCCGGGCCGCCAACCAGCATGATCCGAACTTGCCCAGGATCGCGACCGCCACGCAGGCCAGCGCGAACAGCAGCACCGACGGATCGCCGAGCAGGCCGAACTCGGTGTGCAGGCCCGAATAGGTGAAGAACAACGGCAGGAAGACGGTCTGACACACCGGGACGAGCGTCTCCACCACCCGGTCGGTACGCAAATCGTGCGGCATCACCGCACCGAGCGCGAACGCGCCGAAAACGGCGTACAGCCCGATCTCGTCGGTGTACCACGCCACCGCGAACAACAGCGTCACGACTGCCAGCAGCCGGGACTGGTCACCGAGCCGGCCGTCGCGAATCAGCGCCGCCGCCGTCCGGGCCCCGAACCGCCAGAGCAGCAGCCCGAACAGCACCGCCCCGCCGACGGTGACCAGCGCCGGACCGGGCCGACCGGTGGCCACGGCGAGGACCACGGCAAGCAGTATCCAGGCCACCACATCGTCGATCGCGCCACTGGCCAGGGCCAGCGAACCGTGCCGGGTGCCGGCCTGCCCGCGTTCCGTGACGATCCGGGCGAGCATCGGAAACGCGGTCACCGCCAGGGTGACACCGACGAACACCGCCGTCACCCCGGTCGGGACCCCGTCGGCGAGCACCGGCACACGTCCGGCGGTGGCGAACACCAGCAGCGCGCCCAGCGCCAACGGTGCCAGCACCCCGGCGGCCGAGACCGCGCCGGCGGTGCCGGCCAGGTCGGCCACCCGGTGGGTGGTGAACGCGTAACCGACCTGAAACATGAACATCACCAGGCCGATCTGCCCGACGACGTACAGCACCGGATGCAGCTGTTCCGGAAACAGCGCCCGCTGGGCGGTCGGGGCGAGCAGCCCGAGCAACGACGGCCCGAGCAGGACCCCGGCGAGCATCTCGCTCACCACGGCCGGCTGGCCGACCCTGCCGAGCAGCCAGGCGACCGTCCGGCAGCAGAGCAGGATGACCGCCACGGCAATGAAGAACCGTGGCGCCAGGTCGACCGTACTCATCGGCCCTCCAGCGAAGTTTCGGCAGCGTCAGCGCCCGGCCTGGTCGAAGTGGTTCGCGCACAGCCGCAGCCGTCGTGCGTGGAGCACCATCACACTGCCCAGCACCAGCTGGACCAGGCTTCGCCAGACGTCGGCCCACCGGTCCTCGGTGCGCATCAGCCACAGCCGCAGCCGCCCGACCTCGCCCGAACCGGCCGGGAGCAGGTAACACGGACCCCGGCTGGGCAACGACCGGTCGTGGCGTACCGAGGAGACCAGCGCGTACCGGCGCAGCACCTCGCGGGTCGCCGCGCGCATCATCACCGGCGCGACGCCGCGCGCCGGGCAGGCCCGGTTCGCAGTGACGCCGAACGGGACGAAGTGTGCCTCCCGCCGGGACAGCCGCAACCAACGGTCCGGGTCGAAATCGTCGTCGGCGGCCGGTCCGGTGCGCTGAAAGGCCAGATAGTTGAACAGCAGCACCGAGCCGGCCGGCAGAGTGGTGCCGGCATCCACCTCGATCGGGGCCGAGGTGATCCGGTGCGCCACCCCGAACAGTGGATGCACCCGCAACGTCTCGTCGATCACCCGGTCGAGCAGCTCATCGGCGGCCTCCGCCGGCCCGTCCAACGCCCGGCGCACCGCGAGCTGCGTCGGCGGATGCTGAGCGACGGCCAGCAGCAGATGCGCCATCGCCTCGGACATCTGCACGACCGCCGTGGTGAAGAACGCACCGTGCAGGTACCAGGCGGTCTCCTGGGCGGTGAACGGCTCCGGCAGCACGACCGGGGCGGTCCCCGCGTCGACGCGGGCCCGCAGATAGCGGGTCAACCGGTTCCGCCGGCTCAGGTGCCGCAGCCCACTGCACTTCAGCGCGGACGACACGTCGCCGGCGTTCGCGACGATCAGCGCCCGGGCGTCCGGCGGGCACGCCTCATCGAAGACCAGCTCGTAGTAGACCTCGGCCCAGATCGGCAGCATCATGTCGCGTAGCCGCACCAGGCTGGTCCGCCCGGGCGGCAGCCGGTCCAGCTGCCGGCGGGCGGCCGAGGCGGCCAACTCCGTCGACCGTCGCTGCGACACGGCCAGCACCCGCCGGGTGGTCCGGGCCACGGTGCGGTAGCGCTCACCCGATTCGAGGTGCTCCTGGTGCATGTGCGGCCCCGGAGACAACCAGTACCAGAACAGATCGGACAGGCCCGCGCCCCGGCTGCGTCCGTCCGCCGCCGGGTGGGCGTACACCCGCTCGAAGTGCTCCGCGCCGACCAGCGGGCCGGGCACCGCGATCCCTTCACCACCGTTCACCCGGGCGAACACCCACTGCCGCAGGCCGATCACCGCCGGCGGCAGCCAGCGGGGCAGCGTCCACACCAGGACCGCCGCCGCCACGAGGGCAAGCAGCACGGGTACGCCGGACCCGGTCATCGGCGTACCCCCGCCGGCCACGCTCGGCCGCCCACCGCCGGGGTGACCAGGTCCGGGGTGATCGCGGCCGGAGAGTCCGCTCCGGCAAGCGCCATCGCCCGGTCCAGGTCGGCCCGCAGCAGCTCCAGGACCTGGCGTACGCCCATCTCACCGCCGGCGGCCAGGCCCCACAGCACCGGCCGGCCGACGCCGACGGCGACCGCGCCCAACGCCAACGCGGTGAGCACGTCGGTGCCGCGCCGTATCCCGCCGTCGAGCAGCAGCGGGAGGCGGCCCGCGACCGCGTCGACGACGGCGGGCAGCGCGTCGACGCTGGCCGGTACGCCGTCGAGCTGCCGCCCGCCGTGGTTGGACACCAGCACCGCGTCGACCCCGTGTTCGACGGCCAGCGCGGCGTCGGCGGGGTGCAGGACGCCTTTGAGTACGAGCGGCAGCCGAGTGGATTCCCGCAGCCAGTCGATCCGCCGCCAGTCCAGGGCGGCGTCCATCGTGATCGTCCGGATCTCGCCGGTCACCGGATCGCGCATGTTCTCGCAGCACAGCCCGTCGGGCAGGTCCAGGAAGCCGTGCCGCAGGTCCCGTTCGCGCCGCCCGAACACCGGCGAGTCGACGGTGACCACCAGCGCACCGCAGCCGGCCGCCTCCGCGCGCCGGATCACCGACTCGGTGAACGCCACGTCCGGCTGCGGATAGAGCTGGAACCACAACTTCGGCGGACGGGGCGTCACGTTGGCGGCGGCGGCCGCGATGGCCTCCACCGGGGTGGTGGCGGCCATGCTGACCACCATGATCGTGCCGGCCGCCGCGATCGCGCGGGCACAACCCGCCTCCCCGTCCGGGTGGGCGAGCCGGTGAAAGGCGGTCGGCGAGGCCAGCACGGGCATCGAGACCGTCTCGCCGAACAGCTCCACCCGCAGATCACGGGCGCCGACGCCGCGCAGCACCCGGGGCAGTACCCGGTAGGCGTCGAAGGCGGCTTCGTTGTCGCGTACGGTCCGTTCGTCGCCGGCACCGCCGGCGAAGAAGTCGTCGTGCGCCGGGTCGAGCCGGCGACGGGCCGCCGCCCGCAGGTCGGCCAGGTTCACCGGGGCGGCGACGCTGGGCAGTTTGGTCCCGTTCATCCGCGTACGGTGGCCAGGCAACGGCCCAGGAAGGCGACCAGCGGCGCCCGGTGCACGTCCGGCCGGTCCCACCGGTTCTCCAGGTTCTCCGCCAGGTGGTGGACGTCGGTCACGACGCCGTGGCGGTAGCGCCGGACCACCGGATGCAGGTACGCGGCGTCGTGCGCCTGGCCGGCCGAGTCCTGGGCGATCCGGTTGACCGACACGTCGAACGGGTCCACCTGGTCGTGCTCGGGCCCGTACTCCAAGGTGACCGCGAAGGCGTGGGTCGGCTCGTGGCCGGGCGCGGACAGCCCGTTGCCCACCAGGTAGTCGACCGGCACCTCCTCGTGGAAGCGGACATCCGGCCCGGCCACGGTCAGCACGTCGGCGAGCACCCCGAACACCTGCCACAGCGCGGAGGTGCGGTTGACCCGGGCGATGATGGCGTCGGCCATCGCGACCGGGTCGGCGTCGAGCTTCCCCGCCGGCCAGGCCTCACCGTGGTAACGCCGCCGCAGGATCCGGTGCAGCGCGCGGACGCCGTACCGGAAGCCGTGGATGAATCCGCTGGTCGACTTCTTGAAGTCGCGTTGCTGGGTTAGCGTGCCGGCGAAGAACAGGTCCGGCACGTTCACCGATTCCCACTCGGCGGTCTGGGCCGGGAACCGGTCTTTGATCGTCAACGCCGGACGGGTGTCCGCAGCGAAGATCGACGGGTCGAACTGGAAGCCGGTGCAGACCAGCACCCGGTCATAGGGCAGCTCCTTGACGACCTCCTCGGCCCGGCTGAAACTGAACCGCACCCGGTAACCGGCCGCGTCGCGGACGATGCTTCGCACCTCACCGTCCAGGATGGCGTTAGCCGACTTCAACTGGTACGTGTCGAGGAAGTTGTTGTTCACCGCGCGCAGGTGCCCCACGTAGTGGGTGCGCCACGCCATCCGGATCGAACTCGGCCCGGCCACGTGGATCAACGCGGTGGTCTCCAGCAGGTTGTCGGCCGTCTCGAACGCCGAGTTGCCCTTGCCGATGATCAGCACCCGTTGGTCGAGGAAGTCCTTCGGGTCGACCGGCATGTCGCCGTACCCTTCCGCGAGCTCGATGCCGGGCACCGGCGGAACGTACGGCTGGGACACCCCGGTCGCCACCACGACGCGGCGCGCCCGGTGCACCGTGCCCGACCCGTCGGTGACCTCGAAGCCACCGGCCGGGTCGCGGGCCACCCGGGTCACCCGGCATTCGTACTGCACCCGAACGCCGGTCGCGGCGGCGAAGTCGGCCAGGTAGCGCACCATCAGGTCGGCATGCGGGAAGTACCGTTCGGTGTACCGGGTGAACAGCAGGTCCGGGTCGTCGCTGAGCAGCGAGTTCCAGTCCAGCCGCAGGTTGAGTTCGGGGTCGGTGGAGCCGGTGTGTGGCTTGTTGATTGAGATCAACTGGCGGTGCCGCGGGTAACGCTCGAAGAATGCGCCCGGTGCACCGGCGGCCTCCAGCACCAGGTAGGACGCTTGTCCGGACTGTTCGAAGTGCGACGCGAGCTGGAGCCCGGCCGGGCCCGCCCCGATGATCAGATAGTCGAGCATCGCTTGATTCACCGCCTGACGCTACGAAGGACAATTACCGAGGTTCCGCTGCCTGCCGGTCAGGTCCGGCGTCTGTCGATCCACCGCCGGCCGCCTCGTCGACGTGGTCGAGCAGGTCGGCTGCCCGGCGTACGTCCTGGTCGAGGGGGCGGTCCGGGTCGATCGCCGGCACCACCTCGACCAGCTGGTCGAGCAGCTGAGCGCAGCCCGGTGCGGTCGGCCGACGCGCCCCCACGTGCACCGCCTGGCGCAGCCCGACCGCCAGCGAGCCGCAGATCAGCCGCAGCAGCCGTGCCTGGTCCACCGCGCGCAGCGCGGCCTGGGTGCCGAACGGCACGACGTCCTGGTTGTGCAGGTTGGTGGGCAGACTCTGCGAACTGACCGGCGCGACTTCCCGGCGCAGCTGCGCGACCAGCGCGGTCGCCGCCAGCTGCGCACCCTGCAGCCCGTGCTGCTGGCCGGGGCCGGCGGCGAGCATCGGCGGCAGACCACCGTTGCGGGCCGGATCGACCAGCAGATCCAGTTGCCGCTCGACCAGGTTGCCGACCTGGGCGGTGACCATCGCCAGCACGTCGGCGGCGAACGCGGCCGGCTGGCCGAAGAAGTTCCCGCCGTGCAGCACCAGATCGTCGTCCGGAAAGAACAGCGGGTTGTCGCTGACCCCGGTCAGGTCCGCCGCCAACACCGTGTCCGCGTAGCGCAACGCGCCCTCGGCCGCGCCGAGCAGTTGCGGACCGCACCGGATGCTGTACGCCTCCTGCAGCGGCCGGCTGCCCGACGGCCGCGCCCCGGCCAGCAGCCCACGCATCCGCGCCGCCACCTCGACCGCGCCCGGATGGCCGTACGCCGCGATCAGCCTCGGATGCAGGAACTGGTGGGTGTCGCAGCCGAGCACGTCGGCGAGCAGCGCGGCCAGCCGCTGCGCCGACCGGTGCGCCACCCGGACGTCGTGCAGCGCGGTCCCGAGCGCGGCCGTCGTCACCGACGTGCCGTTCACCAACGCCAGCGCGTCCCGTCCGTCGAGCGTCAACGGCCGCAGCCCGGCCCGCCGGAGCGCCTCGGCCGCCGGCAGCCGCTCACCGTCGAGGTAGGCGTGGCCCTGACCGCGCAGCGACTGGGTGGCGTACGCCAGCGGGATCAGGTCACCGCTGGCCCCGACCGAGCCGAACCGGGGCATCGCCGGAGCGAACGTGGTCGCGAGCATGGCGACCAGTGCGTCGACCACATGTGGTGACACGCCCGAGGCACCCTGGGCCAACGACCACACCCGGACGAGCATCGCGGCCCGGGCCACCGCCGGGTCGATGTCCGGGCCCTGACCGGCACCGAGGTGTGCCAGGGTGTTGTCGGCCTGATCGGCGTCGTTGTCCCGGCCGGCGAAGCCGACCAGGGCGCCGAAGCCGGTGGTCGCACCGTAGACGGTCCGGTCGCCGTCGAGCACGCCACGCAGATACGAACGGCAACCCTGCACCCGGCCGCGTACCGCCGCAGTGACCTCGATGTGCACTGCGGCAGCCACGCGCCGTAGGTCGGCCGGGTGCAGGGGGCCGATCAGATCGATGGCATCGATCTCGGTCACCGTATTGCTGGTCACCTCGCCGACCGTAACCACGGAATCTCAGAACACTCTCAGCCCGACAGCCCCGAGACCCGGACCCGGACCCGGATTCAGCCAATCGGGTCTGATGAATCTCTGAATACCCACCGCTAGCGTCGCGCCATGGCACACGACTATCTGATCATCGGTGCCGGGCCTGCGGGAATTCAGCTCGCCGCCCTGATGCACCGCGACGGCCACGACTACGCGGTCCTCGAGGCCGGGGCCGCCCCCGGCACGTTCTTCACCCGCTATCCCCGACACCGGCAACTGATCTCCATCAACAAAGTGCACACCGGCTACGACGACGCCGAACTTCGGCTGCGGATGGACTGGAACTCGCTGCTCAGCGACGATCCGGAGCTGCTGTTCACCCGGTACAGCATGCGGTACTTTCCGGCAGCCGACGACCTGGTCCGCTACCTGGCCGACTTCGCCAGCGCCACCGGGGTACGGGTCGAGTACCAGACCCGGGTGATGCGGATCGGTCGCGACGGCGACGGGTTCGCCGTACTCGACGAACACGGCCGGACCTGGCACGCCCGCCGGGTGATCGTCGCGACCGGAGTGTCGCAACTGTACGTCCCACCGATCCCCGGCATCGAGACGGCAGAACGTTACGACACCGTCAGCGTCGACCCGACCAACTTCACCGGCCAGCGCGTCATGATCATCGGTAAGGGCAACTCCGGATTCGAGACCGCCGACGCGCTGATGGAAACGGCGGCCGTCATCCACGTCGCCGGTCCCCGCTCCGTCCGGTTCGCCTGGCAGACGCATTACGTCGGCCACCTGCGGGCGGTCAACAACAACTTCCTCGACAGTTACCAGCTGAAGTCGCAGAACGCGGTGCTCGACGGCACGATCGAGCGCATCACCCGCGACGCCGACGGCCGCTACCTGGTCCGGTTCCGCTACGCCCGGACGGTCGAAGCCATCCGGGAGATCCGGTACGACCGGGTGATCGCCTGCACCGGGTTCCGGTTCGACGCCGGCATCTTCGACGACACCTGCCGACCCCGGCTGGTCATCAACGACCGGTTCCCCGAGCAGACGTCCGCCTTCGAGTCGACCACCGTGCCCGACCTGTACTTCACCGGCACGCTCACCCAGCAACGCGACTTCAAGACGTCGACCAGCGGATTCATCCACGGCTTCCGGTACGGGGTACGGGCGCTGTACCGCATCCTCGGCGCCCGGTACCACGGCACCGGCTGGCCGACCACCAGACTCGACGCCACCCCGGAGGCAATCACCGACGCACTCGTCGCCCGGGTCAACCGGTCGTCGGCGCTGTGGCAGCAGTTCGGCGTGCTCGCCGACGTGGTAACCGTCGGGCCGGACGGCTCGGCGTACCACCACGAGGAGGTGCCGCTGGCGTACCTGACCGACGGTGGACTCGGTGCCAGCCTGCCCACCTTCGCCGTCACCCTGGAGTACGGGGAGAACCACGACTCGGTCGACCCGTTCGACGTGTCGGTACCCCGGGTCGCGGAGAACGACGCCGACGCCGCTCACGAGGCCACCTACCTGCATCCGGTGGTGCGGTTCCACAGCGGCGGCCGGGTACGCGCGGTGCACCACCTCGCCGAGAATCTGGAGAACGAGTGGGACCTGGCGAGCGTGCATCAACAGCCGCTGGCCGTGTTCGTGAAGGGGTGCCTCACCGATGTCGGCAGTTGAGCCGGCTGAGCTGCCTGGTCCGGCCGAGCCGGCGCCGGGGTACCCGCAGCCGATCCTGGACCTACTGGCGGCTGCCGCCGACCGGACGGTGTTCGAGCATGGTGCGCGCCACGTCACCGGAGCCGAGCTCCTGGACGCTGTCGGGCGGATCAGCACCGGTCTGCGGGCGGCGGGGATCGGGCCGGGTGACGGGGTGGCGATGGCGCTCGGCGTCTCGCCGGAGGCGTTCGCCGCCATGATCGCCGCCCAGGTGGTCGGCGCCCGGGTCGCCGGGGTGCGACCCGGGCTGACACCGGGACAGTTGCGTCACGTCCTCACTGGTGGCGGCACGGTGCCGGCCAACCGGGCGGTGGTGGTCGACCGGTCCACGGCGACCGACGGGCTACGGGTCGCAGCCGACGGACTCGACCTGCACGCCGTCGGCCCGTTGGGCGGTTCCGCCGGCTCGACCGGGGTTCGCGATTTGCTCGCCGGACCGCCGTCAGCGGCCGCACTGGACTGCGCCGGCCGTCCGGGGGACGGCGGGCGGATCATCTACACCAGCGGCAGCACCGGCAACCCGAAGGGCTGCCTCCAGACGTACGCCGCGCTCGGTGCGGGCTGGGCGGCGCGCCCCGACCGGTGGCCGGCAGCCGTCCGCGACCTGGCCGCCAGGCTGGACCGCTTCCTGGTCTTCGGGTCGCTGAGCAGCCAGGTAATGATGGAGTACACGGTGCTGACCCTGGCCGCCGGCGGCACTGCCGTGATCGCCGAACCCACCGGCGGCCCGGAACCGTTCCTGCCGCACGCGATCGCCCGGCTGCGGGCGACCGCCAGCGTGATCACCGTGCCCCGGCTGCATCAGTTGGTTGCCGGCCAGCGGACCGGTCCGGTCGATCTGGCTTCCTTGCGCGCCCTGCTGGTCTCCGGTTCCCCGTTGGAACCCGGCCGGTTGGCTCAGGCTGTGTCGGTGCTGGGGCCGGTCGTCTACCACGGGTACGGCCAGACCGAGGCCGGCCTGATCGCCATGCTGACCCCCGCCGAGATGGCCGCGGTGCCGGCCCGGCTGGCCAGCGTCGGCCGGCCGCCCGACCCGGTCGACACACAGATCCGCGACGACGCAGGCAACCAGGTCCCGGCAGGCGGCACCGGCGAACTGTTCGTCCGTACCCCGGGCCAGGCCGCCGGCTACTGGGCCGAGACGGCCGAGACGGCGGCCGTGTTCGTCGACGGCTGGGTACGGACCCGCGATCTCGCCCGCTTCGACGCCGACGGCTACCTGTACCTGCTCGGCCGGATCCGTGACGTGATCATCGTCGACGCCAACATCCAGTACGCCGGCCCGATCGAACGGGTCCTGGCCAGTCATCCCGGCGTGGCCGAGGCATACGTCGTCGGAATGCCCGACGAGCACAGCGGGGAGGCCGTGCACGCGTTCGTCGTGCCAGCTACCGCCGAGCGGCCGGACCCAGCGGAGTTGGGCGAGTTGGTGGTCGACCGGCTCGGCCAGGCCAGCCGGCCCCGTACCGTCACCTTCATCGACGTGGTGCCGGTCGGGCCGAGCGGCAAGCCGGACAAGCGGCAGCTCCGGCCGGGCGGCGGCTGAGCAGCCGAATACCGGCGCGGTCGCGTCGGTACGGGCTCAGGTCAGGCGCGGTCGCGGCGGTGCCGGCCGGTCTCGCCGGACGTTCCGGCGGTACGCCGCTTCAGCCCGAGCATGGTGCCGATCTGCGCGCCGACGATGCTCGCCGCGGTGATCACCGCGGTCACCGCGAGTGGACGGTTCAGGTTCTGAACCGGACCGGAGCGGCCGGCGGAGACGCCGCCGCCGAGGTTGCCGGTCGCCTCGTTGTCCACCTGCGAGGCGGGGCGGTCGGCGTCCGACGGTACGTCGACGGGCGGCGGGGTCTGCGGGGCCGCCGGCGGCTCCGGCGTCGGCTGCTCCGGGGCGGGCGTCACCGCCGGGGTGACGACCGTGCCGGTGGCGTGCGGCCGGACGCCGGTGTCCGTCGCCTCGGCAGGCAACCGCAGCAGCTGTCCGGCCCGGATCCGGTCCGGGTCGCCGATCTCGTTGATGTCGGCCAGCTCCTGGTAGTCACTGAACCCGCCGAGGTAGCGGTCGGCGATGTGGCCGAGGTAGTCACCCTTGGCGACCCGGTACACAGCCGGCTCCGCCGCCTCGTCCGGCTGGTCCGTCGGTGCTGTGTCGCCGCCTTTCGGGCCGGTGGGTGCCGACGCGAGCGTGTGCAACGCCGCCGGCGAGACCAGCGGGGCAGGCGAGCCTGCGGCGGCCGGTGTCGACGCGGCGGACCGCCCGGAGGCACCGACGAGCTGGTTCGGCGTCGCCTGCTGGCCGGCGGGCGCGGCAAGCTCAGGGGCGCTGCCGAACCCGATGCCCACCACCGCCGCCGAGGTCGCCTCGACCGGCCCCGGTGCGGCGTACGCCGCCGCCGGACCGGCCACCAGGATCAACGAGATCGCTCCGACCAGCGCGGCGGCGACCCGCTGCTGACGGCCCATGCCGGGCAGTTTCGGGGCCGGCCGCCGCAGCAGTCGGGCTGGCACCTCCACCAGCACCGACAGCAGGAACGTCGCCCAGCCCAACCAGCCGGCCACCGCCAACACCCGAACGAACAGCTGCCCGTCGTCGCGGCTGGTCAGCGCGGTGCCGATCTCGTCGATGCCGGGCAGGTGGTCGGGCAGCGGGTTGCCGGCGAACGCGATCAGCGCGACCGGTGCGCCAGCGAGCAGGATCAACAGGACGGTCAGCGCACCCAGGCCGGTGAGGACCTGCCCGAGCCGCCGGACGGGGGAAACGCGGGTCGCGCGCATGGTGCCGCTCCTCTCGAGGGGTCGGCTTCCCGTCACGGGTCGGTCCGGAGCACGGCGGTGGCCTGCCCGGTCACCGCAATCCCCGGCGGGAAACCGAAGAGGCTGAGCATGGTGGTCTCGTAGGTCATGTCGACGGTCACCGTCATCTGCTGCTGATCGGGGGCGACCTCGACCGTGTACCCGGTCACCCCGGGCATGCCGTCGAAGTAGTGGTCTACCGCAGCGGTGGCCGCCGGGACGTCGATGAACTGGCCCGCCCCGCTGACTGCCAGACCGATGTCGATCTGCTGCCCGCCGGTGCGGGCCGCCTCAGCGGCCAGGTTGTCCGCCCGTTGCTTGGTGCGGTACTTGCCGGCGGCGTCCACGGTGATCCCCAGGACGGTCGCTACGGCGAGGAAGGCCACGGCGAGGAAGACACTGACCCGCCCCGCGTCGCGGTGACCGGACGCGTCGCCGTTGACGCCCGGCCGCTGGCGACTTCCGCCCGGCCGCTGGCGGCTCATCCCCGCCCCCGGTAGCGGTCGAGCGGGGAACGGAAGTCGGCGCTGAGCAGCCGGTCCTGCGCCACCCAGGGCAGCCCCAGGTCGCCGAACTGGACCGTGCAGCTGACCCGGACGTGGATCAGCGCGGTGGTGCTGCCGGGCGCGGTGGCGAACGCCTTGGTCAGGGTGTCCACCCCGTTCGGGGCAAAGTCGGCGGCCGGCTCCCCGGCGCAGGCGATGCCCTCCCAGTCGAGGCGCTGCTGCGCGGCGTACTCGGCGTTGGTCTGCGCCTCGGTCACCGACCGGGAGATGGACGCGGCGCGGGCGGCGTCGTGCGCTGCCGCGTCCAAAGCGTTGCGGGCCAGCACGGTCCGCCCGGTCACCCAGGCGACGACGACCAGCAGCAGGAACGCCGGGGTGAGGATGGCCACCTCCACCGAGACGGAGCCCCGGTCACGGCCCCGGTCGCAGCCCGCATGGCGTCGCCGCACGTTCAGCCTCCCGCGACCTGCTCGAACCGCTCGATCTCGCCGTTGGCGGTCTCGCTGACGGTGAACGTCACCCCCGGCACCAGGGACAGCGCCTTGCCGCTGACGGTGTACGACACGTACCGCCCGTCCGGGCCGACCGACGGCTCCGGCATCGGGTCCGGGTCGAGCCAGTCGCCCGCGTCGGCGAGGAACGCGGCGGCGCGTTGCGCACCCACCCCGGTGTCGGCGTTGCCGCTGCCCAACGCGTCGTAGCCGCGTTCGGCGGTGACCGCCTGCTGGGCGGCGCTCAACGCCACGGTACGGGCCAGGAACAGCGCGGCGACCTGGATCGAGGCGAACAGCAGCAGCAGGATCGCCGGCAGCAGGATCGCCAACTCGACCGGCGCCGCGCCCCGGTCCCGGGCGGGCCGGGCCACCGGGGTGCAGGCGGGCCGGACCACCGGGGTGGGGATGGTCCGGCCCGGCCGGCCGACGAAGTGACAGCACATGTCGCCGATCAATCGCCGCCGCCCGGGAAGTTGCCCGAGTCCGGCAGGTCGCTGGTCGGATCCGGGTTGGCGTTCATGAAGTCGAACGCCAGGTTCGACGCCCAGGCGAGGACGGCGATCGCGACGAGCGCCAGGCCGACGATGATCACCGCGGTGGGGACCGGGCTGTCGCCCCGGTCCCGTTCGTCAGCCCCGCGCAGCTCGCCGATCCGGCCGGCCACCGCGAGGTAGAGGCGGGTGAATATCTGCATGGTGACTTGTCCTTTCGAGGGTCTGGCCGATGGCCGCCGGGCGGTCAGATCCGGGCGGTCAGATCCGGGCCAGGAAGGGATAGAGGACGAATCCGATCAGGACGAAGACCAGGAACGCTCCCGGGATGTCGAGCCGGCCGGTGACCGCCTCCGCCCGAGCCAGGTTGTCGGTCCTGATCTGGTCGCGCAACGAGTCGGCGCGGCTGCGCAACGTCTCGTGCACCTGGGCACCTTCGGTGCCCGACGACTGCATGATCGACCCGACGTCACCGAGTTCCGGCACGCCGATCTGGTCGGAGAGGTCCCGCAATTCGTCCCAGGGCGAATGCATCTGCAGCTGGGCCAGCCGCAGCGCCTCCCGGATCCGTTCGAAGACCCACCCGTCACACACCTTCGCCGCCCGTTCCAACGCCTGCACCGGCCCGTGCGCCGCGGACAGCTGCAACGCGACGAGGTCCAGATAGGTGCAGACCGCCCGGCTGAACTCCCGCCGGGCCTGCCTGGCCTTGCTCAGCACGTCCTGGTGGGCGATCAGCGCGGCCGCCGCCGCCAGCACCAGGCCCGCCGCCACCGGTACGGCGATCGGCAGGCCGATGCCGACCACGCCGAGCGCCATGCCCAGCACCGGCGGCGCGACCAGCCCGATCAACGCCGACAGCAGCAGCGACAGGGCGTACTGCTCCGGGGTCCGGCCGAGCAGGGCGAGCTCCTTGTGCGGTGGCCGCAGCCACCGGACCACGCCGGTCAGCCAGACCAGGTCACTGTCCGCGGTGACCACACCCGGCCGGCTCTGAGCGTGGTGCAGCCGGCGCAGCGCCGGCCCGAGCGCCGGCGTGGCCGGGCTGGTCTCCCGCAGCAGCAGGAAGACCCCGAGGCCGATCAGCGCCCCACTGACCACCGCGACGGTCAACTGCCAGTTGAGGATCATGTCAGCACCTCGTCGGGGTCCGGGGCGGCGAGGAACCGGGCCGGTCGGGGCGGGATGCTCATCTGCCGCACCCAGACGAGCAGCGCGACGAACAGGCCGCCCAGCGAGACCATCACCAGTTGGCCGGTCGGCGTGCCGTACGGCGCCATGTAGTCCGGGTTGACCAGCCCGTACCCGAGGACCAGCAGGGTCATCACGGTCAGGAACCGCACCGCGAACCGGGGCTGGGTGCGTTTCGCCTCCACCTCGCGACGCGTGGCGACCTCGGCGGCGGCCGCGTTCGCGATCGACCCCAGGACGTCACCGAGCCGCTCGCCCCGGTCGGTGAGGTGCAGGATCAACGCCGCCGCCACCTGGTCGCAGACCGGGTCGCCGATCTCGTCGGCGAACGCCAGCAGCGCGGTCCGGCCCAGCCAGCCGGCCTGTAGCCGGGATGCCAAATCCCGTACCTCCGGGTTGATCTGCTCAGGGGCGGTGTTGACCGTGCCGATGATTGCCTGCTGCAGGCCCTGGCCGGTGCCGGAGACGTCCTTGAGTCGGCGGGTCCACTCGCCGACGGCTTCGATCCGGGCGATCGCCCGCCGCTCGGCCTTGCCGACGTTGAACAGCCACGGCGCCCCCGGCACGGCGACCGCGACCAGCACGCCGGCCACCGGCAGGCCGGTGATCAGGAAGGCGAACGCGCCGACCAGCCCGGCGGCGACCAGCAGCGCCTGATGCTGGCGCTGTTCGCGGCGGCTGGGGCCGGAGCCCAGCCAGAGCCGACGCACCGGCAGCCCGGCGCGCGACGGCGGCCCGGGTGGTCGGCTGGTGCCGATCAGCGCGACGACGGCGAGGACCAGGCCGCCGATGCAGGCGGCGCCGGCGACGACCGCGATCACCTCGATGTTGGCAGGCAGGTTCACCGGTGCCCCCGCAGGACGGTGTGCCGGGGCCGACGCCAGGCACCGACGCCGGCCTCGATGTAGCGGGACAACATCCGGGCGTCGTAGCCGACCCGCAGCAGCTGCTCCCGGATTCGTTCCGGCAGGTGCCGGGGGACCGCCCGGCCGTCCGGGCCGGGGCCGAAGACGGTGGTGGTGGCGATCCGACCGCCCTCACCGACCCCGATCACCTCCTCGACGTGCGAGACGAACCGGTGCTTGCGGCCGCCGATGCCGGTCTCGTCCTCGACGGTGACGTAGACGATCAGGTCGAGGGCGTTGCCGGCCATCCGGCGGGCCTGGTCGACGGTCATCTCCCGGCCGTGCGACAGGGCCAGCTCGACGATCCGCTCGCCGACCCCGGACGGGGTCCGGGCGTGGATGGTGCACATCGAGCCGCGGCTGGTGGTCATCGCCTGCAGCATCGGCACGATCTCCCGGGACCGGACCTCACCGACAATGATCCGCAGTACGCCCATCCGCAGCGAGACCGGGATCAGGTCGGCGATGCTCACCTCACCGGCCGGTCGGCCGTCGAAACCGCGTTCGCCGTGCCCCTCCCGTGCCTCGAAGCTCATCACCGCCCGGTGCCGGTCGGTACGCCGGGCCGGCAGCAGTTCGCGGCTCTCCTCCAGCAGCACGTACGGCTCGTCGGGCGGAATCTCGTCCATCAACGCCCGGATAATGGTGGTCTTACCGGCCCCGGCCAGCCCGGCGACCATGATGTTCAGCCCGGCCCGCATCGACGCCCGCAGGAAGTCGCGGACCAGCACGTCGATCATCTCGTCCAGGTCGGGTCGGCCGCCGGCCACGTCGTCGAGGCTGATGTCCAGGGTGTTGTGCTTGCGGATCACCGCGTACGGGCGGTGGCTGACCAGGTAGACGGCGGCCAGCCGGCTGCCGTCGGGCAGTTGCAGGTCCAGCGTCGGCTTCGAGGTGGACAGCGACCGTTCGGTGGCCCCGGCCCGGCGGGCGGCCGCCTGCAGGATCTCCACCAGTTCGTCGTCGCTGTCGGCGATCGGGGCGTGCCAGTCCACCTGCCCGTTGCGCCGGGTGATCCGCACCTGGTCACAGCCGAGGATGTGAACCTCTTCGATGGTGTCGTCGACCAGCAGGGTCTGCAGCCGGCCGAGCCCGACGAGTTCGGCGGTGACCTGGTCGAGCAGCACCCGTTCCTCGTACGCGGTCAGCGGGGTGCCGGCCCGGCGGACCTGGTCGGCGTACTCGGCGACGACCGCGACAGCGATCCGGGCCCGCTCGACGTCCTCCTCGTCAATGGTGAACTCGCGACCCCGCTGCCAGCGGGTGAGCCGGGTGCTGAGCTCCCGGCGCAGCTCGCGGACCAGTGCGAAGTCGGTACGCGGCCGGGCCAGCGCACCGGTGCCGGTGGCGTCGGGGGTGGCCGGCGGCGCGGTGGCTGGAGCCAACGCGGTCGGCGGCGGCACGACGGGCGGCGGGGCGGGGCGCGGCGGGGTCACGGGAGGCGCGGTGGCCGGTGTGGTACCGGGCTGGATACCGGGCCGGGGTGCACCCGGGGTAGGCGGAGCGGCCGGTGTGTTGCCCGCCGGTGCCGCGCTGACCGGGACAACCAGCGGCCAACTGTGCCGCGCGCTGTGGCCATGCTGCGCTGGACGCAGCGGTACGCCACTGTGCCGCGTCGCGGCAGGCGGTACTGCGTCGCCAGGGGCGGCTTCGCCCGGGATGCCGTTCGGACCGAGCGGCGGCGTGATCGAGGTGAGCGGATCCGGCCGGTCCCGGGCCGGCCGCTGCGGCCGGCCGGCGGTGTTGTCGGAATCGTCGCGGGGGTCGCTCAGCACTGGCTCAAATCGCATTAGGCACCCCTTCCGGCGTAGCCCACCGCAGCCGGGCCTGCCGTCGCTCGATCAGCGAACGGACCGGGACCTCCAACGCGCCGGCCGCCCGCAGCAGCGGCCGGTTGAGCTTGACGGTGCCGCCGTGGCTGAGCACCTCGGCGGTACGGGGGTCGGCCGGCAACCGGGAGATCACCGGCAGCTGCAGGGCCTTGCTGATCTCGGCGCGGCTGTGGCCGTCACCGACCAGCAGCAGCCGCAGCGAACCGGGCGGCACCCGGTGCTCAGCGAAGTCCCGCTCGATCGTGGTCACCGCCGCCCGGGCGCTGGACAGGTCGGGCAGGTGCGCGGCGGCCACCACCAGGACGACAGTCGCCGCCCGTAGGACCGGCCACGGTGGATTAGCGACGTAAAGTCGGCCACAGTCGACGATCACATCGTACGGTGGACGGCCGTGTTCCAGGCCGACGAAGAAGTCGGCGAACCGTTGCCACAGCGGGGTGACGCTGCCGATCTGCGTCGGGTCGACCACGCCGGGCAGCAGCAGCCGCTCCCGGCGGGGGGCGTCCAGGTCGACCAGCTGGCTCCAGAAGGCCTCCTCGAGGTTGCCGTCGCGCAACTCGCTGACCGCCAGTTCCCCGATCCCCCGCCGGCCCTCCAGGGCACCGCCGAGGTAGCCAGCCATCAACGTCCCGCCGGCCGGATCGCACTCGGCCAGCACCACCCGGTGGTGCCAGGAGAGCGTGCAGGCGAGCGCACTGGTGGTGACGCCGGGGGAACCCTTGGCGGAGACGAGCGCGACGATGGCCATCTGTCAGGCTGCCGGGGCCAGCACGACCGCGATCCTGTCCTCGGCGGCGAGCACCACCACCGCCGGCACGTCCCGCGAGGCGAGCGCCAGGTAGGCGATGACCCCGCTGCGGTCGTCGGCGGCCACGTCGATCACGGTCGCGTCGAACCGGGTGACCGCGTTCTCACTGGCGTTACGCGTCGGGGTGCCGACGAGGATCAGCTTGTCGCCGGGGTTCAGCTGCCGGGCCGGCACCTGGTCGGCCCGCAGTCCGATGGCGATCTGCTGCTGGTCCGGCCCGATCATCGGCTCGTTGGTCAGCTGCGCCGGAGTGAGCAGACTGCCGGGGACCAGGGCGACCGCTGCCCGCAGCCCGACGACCTGGTCGAGCTGGCTGGCCGGCACCGGCTTGATCGCCTGCCCACCGGCCACCTGGACGGTCACCAGGTCGTCGGCGGACAGCACCGTACCGACCGACACGTCCCGGGCGACGGCCAGGTAGGAGCCGGTGGACCGGACCGAAGTGAGCGCGAAGGCGGACCCGAGCCCGCCGAGGGCGATCAGCAGCACCGCCAGCCCGAGCAGGCCGGGCCGGACCCGTCGCTGCCGGACGATCTTCGGCGGGGTGACCGGGGCGTCGACGCCGCCCTGGCCGGTACGTGTCGTCGCCACGGTCATCGCCGTACCACCTGCAGTTCGTCGATCTCAATCTCGATGGGGTCGCTCGTCATCTGCTGGTTCGCGAAGACGCCCTGCTCGACCCCGTTGAAAGTCCAGGAGACCTTCCAGTCGACCGTGGCGACGATCCGGTAGCTGCCCGGCGTCGGGTAGCCGTCGTCGTAGCCGCAGCCAGGGTTCCAGGGGTTGTCGGCCACCGGGTCGTACGCGTCGAAGACCTCGTCCCGTTCGCAGCTGAAGCTGTCGCCGTTGCCCATGTTGAAGGTGATCTCGTCGACTTCGGCCACGACCCGGACGCTGACGTCGCGGTCCGCCTCGTCCTCATCAAGCGGCCCCCAGACGGCGTTGGACTCCTCGGACCACACCCAGACCGGCAGACCGACCAGGCCGGGCTTGTCCGGGTCGGGCGCGGTGTGGATGACCGGCTTCTCGAACTGGATTCGGGCGTACGCGCGGCGGCGCAGCTCGTACGGGTCCGGCGGCGCCCCATAGCCTGGCGGCGGGTCGGTGAGCCACTCCGGGTCCTGGGAGACCAGACCGGCGACGCAGCTGATCTGATACGCGGTTTGGCCGGGCTCAGCGCCCGGCGGCTGCGGCTCGGCCCGCATGTAGTAGCACCCGTTCTCCCGGTTGAACCAGCCGAGGACTTTGTCGTAGCAGGGCAGCTCGACGCCGTCGCGGTAGCAGGGCTCGGCTCCGCCGTCCCCACCGCCGCCGTCGCCGGGTCCGCCACCGCCGTCGTGACCGGGGCCGCCGGGGTTGCCCGGCCCCTCGACCCAGCCGTCGCATTCGGGTTGGGTGACCGCGCAGCCGCCGCCGGACGACTGGGCGGCAGCCGGTGCAGCGGCGGTCAGCCCGACAGCGGTCAGCAGGGCGACGAGGACCAGCCCGGCGAACCGGCGACGGTTGGTGGCGGCGACCCCGGTCAGCATGGCTGGTCCCGGTGCGAGAAGCCGCCGCTGATCAGCCAGCGACCGTCGTCGTAGCGGGTCGCGGTGGCGGTGGCCAGGTAGCGACTCACTTCGGTGCCGGGAACGACCGTGTCGGTGTCGTCGGCGTAGACCATCCGGTAATTCGTGGCGTCCAGGCAGTCCTGGATAACCACGGTTACCGGGACCGAATCCAGATTCACCTCGGTCACCGTCGGTTCGGAGATTAGCGAGCCGATCCGCATCGCGCCGTGCTCCTTCGCGTCTCGAATGCTCAGCCGGACCTGCGCCAGGAGCGGATCCGCCAGATACTTCTTCAACTCGGGGTGGTGGGGGTCGGCCGCGTGTTCGGCCTTCTCGGCGGCGGCGAGGTAGCCGTTGTACGCGGCGAGCGCGGCTTCGGCGGCCTCGGCGGCGGCCGGGTCGTCGGTCGCCGCCGGTACGCGCAGTGGTGGCAGGGTGGCGGACTGCTCGCTGGCGCAGCCGGCGAGTGCGGCAGCCGCGAGCACCGACGCGGCCAGCATCACCGCTGGCCAGGGGCGCTGACTTGGCCTCACGTCCGTCCTCCTCGGTGCCCGCCGGGCCGGCCAGGGTGGCGCAGGGCGACAAGCACTATTGCCAACATCGATGTGTTGGGGCGTTGCCGTACTGTCCGCTGGAATGATCCAGTGCTGCCTCCGGCTGGTCCGGCCAGGTGTCGACCGACGCATTTCCGCCGGTCGGTCGGATGTTTCCCGGCGGTAGTGCATCGCTCAAGGGGGGAGCATAGGCTGACGCCCGCGACAGCAACAGGGGCAATTCAGAACAATACTCAGGGTTACGATCTTCGAGTCCGGTCCCGATGGAGGTCGGTGCGATGCCCGGTCATTCCGATCACCGCCCTAAGACGCATCCGAGTACGTCTGTCAAGTGGGCGGCGGTGATCGAAAACCGACAGTCGCCATCGCGAATTGCCAGCCTGCGCCGGATTCTGTCCCATTTGGAAGTCGACGGCCAGCGCGACCGCTGCCAACCGGTGAGCCGACCACGGTGCGAGCCGAAACCGGTCGACCGGACTCCGCCAGGCCGGTCGACACCGAAAGTAAGCGATCATGAAAACACGGACCGTGACCGACGTCGCGGAGGCCGGGAGAGGGCGCAGGGATGATCACCGGTAACGAGCGCCCGATCGGGACCGAGTCGGCACCGGCCCCCGCCGGGCGACGGCCCGGCCAGGCCGGCAGGCTGCTCGGCGTACTGCTGGTGCTGCCCGTGCTGCGCCGGGCCGCCGCCGTCCACTCGGTGGCACCCGGCGAACCGTGGCGCACCGGTTGTCCACGGTGCGGCACGCCGCTCGGCGCGGCCGGCCGGGCGGGGTCACTGTCCCCCATGGCGTCGCTGTCCCCACTGGCCAGATGCGGCGGCTGCGGTGCCCGGGTCGGCCCGCCACCGTTCGCCGTCGAGGTGGTCGCCATCGCGGCGCTGGCAGCGTTGGTGTCCACCGGCCATCCCTGGCCGGTGGTTCTGGCGCTGATCTGGTGGGCGGCCTGGATGGTCCCGCTGGTCTTCGTCGACCTCGCGGTGCACCGGCTGCCGGACCGGCTCACCTACCCGGCCGCCGCCGGGACCTGGGCGCTGTTCGGCGCGGCGGTGCTGCTGGGTGAGCCGTCAGCGGCCTGGCTGCGGGCGGTCATCGCCGGTACGGGCGTCGCGGCGCTGTTCGCCGCCACCACCCTGGCTTTCGGCGCCAGGGGGTTCGGGCTGGGCGACGCCAAACTGGCGCTCAGCGTCGGCGCGGTGCTCGGCTGGTTCGGTTGGCCGATCGTGCTGCTCGGGCTGCTGGTCGCCTTCGTGGGCTCGGGCGGCGTGGCAGTGGTCCTGCTGGTCGCCCGGCGGATCCGGTGGACCCAGCAGCTACCGTTCGGGCCATTCCTGGTGCTCGGGGCCGTCGTCGGGGTGCTGCTGGCCAGTCGACTGCCGGCGGGCTGAGCACAACCTCACCCCGACTCACGCCGAAATGCAGATCCGCTCGACATGCTCGAAGATGTCCGCGTCGGTCTCCTGCTGCCAGGCTGGCAACGCGTCCCAGTCGGCCACGTACGACGGCTTCGGATCGTCGAAGTGCTTGTGGATCTGGGCGATCCAGCACAACGCCACAAAACGCCCCTTCTGCTCCCGGCTCAGCTTCGCTGTGCAACCGGAACTGACCTGCACGAAGTCGTGAATCTGGCCGAACACGGCCGAAGCGGCCTGTCGCTCCCATTCGGGGGTGGCCTCCCACGGGGCGACGTAACCGGGCTTCGGCTCGCCCGGATAATGCCGGAGCACCCCGGCTGTCCACGCCTCACGGAAGTGGCGACCCCGCTCGTCGGTCATGATCGGCCCTGATTCCTCTCGTCTCGTCATCAGATCATTTCGCCGTCAGGCTGCAGCCGTCAGCAGGCCGGTTATCCGGTCGTTCAGCTGTGCGACCTGAGCATCAGCCAACAGGGCCGGCGTGAGTTGGCGCTGGAAGCCCTGCACCTTCCGGCCCAGGTAACCGACGGAGTGGGTTTGCTCGGCGATGCCGACAGCTTCGCTGCCGTACCGGAGCATCCGATCGATGTCGGTACGTTGAGCGCTCAGCAATGCAAGATCGGCCAGGATGCCACCCCGACGACGCGGCGACATCGTACCGGCGCTGGCCGCAAAGAGCGCACGCTCGGCCAGATCGACCTGCCCCAATGCAAGGTGACAGGCGCCTCGCTCCTCGCATATCCGGCTTCCATCGAAACGCAGCCAGCCACCAGGACTGGCCAGGCCGTCGAGACCGTGCACCTGCTCAGCGGTATCCAAGGCGTGTTCGCAAGCTTCCCGGTCGCCCAGTCCTGCGAACGCCTGGGCCTGCACAGCTGCGACCCAATGGCGGGTGGACAGTTGACTATCGCCACGTTGGGCGATCCGTGCTGCGGCGTCGAGCACGGTCACGGCCCGGCTGTACTGCTGGTCGTACAGGTTGACAAACGCCTGCCGGGTCAAGGCGCAGGCCCAGCGGTCGTAGGAACGCGACTCACGACCCGCCGACGCCGCCAACGAGTAACAATGTGCAGCCTCGGCGTACTGGTCGGCGTCGAAAAAGATCTCGCCCGCCAGTTGGAACAGGTCGCATGCCAGCACGCACAGCCTGCGGTACTCGGCCCCCGTACGTGCCCGGTCGAGCCGGTCGACCAGCACGGCGGCCTGCTCCTGGACCAATGGGTAGACGAGGCGCTTGGGCCTGGTCAGCCCGAAGACCTGCCACAGGCGGGCGTTGAGTTCTACGTATTGATCCAGGTCACCGGCCTCATGAGCCAGGGTCGCCGGGAGCAGAGCCGCCCCGTGGCTTCCAGTTGGTAGTGCCGTGAGGGCACCCGCGACGCTTATCAGGCGGAGAAGTTCGCGGCGATGCATGTCGTCGAGTACACCCGTCGGCTCTGACCGGACCGGAACCGGGCCGGCGGCGGTTGGTCGAGGTGTAGGAACAGGAGGAGACAGGTCCTCGTCCCCACCCATTAGCCAGTGGTCGAGCTGCTCTGCCGTTACCTCCAGGATCTTGCACAGCTTCAACCGCGTATACGGATAGGGGGTGGTGACGCCGTGTTCGAGTCGGGCGATCGTCGTACGGTCCACGCCGATCTTCTCGGCGAGAGTCTCCTGGCTGAAACCGAGCGCCTTCCGACGCTCGACGAACCGGCGGCGCTTGACTGCCACAGGCACCTCCGCCCTTTGAAACTCCCGTTCCAGCGTACGGGAGGCTGCGCTTGACTGAGCCGTCCGGTCGCCCCAGATGCGTCACAGATGCCTCGGAAGCACTCGGGCCCAGTATCGTGCTGACGGATTTCAGAGGCGGCGGATGACCAGCCCTGGCTTGACGTCCGAGGCAACCGACAGGTGCGCGATGTCCTCCGGGTCACTGGTGAAGACGATCCCGCCGCAGGCAAGCGCGATGGTGACCACGCTGGCATCGACCACGTCACGCGTACCGGCCTTCCCGCACAGCACCCCGGCCGATTCGGCCAGTTCCAGACCGACTGGCACGATCTCGCAGCTGCTCAGGAACCGTCCGAGCTGGACCTGACGGCGGGTGTCTCGCCAGGCATGGCCGACCACGACGGAAGGGACGAGCAGACGCCGCCCTTCCTCCACGGCCAGATGGTGTATCGCCCAGATCCGTCGGTCATTGCTGTCGATCGCCAGCAGCACCCCCGTGTCGTAGACGTGAGGGATGGTCACGCGGCCGCCCGACCGGGCGCGCTGAGCGCCTGGGCGTCGGCGGCAGCCATCTCCGCACGTGCCGCAGCGATCTCTTCTACGGCGAACGCACCGCGCTCGGCCTGCCAGTCGGCGACCAACCGCCGCCCGACCCGCCGCCGGAGCTCACTTTCCGCAGCGCTCGCCACCAGCCTCGACAAGGGGACGCCAACGTCGCGGGCAGCCTCGCCGAGCGCCTCGACCAGTTCCTCGGGGAGGGTCACAGTGATCTTCTTGGCCGCCATACGTACACCAATAGCGATATGGCAGCACCTGAGGCGAGTGCTGCCGCCCTCCCGGCCCGTTCGCCACCTGCGGACCGGGGCAGGATGGAGTGCATGGGCAGGGCGAACGAGCGGCGCACCGTACTGCGGATCGACGTCGGCGGTGGGTCGACCCGGCAGGTCCGTCGGATGGACACGATTTCCGGGGAGGAGCCGCTGGAGATCCGGGTCGGCCCCGCCGGCGCGGCGCGGCGTCCCCCGCTGGCCGTCACCATGCGTACGCCGGGAAACGACATCGACCTCGCGATCGGCTTCCTGCTGACCGAGGGTGTGATCGGGGCCGCCGAGGACGTGGTGACCGCCCAACTGTGCGCCGGCACCGACACACCGAACACGTACAACGTGGTCGACGTGACGCTCGCCGGGCACGTTCCGCCGCCGCAGACCGACCCGGCCCGCAACTTCTACACCACCAGCTCCTGCGGGGTGTGCGGCAAGGCGAGCATCGACGCCGTACGCACCCGGTCCCGGTTCGACGTGGCCGCCGACCAGGCGACGTTCAGCCCGCGGACCCTGGCCGGTTTGCCGGACCAGCTGCGCGCCGCCCAGCAGGGCTTCGACCGCACCGGTGGGCTGCACGCCGCCGGCCTGTTCACCGCCGACGGGCAGCTCCGGGTGGTACGCGAGGACGTCGGCCGGCACAACGCCGTCGACAAGCTGATCGGCTGGGCAGCCCGGGAGGACCTGCTGCCGCTGCGCGGTCATCTGCTGCTGGTCTCCGGGCGGGCCAGCTTCGAGCTCACCCAGAAGGCGTGGATGGCCGGCATCCCGGTGCTCGCGGCGATCTCCGCCCCGAGCAGTCTGGCGGTCGCCCTCGCCGAAGAAGCGGGGATGACCCTGGTCGGGTTCCTGCGCGGATCGACGATGAACGTCTACGCGGGCGCCGACCGCCTCACCGACTGAACCCGACGCTGGCGGTCGCCGTACGGCCCGCCGGACTCCGCGTGCCCAATAAGTTCACGTCTGTCGCCGGTTCTCCTGGATCCAGCGCTCGACGTCCGACTTCAGCCACACCGAACCCATTGCGAGGACCGCGACCGGGTCGGGAAAACCCTTGCGTCGAGGGATGGATCTGGCTGACCTGATACGTCATCGACCGCCACGGCAACGCCGCCGACCGGCGGGAGATCTTCGTCCAACGCCACGGACTCTACCGACTACCCCGGCGCGCAGAAACCTGACCATCGACCCAATCGATCAAGGGAGAAGAATGATCACCGAGATGATCCGTGACTGGTGGCTGCGGCGGCTCGACTGGCGCTTCGGCCGGTCGACGGCCTCCCAGCGGCTGCACCACCTGCGCCGCGAGGTGCGGCGACAGCGGCAGACGACGTCGGCCCGCCACCGCCGACTCGACGGCAACCGGGGACACCACTGGTCCACCGAGGCGACCGAACTGGTCCCACCCTGCGCCTGCGGATGACCTACAACCAGCAACTCGGCTACCAGGTCCTCGCGCACGGCTCTACCTGACCGGCTCACGCGCCGATGTGAGGCTGAGATACCTATCGACCAAGGGATTAGGTATCTCAGCCTCGCATCGGCAAACAACGCCGGGGTGCCTTCCCCCGCCCTGTGATCCGCAGGAGGCCCGGCGGGATGCGGGCGCGGCGACGGACCGAGTGGGGCCGTCGGGCGATCCGACTCGGGCAAGCCGCCGGGCACCCGGCCGGGAGGCCGAAGTATCCACGTAAGGCATCTGATGACCCACTGCCACGCGTTGGCGAAGTGCACAGCCTGAGCAAGGCCGGCTGGGCGTAGGGCGACCGCGCGGACAAGGGCGCGACCTCGTGAAGTGCGCCGCGTATCCCCGCAAGATTCCAGCGGTGTCTATGCTCGGCCCTGAACAGCGCAGACAGCCTCGGATCGGAGACGGGGACATGCAGGTCGCCGAAGTCTTGGATGTGCTCGAAGCACTGTTCCAGGCCAGCAAGCACCCGGACATCACCGACGTCCGTCGGTACGGGCAGGACACCGAGCCCGGCGGCAATTCGCCAGCCGGGGTACGGGTCTACTACTCGACGGGATCGACCGGCATGCTGTGGGCGGCCGTCGGCAAGCCCACACCGACACCGGCGTCGTTGCCGGCCGAGTTGCCCGCACCTCGCGAGCGGGCGCGTCGCACGCTCGCGTTCGCCGTACAACTGCTGGACTTCGCCCGCCCCGAAGAGTTCACCTCGTGGGAGCCGTGCGTCTTCACCGGGGTGCACATGTCCCCGGCCGGTGTGAAGATCACCTGCCGGGACGGCGGCGCCGTCTTCCTCCGGGCGACCGCCACCACCGGGCCGGGCGGCATCGCGGGTGAGCCGAACGAGGACCCGCACCCGGACTACCAGATTCCGGAAGGAGTCCGTTCATGGCGTCAGGAGGTAGGTGCTCGGTCTGCGGTCAGCAGGTGACCACCGCCCCCGGCCAGCCCGCACCGCTTGCACCAGAGCCCGGCAAGCCGGACCAGATGTGCCGGATCGGGGCGCCTACGTCCTGACACCGGCGCGACCGCGGAAGACCCCGGGGCGAGCCCGGGGTCTTCCGCGTCATGCCATGCCCGCGCGGAGCGGGTTCACGGGCGGCGTCGGCCAGCGGGGCGGGCCCGGTCGAGCCGCTCGCCGTCGGGTCGACGGCGCGCGCGGGTGTCCGACCGGCCCTTACGCCCGTTGCGGTCCGGCTTGGGCCACGGACCCAGCGCCGCCGGTGGGATGCCGCGGACCAGCACGTCGTCCATCAGTTTGGCCATCGAGTAGCCGGGTTCGACGTCGAGTGCCCGGTCGAGGGCGACCCGGGCCAGGGCTCCGTTGCCGGCCCGCCAGGCGGCGAAGGCCAGCAGGCTGGCCGGCCCGGCGGCGAGCTCCGGCTCGGCCCGGCGGGCGACGTCCTGCCAGAAGGTGACCTGCCACAGCTCGTCGGTGACCCGCTCCCAGGCGTAGTCGCGCACCTCCAGGTCGGTCAGCAGCAGACTGAGCCAGGCGATGTCCTCGTCGGTCGGGGCGATGCCCCGGCCCTGCCGTTCCAGCAGCAGCCGTACCGTCTTCTCCCCGGCCCGGCGCAGGGTGCGGGCACCGAGCAGGTCGGCCGGCGGGGCGTGGTCGACCAGCGCGGAGCGGCGGGTCCGGGCGCGTTCGGTGGCGGCCCGCATCGCCGCCCGGGCCGGGCCGGTGACCGGTTCCACCTGGCGGCGCAGCGCGGCCCGGTCAGGCAGGGCGACCTGCCCGGCGACGGTGGCCGCGACCGCGACCGGGTTGATCTCGGCGTCAAAACGGTGGCCCTCCGGCGGGCAGCAGGTCGGATCGTCGCAGAAGGAGGACCAGTAGCGACCGTCGGCCACCCGCAGCGCGTCGAGCAGCACGGTGCCCTGTCTGCGCAGCGCGTCGGTGGTGTCCCGCAGGACCGGGTCGACGGTGTCGGCCGGACCGTAGCCAAGCACGACGGCGGCGCTGACCTGCTGACGATCGACGATAGAGGTCAGCTGGGCGGTTGCCGCCGCGCGGACGTCGGCCGGGACCGTGGCGTCGGGCAGGTCGGCGCGGGCGGCGATGACGACCGTGTGGTCGCGCATCCCGACCACCACCACGCTGTCGGCGGGGTGGAAGCCGATCAGGTAGGGCACGGCGGCGATCAGGTCGGCCGGCTCGCGGACGGTGAGCGCGGCGCCCTGGACCGTCCCGGCAGCCGGATCAGCAGCAGGGTCGGCGGCCGGGTCGGGAACGGAATCGGGGGTGGGTACCGGTTCGGTAGGTGTCATGCCGGAGACTGTCGCGCCGGACGGTGACCGGAAGTGGCCGTCCCGACCCGACCTGTGGACGACACGCCGGGTTATCCACAGGCACGCAGAGTAGTTTCCCTGGTGGCGGCGTTTCTGCTCACTACCGGTTGCGCCACCGAGCTGGACGGCGGGTGGCGCGGGTTACCGTGCCGCCATGGATCTGGCGTACCTGCGGGCCCACCCGGAGCACCTGCCGACCTTCCTCACCCATCAGCGGATCCGGGAGACGCCGGTCTCCGGCGGGTCGATCTGCGCGGCGAGCCGGCTCACCCTCGACGACGGCAACTCGGTGTTCGCCAAGTCCTGGCCGGAGCGGTCCGCCAGGCCGCTGCCGGACGGCCTGTTCGCCGCCGAGGCGGCCGGGTTGCGTTGGCTGGCCGCCGCCGGCGGGGCACCGGTGCCGGAGGTGCTGGTGGCGCTGCCGCAGCTGCTGGCCCTGGAGTGGGTCGAGCCGGGCGAGCCGGACGTGGCCGCTGCCGAGCGGTTCGGCCGGGAGCTGACAATCACCCATCGGGCCGGCGCGGCCGGGTTCGGGGCGGACTGGCCGGGGTTCGTCGGCGCGCTGCCGCAGGACAACGAACTGGTGACCGACCGGCCCTGGTCGGCCTGGTTCGGACAGTGCAGGCTGCTGCCGTACCTGCGGATGTCGGTCGACAACGGCGCGCTCACCGCCGCCGAGACCGGCCTGGTCGAACAGGTGGTCGACAACATCGACGGGTACGGCGGCGACGAGCCGCCCGCTCGGATCCACGGCGACCTGTGGCCCGGCAACCTGCTCTGGGGCGCGGACGGGCGCTGCCGGCTGGTCGACCCGGCGGCGCACGGCGGGCACCGGGAGACCGACCTGGCGCAGCTGGCGCTGTTCGGCGGCGCCCCGCACCTGGACCGGATCCTCGACGCCTACCAGGAACAGTGGCCGCTGGCCGACGGGTGGGCGGCCCGGGTGCCGGTGCACCAGCTGCATCTGCTGCTGGTGCACACCGCTCTGTTCGGGGCGGCGTACCGCTCGGCCGTCGCGGACGCGGCACGCGACGCGCTGCGATCCTGACGCACCGGCGCCCTGCGATCCTGACGCACCGGCGCGCTACGGTCGGCGCATGGCATCGAGCGCACGGCCCGTCGACGGCCGGCTCACCGATCGGTACGGGCGGGTCGCCACCGACCTTCGGGTGTCCCTGACCGACCGGTGCAACCTGCGCTGCTCCTACTGCATGCCGCCGGAGGGTCTGCCCTGGCTGCCCGGCCCGGACATCCTGACCGACGACGAGGTGACCCGGCTGATCGGAGTCGCGGTGCGTCAGCTCGGGGTGACCGAGGTGCGGTTCACCGGCGGCGAGCCGCTGCTGCGCCCCGGGCTGACCGGGATCGTCGCCGCCGCGGCGGCGCTGCGGCCCCGGCCGGTGCTGTCGCTGACCACCAACGGGATCGGGCTGGACCGGTTGGCGCCCGGCCTGCAGGCCGCCGGCCTGGACCGGGTGAACGTGTCGTTGGACACCCTCGACCCGCAGCGGTTCGCCCAGTTGGCGCACCGCCGGCGGCTACCGGACGTGCTCGCCGGGCTGGCCGGCGCGGCGGCGGCCGGGCTGACCCCGGTCAAGATCAACGCGGTGCTGCTGCGCGGGGTCAACGACGACGAGGCCCCGGCGCTGCTGCGGTACGCCCTGAGCCACGGCTACGAACTGCGCTTCATCGAGCAGATGCCGCTGGACGCGCAGCAGTCCTGGGACCGCGACCGGATGGTCACCGCCGCCGAGATCCTCGACCGGCTGCGGGTCGAGTTCACCCTGCTGCCGGATCCCGCCGAACGGGGTGCCGCACCGGCCGAGACCTGGCTGGTGGCCGGCGCCGAGCGGTCGGACGGCAGCCCGGCCAAGGTCGGGGTGATCGGCACGGTGACCCGGCCGTTCTGCGGTGACTGCGACCGGACCCGGCTCACCGCCGACGGGCAGGTACGCGACTGTCTGTTCGCCCGAAAGGAGTCGGACCTGCGTGGCGCGTTGCGGTCCGGGGCCGACGACGACGAGTTGGCGCAGCGGTGGCGACGGGCGATGGCCGGGAAGTTGGCCGGGCACGGCATCGACGATCCGACGTTCCTGCAGCCGGCCCGCCCGATGTCAGCGATCGGCGGCTGACCGTGGGCGACCCGACACGGGATGAAGCCGAGCAATCGGTGACGGTGCGTTACTTCGCCGGGGCGCGGGCGGCGGCCGGGCGGACCGCCGAGTCCGTTCCGGCCGGGCTGGACCGGGCCGGGCTGGTGGCCGAGCTGACCGGTCGGCACGGCGACCGGCTGGGTCGGGTGCTGGCGGTGGCGAGTTTCCTGGTCGACGGCGTCGTCTGGCATGATCGTCACACACTGTTGCCGGCCGGTGCCACGGTCGACGTGCTGCCACCGTTCGCCGGCGGCTGAGGAGGGCCGCGTCCGTGCTCGCCGTACTCGGGTTCGTCGCAACGCTGACCCTGATCACCGGCCTGATCCACTGCTACCTCTGGTGGCGGCTGGTCCGGGACACCACCCGGCCGGGGCGGTGGCGACGGGCCGGCACGCTGCTGGCCGTCGGGTTGGCGGTCCTGGTGCCGGTGACCATGGTGAGCACCCGGTCCGCCGGGATGTCCTGGCTGGCCTGGCCCGGCTACGTCTGGCTGGCGGTGATGTTCTACCTGCTGGTCGTCCTGCTGGTGCTGGAGCCGCCGATGCTGGTGGCCCGGCTGGCCGGCCGGGCCCGCAGCCGCCAGCCGAGCAGAGTGGCCACGGTGCCGGTGACCGTACCGGCCGAGACGTCCGCCCCACCGCCGGCCGAGCTGCCCGGCGGCCGGCCGGCCGACGATTCGGTGCCGGACCCCGGCCGGCGACTGCTGCTCGCCCGCGGTGCCGCCATCTTCGCCGGGCTGACCGCGACCGGCGTCACCGGCTACGGCATCCGGACGGCGCTCGGCCCGCCCCGGCTGGACCGGGTGCAGGTGCCGATCGCCCGGCTGCCCCGGGCCATGGACGGCCTGCGCATCGCCACTGTCTCGGACATCCACATCGGTCCGCTGACCGGGCCGGGGCACACCGCCCGGATCGTCGAGCTGATCAACAGCCTGGACGCCGACCTGGTCGCGGTCGTCGGCGATCTGGTCGACGGCACCGTCACCGAGCTCGGCGGCACCGCCGCCCCGCTGGCCGACCTGCGCGCCCGCTACGGCAGTTTCTTCGTCACCGGCAACCACGAGTACTACTCCGGCGCCGAGGAATGGGTCGCCGAGGTGGACCGGCTCGGCCTGCGGGTGCTGGTCAACGAACGCCGGGAGATCGTCACCCCGGGCGGGGTGCTCGACCTGGCCGGGGTGAACGATCCGACCGCGGAGACCGCGCGGCCGGCCGGGCAGATTGCCGAGGGGTCCGGGCCGCTGGCCGGCCCGGACTACGACCGGGCGCTCGGCGACCGGGACCCGGACCGTCCGGTGGTGCTGCTCGCCCACCAGCCGGTGCAGGCCCACGAAGCCGCCCGCTACGGCGTCGACCTGCAACTGTCCGGGCACACCCACGGCGGTCAGATCGCCCCGTTCAACCTGGCGGTACGGCTGGTGCAACCGGTCGTGTCCGGCCTCGCCACGGTCGACGGCACCCAGGTCTACGTCACCAACGGCGCCGGGTTCTGGGGTCCGCCGGTGCGGGTCTGCGCGCCGCCACAGGTCTCCCTGGTCGAGCTGCGCAGCGAATAGGAGCGCAACGGGTCAGCCGGCGGCGAGTGAGAGTCACGTCTCGCGGGTTTCCGCGCGTGGCGACACGCCGGGCGGCCCGGTCACGTGACAGGATGCGGCGTGCCCCCGTACCGCGCCGTGCCCTCTCCCGGCTCCGCCACGGGACCCGGGCCCTTCATCGCCGACCTGCACATCCACTCCCGGTACTCGCGTGCCTGCAGCCGGGACCTGAACATGTCGAACCTGGCCTGGTGGGCCCGGCGCAAGGGCGTCAGCCTGCTCGGTACCGGAGACTTCACCCATCCGGCGTGGTTCGAGCATCTGCGTGAGTCGCTGCGCCCGGCCGAGCCTGGCCTGTACCGGCTCAGCCCGGAGGCCGAACGGGACGTCGCCCGCCGGCTGCCGCCCCGGCTGGCCAGCGCGGCCGAGACCAACCCGGTGCGGTACATGCTGAGCGTCGAGATCTCGACGATCTACAAGCGTGGGGACCGGACCCGCAAGGTGCACCATCTGATCTACCTGCCGGATCTGGACGCGGTGGCCCGGTTCAACACGGCGCTGGGCCGGATCGGCAACCTCGGCTCCGACGGCCGGCCGATCCTCGGGCTGGACTCCCGCGACCTGCTGGAGATCACCCTGGAGGCGAGCGCGGACGGCTATCTGGTGCCGGCGCACATCTGGACGCCGTGGTTCTCCGCGCTCGGCTCCAAGTCCGGCTTCGACGCGATCGCCGACTGCTACGCCGACCTGGCCGGGCACATCTTCGCCGTCGAGACCGGGCTGTCGTCGGATCCGGCGATGAACTGGCGGGTGTCCAGCCTCGACGGCTACCAACTGGTGTCGAACTCCGACGCGCATTCGCCGCCGGCGCTGGCCCGGGAGGCCACTGTGCTGGACAGCGCGCTGGACTACTACGCGGTACGTGAGGCGCTGCGCACCGGCGACGGGCTGGTCGGCACCATCGAGTTCTTCCCCGAGGAGGGCAAGTACCACGCCGACGGGCACCGCAACTGCGGCGTCAACTGGGCTCCGGAGCAGACCCGGCAGGCCGCCGGTCGCTGCCCGCAGTGCGGAAAACCGCTCACCGTCGGGGTGCTCAGCCGGGTCGAGGATCTCGCCGACCGGCCCGACGGGCACCGGCCGGCCAACGCCAAGCAGGTCACCCACCTGGTGGCGCTGCCGGAGATCGTCGGCGAGATCAACCAGGTTGGTGCCCGGTCGAAGACCGTCGAGGGCCAGGTGGTCAACCTGGTCGCCGTGCTCGGCCCCGAACTGGACATCCTGACCAAGGTGCCGGTGGACGACATCCGGCGGGCCGGCGGCGAACTGCTCGGTGAGGCGATCGCCCGGCTGCGTCGCGGCGAAGTCCGCCGGGTGCCGGGCTACGACGGCGAGTACGGGGTGATTACCCTGTTCGCGCCCGGTGAGCTGGCCACCGGTGGTGGTGCCGGTCAGCCGGAGGCGCTGTTCGACCTACCCGTGCCGGCGCAGCGCCCGGCCGACGGGCCGATGGCCGCCGACGAACCGGCACCAACCGGTGCCCGACGCGGCGGACAGTCCAGGGCCGGGGCCGGCCGGTCCAAGGCCGGGGCCGGCCGGTCCGGTTCCGGTGGGCGGCCGACGCGGCCGGGCCGGGCCGGGCGGTCCGGGCAGGAGCCGGCGGCACCGCCGATCCCGCCGCCACCGACGCCGTCCCCGCACGAGCCGTTCGAGCCGATGCTGGCCGGCATGGAGGAGGTCGGCACCGGGCTGCTGGACCGACTCGACGCGATGCAGCGGGTCGCCGCGTCCGCGCCGGGCGGGCCGCTGCTGATCGTCGCCGGGCCGGGTACCGGCAAGACCCGGACGCTGACCCACCGGATCGCGTACCTGTGCGCCGAGCTGAACGTCTTCCCGGAGCGCTGCCTGGCGATCACCTTCACCCGCCGGGCCGCCGAGGAGCTTCGCCACCGGCTCGACGGACTACTCGGCCCGGTTGCCGAGGACGTCACCGTGGCCACCTTCCACTCGCTGGGGTTGACGATCCTGCGGGAGAACCCGAAGGCGGCCGGGTTGCCGGCGACGTTGCGCATCGCCGACGACACCGAGCGGGAGCGGGCCCGCGCCGAGGCCGGCGAGGACGATGCCACGTACGTAAAGCTGCTGCGCGCGGCCGGCCTGGTCGATCTGGACGAGCTGGTCACCCTGCCGCTGCGGCTGCTGCGCGAGGACCAGAAGCTGGTGGCCCGCTACCGGGACCGCTGGCGGTGGATCTTCGTCGACGAGTACCAGGACGTCGACGCCGACCAGTACGAGCTGCTGCGGCTACTCAGCCCGGCGGACGGCAACCTGTGCGCGATCGGCGACCCCGACCAGGCAATCTACTCGTTCCGGGGGGCAGACGTCCGCTACTTCCTGCGCTTCTCCGAGGACTTCGTCGACGCCCGGCTGGTCCGGCTGGCCCGCAACTACCGGTCAGCGGCCCCGATCCTGGCCGCCGCGGTGCAGGCCATCGCGCCCAGTTCGCTGGTCCGCGGCCGGCGGCTGGAGCCGGCCCGGCTGGATCCGCAGGCGCCGTTGATCGGGCTCTACCCGGCTGGCACGGCCGCCGACGAGGCGACGTTCGTGGTGCGTACGGTCGACGAACTGGTCGGCGGGATCTCGCACCGCTCGTTGGATTCCGGGCGGATCGACGGGCACACGTCGTCGGTGTCGTTCTCCGACATCGCCGTGCTGTACCGCACCGACGCGCAGTCCGGCCCGATCGTGGACGCACTGACCCGGGCCGGTGTCCCGGTGCAGAAGCGGTCGCACAACCGGCTGCGGGACCGGCCGGGGGTGACGGCGATCGCCCGCGAGCTACGGCACGCCGGTGGTGGGCTGGACGGTTCGCTGGCCGCCCGGGTCCGGCTCGCTGGGCAGGTGCTGGCCGACCGGCTCACCACGCCGACGCTGGACGTGCCGGCCGGTCCGCAGCTGTCGCCGGCGGACATCTGGTCCGCGGCGGAGCTGCTCACCCCGCTGGCCCGCCGCTGCGGCGACGACCTGCCGATGCTGCTGTCCCAGTTGGAGACCGGCGCCGAGGTGGACGCGCTGGACCCACGGGCCGAAGCGGTGACCCTGCTCACCCTGCACGCGGCGAAGGGCCTGGAGTTTCCGGTGGTCTTCCTGGTCGGCTGTGAGGACGGCCTGCTACCGCTGCGCTTCCCCGGTACTACGCCGACCGACGACGACGTCGCCGAGGAGCGGCGGCTGTTCTTCGTCGGCCTGACCCGGGCCCAGGACCGGCTCTACCTCTCGCACGCCCGCCGCCGGGTCCGGCACGGCAGCGAGCGGGAGACCCGGCCGACGCCGTTCCTGGACGCGATCGACGCGGGGCTGTTCGACCGGCTCGGCGACGAAGGGCCGCGCCGTCCCAAGGACCGCCAGCTGCGCCTGCTGTAGGGGCTGGTCGGACCGCCGCCGGCCCGGTCACTCGCAACTGCCGGACCTGGTGCGTCGTCCGGCCATCCGGTGGTTGGCCGGTGGTTGGCCGGCGGTTGGCGCGCTTCGGGGAGGTGAGCTGCTGGGGTGCTCACGCTACGGTGACGTTTGTCATCGCCGACCCGAGCGGACAGCCGGGGCCGGAACCGCCGCGCAGGAGGACAGGAAATGTCGCAATACGGACCGCCCGGCGGGCCGTACCCGGGTGAGCAGCCAGACCGGTGGCCCGAGCATCGGCAGCCGTCGGAGCCGTACCGGGAGCCGTCCGATCCCTGGGGCGGGCCGCCCGGTCCCTGGGGTGACGCGCCTACCGAGGCACCGGGCCAGCAGTGGCCCGGCGGTGCGCAGCCGGACTGGTCGACCGGGCAGCCTCCGCCCGCCGATCCCGACTGGCAGGGGTACGGGCAGCACACGTCGGCCGGCGACCAGAACTGGCAGTCGCCGAACCAACCGGCCCAGGGCTGGACCGGGGCCGACGATCAGGCGTGGCAGCAGCCGGGCGGGGGCCAGGCGTGGCAGCAGCCGGGCGGGGGCCAGCAGCCGTACTCCGACGGCAGCCAGCAGCACCCGGCCGCCACACCAGCGTGGGAGCCGGCGGCGGAGCCACGCCGGTCCGGGCGCGGTGGGCTGAGCGGCGGGCTACTCGCCGTGTTGATCGGTCTGACGGTGCTGCTCTGCGGGGGCGGCGCGGCCGGCATCTACGTTCTGACCCGCGAACAGACGCCGGACACCGGGGTGGAGTTGACGGCACCGACTACCGAGCCGGACGAGGCGCCGTCCACGGCCCCGTCGGAGCAGCCCGAGCCGACGGCCGAGATCGACCAGCCGAGCCCCACTCCGACGCCGACCTCGTCAAACGACGCCCGGTTCGTCGATGTAGGGCAGTGTGTCCGCAACGAGGCCGAGGCGGAGGAGGAGACGCCGGTCCTGACGATCACGGATTGTGACTCCGGCGCGTACGAAGTACTCGCCCGCTTCGATGGTGTGACCGACGGCGAAGAGGACGCCAAGACGAAGTGCGCGGACGTCGAGGGCTACACCAACTGGTATTTCTTCAACAGTCAGCTCGACGCCCTGGATTTCGTGCTCTGTCTCAGGCAGCGGTGAACTGACCGGTGAGGCTGCCGCTGGATGGCAGCCGTTGGTTACCGTTCCGGTAGCACAGTTGATCCGCTGGACCCCTGCCCGGCGGGTGAGGTTCGTGCCAGGCGGGCAGCGTTCCGCCTGATCCAGCGACGACGCTAGGGAGATCATGTCCAGCTACGGTCCGCCGGGCTACCCCGGTCCGGGACAGCCCGACGACCCCGCCGGTCAGTCCGGTTACCCGCCTCCGGGCTCCGCTTACCCGCCTCCGGGCTCCGCTTACCCGCCTCCGGGTTCCGGTGCCCCTGATCCGACCACGCCCTACTCCTCGCCGTACCAGCCCGGCGGCTACCCACCGCCGACTTCCGGTGGCGGCGCCTACCCACCACCGCCGACCTCGGGTGGCGGTGGCTACCCGCCACCGCCCGGATCGGGTGGTGGCTTCCCACCGCCACCGCCGCCGGGTTGGGGTCCGCCGCCCGGGGTGCCCGGTGCCCCACCGCCGAAGAAGTCACGCACCGGGCTCATCATCGGGCTGGTGATCGGCGCGGTGGTGTTGCTGCTGCTGCTCTGCGGCTGCGGTGTGATCGGGTTGTTCGCGTTGGCCGACAGCGGCACCTCGACCGCCAGCGAGGAATTGCCGACGGTCGACGTTTCGACCGGCACGCCCGACGATCAGCAGGGCGAGGACTCCAGTTCGCTGCCGCCGCCCGACAGCGGTCTCGACCTGGTCGTGGTCGGCGACTGTGTGGTCAACGACGGTTCCGACGAGGACGCGGTGCTGCGCAAGGTTGCCTGCGATCCGGGCACCTTCGAGGTGCTGGCCCGCATTCCGCTGACCACCGACACGGAACGCTGTGACGATCCGATTTTCGGCCACCCGGACACCGACACCACCTACACGCACGACACCGGTGAGCAGCTGCTCAACTACGTGCTCTGCATGAAGGAGCTCTGACCGGGAACCGCTATCGACCGATGACTAGGGCTCTCTAGCTGTCACGCTAGAGAGCCCTAGTCATTGCTCGACGGTCCGACAGGGGCTCGGCGGGCAGCTCGGCCGAGGTGTCGGCGGACGTCGGCCGACACGATCGGGACCTATACCCGGTTCTAGCCCAAACGCTAGACGGCCCGATACGGTGCCAGCCATGGATCCGATCCGGAATCCGTACGCCCCCGGCGCCGGCCAACGTCCGCCCGAGCTGGCCGGCCGCGGCCGCGAGCTGGACGTCTTCGACGTGATCCTGGAACGCATCGCCCGGGGCCGCCCGGAGCGCAGCCTGATGCTCACCGGCCTGCGCGGGGTGGGCAAGACCGTCCTGCTCAACGCGCTCCGGTCGCAGGCCATCGCGCGGCTCTGGGGCACCGGCAAGATCGAGGCCCGGCCGGACCAGTCGCTGCGCCGCCCGGTTGCCGCCGCACTACACATGGCGGTACGCGAGCTCGCGCCCCGGCACCGGGCACCCGAGCGGATCGACGACTTTCTCGGCGTACTGAAGGCCTTCGCGATGCGTGCGAACCCGCCGGCCGCCGGCGGACGTGGCAACGCCCGGCCTCGGCTGCGCGACCGCTGGCAGCCGGGCATCGACGTGCCGGCGGCGACCGGGCGGGCCGACTCCGGCGACATCGAGATCGACCTCGTGGAGCTGTTCACCGACGCCGCCGCGGTGGCCACCGACGTCGGCACCGGGATCGCGCTGTTCATCGACGAGATGCAGGACGTCGACGCGACCGACGTCTCCGCGCTCTGTGCGGCCTGTCACGAGTTGTCGCAGCTCGGCGGGCCGCTGATCGTCGTCGGAGCCGGGCTGCCGCACCTGCCTGCGGTGCTCTCCGCCGCCAAGTCCTACTCCGAACGGCTGTTCCGCTACCAGCGGATCGACCGGTTGGACCGGGTCGCCGCCGACCAGGCGCTCACCGCGCCGGCCGCCCGCGAGCAGGTCGAGTACGAGGCGAAGGCGCTCGACCTGCTCTACGACAAGTCCGGCGGATACCCGTACTTCGTACAGGCCTACGGCAAGGCCACCTGGGACCATGCTCCGCGCTCGCCGATCACCGCCGCCGACGTGCGGGTTGCCGCGCCGGAGGCGGAAGCGGAACTCGCGGTCGGGTTCTTCGGGTCCCGGTTCGAACGGGCCACCCCGGCGGAGCGCGAGTACATGCGGGCGATGGCCGTGCTCGCCTCGGCGACCCCGGGGGACGGCCCGGCACCGGCCGTCGAGGGATACCACGACGAAACGAGCGATGGACCACTGGACCCGGCGGCGACGGCGGACATCGACCCGGCGGTGCCGACCGCCGAGATCGCCCGATCCCTCGGCCGGAAACCGGCCAGCTTGTCCCCGGCCCGGGATGCCCTGATCAAAAAGGGGCTGATCTACTCAGGCGAGCGCGGCACGGTCGCGTTCACCGTGCCGCACTTCGGCCGGTACCTGCGCACCCAACCCGGTTGACCACGCCCGGTGCGGCCCGGCAACCTTGCCGCGATGCGACAGCTCACCGGTTTGCCGGGTAACAGACCGCCCGACCGGGTATGACAGGGAGCATGAGACCCGTACGCACCACTGCCCGCGCTCTGCTCAGCGGCATCTTCATCGTCAGCGGCGCCCGTGCGGTGGCCAGCCCCGCGCAGTACGCCGACCGGGCGAAGACGGTCACCGACCGGGTCGCTCCGATGATCGAACGGGCCACGCCCCGACTGCCGACCGACACCGAGAGTCTGGTCCGGCTGCACGGTGCCACCCAGCTCGCCGGTGGCCTGCTGTTAGCGACCGGTCGGCTGACCCGGCCAGCCGCAGCGGTGCTGGCGGCCTCGCTGGTGCCCACCACGGTGGCCGGTCATCCATTCTGGTCGGCGACGGAACCGACCGAACGACAACTCCATCAGGTGCACTTTTTCAAGAATCTGGGCCTTTTGGGCGGGCTGCTGCTCGCTGCTGCGGATACTGAGGGTCGGCCGGGTCTACGCTGGCGGACCAGCCGGGCCGTCCGGCAGAGCCAGCGCTCGGTGCGGCGGAGCCGACGGTCGGTGCGGCGTGCGGTGCACTCGGCGCGGCGGGACGCCCGGATCGCGGTCCGGTCCGCCGCCACCGCCCGGCTGATCTGTAGATCCGGCCGAACGGCGACCCGAACGATGGGCGGTAGATATCGGACTTCAGTGTGCAGTGGGCACCGAAGACCACGAAAGAGATAGAAGACAGCACACAGCGTTAACGTGGTGGAAATGTCGCGAACTAGTGTGGGATCGGACACGGTAGGGTAACGCGCCCGCCGCCGGACGCCGCTGCGTTCTAGGCTCGGACGGGCACTGAGCAGACTCTGCATTCAACGACCGGGGGTGGGTAGATCATGGTGGCGGACGTCCGATCCCGGGTCCGTCGTCTCGCCCCACTGGGTCGACGTCGTCCGGCGCCGCTGAGCCGCCTGGTTCGCGACGTCGAGCGCGGCACGCTCGTGCGCCTCGGCCTCGTCGCGCTGGCCTGCTACGCCGCCTGGTACGCGATCGGCATGTTCGGCCGGCCGTACAACTTTTTCGACATGCGCATCTACCACGGCGCGATCACGTGGTGGGCCAACGGCGGCGACCTGTACGCATTCATCGCACCGGAAACCACCCTGGGCTTCACCTATCCACCATTCGCCGGCCTCACCATGCTGCCGATGGCGGTGGTTCCGATGATCACCGCCGGCTGGCTCAACGTCGCATTCGGTATCGCCGCCCTCACCGTCGTGCTGGCGGTGCTACTCGGCCCGATCGCCGACCGCTGCGGCTGGCCGCGCTGGTTCACCGTCGGTCTCGCGGTGCCCCTCGCCGTGGCCATCGAACCGTCCCGGGAAACCCTCGGTTACGGGCAGGTCAATCTGCTACTGTTCGGCCTGATCATCGCCGACCTGGTCGCGTTGCGCTGGCGTGCCGCGCCCACGCCGCACCGGCTGGGCACCGGCGGCCCACTGCGCCGAATCTTCTTCAGCGGCATCTGGGCCGGCGTCGGCATCGGCTTGGCCAGCTCGATCAAGCTGACTCCCGCCCTGTTCATCGTCTACCTGCTGATCACCAAGCAGTGGCGGGCGGCCACCACCGCGATCGGCACCGCCGCCGCGGTCACCGTCGGCGCGATGATCGTCGCCGCCGACGAGTCGGCCGCCTACTTCACCTCGGTGCTGTGGGACACCGGCCGGGTCGGGGTGTCGGACATGACCCCGAACCAGTCGCTGGCCGGCCTGCTGGCCCGGCTCTACGACTCGATGGAGACCCCCGGCCTGCTCTGGATCTCGTTCGCCCTGCTGCTGCTGGCGCTTGGGCTGTCCCGGGCCGCGCACGCCCACGCGGACGGCGACGAGTTGACCGCATTCACCCTGATCGGCCTCACCGCCAACGTGATCAGCCCAATCAGCTGGTCGCACCACCTGGTCTTCGTGATCCCGGCGATCATCGTGCTGGCCGACGCGGCGCTGCGGCGACGCAGCGCCAGCAAGGGGCTGATCTCGCGGCGCACCTACCCGCCCACTGGTGCCGGCATCAGCGGCGTGGCCGGGCTACGGACCCCGATCTGGTTCCCCGCCCTCACCGGGATGCGGCACGCCACCGCTGCCATCGCGCTCTACCTGCTCTTCCTGGTGTCGCCGATCTGGCCGTACGAGCACCAGTTGCCGCAGGTCTCGCACTACCATGACGGCCTGTTCGGCGTACTGATGGAGAACTCACTCGCCCTGGCGCTGATCGCGCTCGTCGCGGCGCTGCCCTGGCGGCCCGGAGCCGAGCCGGCGTTCTACACCGACCCGCGACCGCAGATCCGGCACCGCCAGCCGGCTGCTCCGACCGGCACCGGGCAGCCCGACGCCCGAACCTCCGGTCAGGTCAGGGGCAGTTGACCCACTCCTCGGTGCCGTCGGCGAAAATCTGCCGCTTCCAGATCGGCAGCCGGGCCTTCGCCTCGTCGACGAGGCGGGCGCAGGCGGCGAAGGCCGCCGCCCGGTGCGCGGTGCTGACCGCCGCCACCAGGGCCACCTCACCGATGGCAAGCGGCCCCAGCCGGTGCGACACGGCGACGGCGTGCACCGCCGGATCGGCGGCCACCTCGTCGGCGACCTCCCGCAGCACGTCCTCGGCGCTGGGATGGCCCTCGTACTCCAGGCTGAGCACCGACCGGCCGTGGTCGTGGTCGCGGACCACGCCCTGAAAGGACAGCACCGCGCCGGCCCGTGGGTCGGCGACCGCCGCCTCGTGGGCGGCCAGGTCGAGCGGTTGCGAGGTCACTGACACCAGAACGACAGGTCGGGTGGTCGGGACGGTCACGGCAGACGCTCCCCGGGCAGCAGTGGCAACGGTACGACGGGCACCTCGTCGTCGGGGCGGCCGTCGCCGCCCGGCGGGATCACGGCGAAGCCGGCGGCGGCGGCCAGCCCGCGCAGCATCGCCGACCCGACGTGCCGCAGCGGGTACGCGGCACGGTTCACCGAATCGATCCGCACCAGGGCGAGGTGGGTGAAATCACCACGGCCCGGCACCTCCGCCCCCAGCCGGTGCCGGGGCAGGGTCGGCAGCGGCCTGCCCTGCAACCCGGCGAGCAGCGGCGCGACCAGTGACACCAGGGCGACGATCGCGGACTGCGGGTTGCCGGGCAGCCCGGCGACGAACCGGTCCCGCCCGTCGGCACCGGTCACCCGGGCGACCAGCATCGGGAACCCGGGTCGGACCGCGACCGTGTTGACCACGTACTCGGCACCGAGCTCGGCCAGCGCCGGATGCAGGTGGTCCACCGGACCGTGCATGGTGCCGCCCGTGGTGCAGACCAGATCGGCGCCGGCCAGCGCCGACCGCAGCCCGTCGACGTGTGCGGCGAGGGTGTCGGCGACCGGCCCGGTCACCTCCTCGGCAGGCAGTTCGCAGCCGTACCGGCGCAGCCACCCGGGCACCGCCGGGCCGAGCGCGTCGCGCACCCGACCGGCGCCGGGTGGCCCGGTGTTCAGCAGTTCGTCGCCGAAGACCAGCAGGCCGGCCCGGATCCGCTGATACACCGGCAGGTCGTCGTAGCCGCAGGAGGCGGCGAGACCGATCACCCCGGGGTCGACCGGCGTACCGGCCGCCAGCAGTTCCTCGCCAGCCGACGCCTCCTCGCCGGGCGAGCGCCACTCCGGCTGCGGCCGCGGCTCGCCGCGTACCAGCCCGGTGTCGTCTCGCGTCGACTCCTCGACCCGCAGCACACTGGTGGCCCCGGCGGGGACCATCGCGCCGGTGGCGATCTGCACCGCGGTGCCGTCGTCGGACAACTCCGGCGGCACTCCGCCGGCCAGCACCCGGCCCACCACCCGCCACGGGGCACCGCCGCGCACCGCCCAGCCGTCGACACTGGCGGTACGGAAGGCCGGCAGGTCGGTCAGGGCGGTCAGCGGCGCGGCGAGGGTGGTCCCGTCGGCCTGCGGCAACGGCAGCCGGACCGGCGGGCGGCGCGCGGCCCGGCCGGCGGCGTGCACCAGGGCGCGGGCCTGCCCCCAGTCGACGGGTGGGTGCCCGGCGGCCGGGGCGGCCCTGCCGGTCGTCGGTTCGGCGCTCACCGACCGAGCCTATCTGCCGGCCAGGTGTGCGGCCGGGGTGCGGTGGTGTCAGGCGCGGGGGTGGTCGCCGCCGGCCAGTTGGTCGAGCGCGTGGCGCAGGATCGGCCCGAGCACAGCCAGTCCGTCGCGGGCACCGCCGGTGGAGCCGGGCAGGTTGACGATCAACGTACGACCGGCCACCCCGGCGATGCCCCGGGACAGCGCAGCGGTCGGCACCGCCGACCGGCTGACCGCCCGGATCGCCTCGGCGATCCCCGGGATCTCGTAGTCGAGCACCGAGCGGGTCGCCTCCGGGGTGCGGTCGGTAGGGGTGATCCCGGTACCGCCGCTGGTGACGACCAGCTGGACCCCGTCGGCGACCGCCCGGCGCAGCGCCTGCGTGACCGGTTCGCCGTCGGCGACGACCAACGGGTCGTCGACCCGGCAGCCGAGGTCACGCAGGCCGGACACCAGCAGCGGACCGCTGGTGTCGGAGTAGACGCCGGCGGCGGCGCGGTTGGAGGCGACCACCACCCGGGCGTACGGGCTCACGACCGGTCCGCCGGACGGTGCCAGTCGCCGGTCTTGCCGCCTTCCTTGGACAGCACCCGGACGTCGTCCAGCGACGCAGCCGGGTCGACCGCCTTGATCATGTCGATCAGGGTCAGCCCGGCGGTGGCGACCGAGGTGAGGGCCTCCATCTCGACCCCGGTCCGGTCAGCGGTCCGCACCGTGGCGGTGATCTCGATGGAGTCTGCGGTCAGCGCCAGGTCGACGACCACACCGTGCAGCGCGATCGGATGGCACAGCGGGACCAGGTCGGGGGTGCGCTTGGCACCCATGATGCCGGCGATCCGGGCGACGGCCAGTGCGTCGCCCTTGGGCAGACCGTCGCGGCGCAGCAACTCGACGACCTCGCCGGTGGTACGCAGTCGTCCCGCTGCCACGGCGCGGCGGACGGTCGGCGGCTTGGCGGTGACGTCGACCATCCGCGCAGCGCCCGTTTCATCGACATGGGTCAGGTTCGGCACCTCGGTCACCTGAACGAGCCTATCGGGCAAACCAGTCGGCCCTGGCTCGACCGCCACGGTTGGCGGCAGAGTTGGCATCAGGCCGGCCGTACCGGCGACCTGCCGGCCCGGATGTCACCTTCCGCTTCTCCACCGACCCGCACTTCTCGGATCACCTTCGCGGATACCCACTACAGCCCCCAAATCGTGCACGCCTAAGGAATTTATAAGGTTATGAACGAACTGTTCGAATGCATTCCGTCGGCGATCAATAACCAAGGGTGACAAACCGCCGCCATCTTGACTAATCATGCGCATATGGACATTTATCCGTATGCAAGTGGCATATCGCAACTCTATGATTCTCCTGTCAGCAAGAGCCGGCAGCATCAACTGCCCAATCGAGTGGAGGGGAAGACCATGCGCAGCAACGAATGGTACTGATACTGTCGTCTACCGATGACGAGCAGTAGTTCTGCGGGCCACGCAGCGCAACAAGATCAGGAACAGATGTGACCCGCACGGTTCGACACGACAACGAGACCGATCGGCAGCTGGTGCTGCTCGTCGGTCTCGTCGCCGTTTGTGCGGTGGCCGTCGGCGTCTCGTCGCTCTACCTCGTCGCCGGGTCGCTGGTCAGCACTGCCGACGAATTGGCGCTCGTCGCCGCCTTGGTCTTCCTCGCCGCGGTCGGGGTCACCGTCAAATGGTTCGTCCGTATCCGGTCGACGGCCCACGCCATCGCCTGGAGTGAAGTCGCCATCCTGGTCGGACTCGCGGTGGCACCCGCCACCCTGGTGGTGCTCTGCACCGGCCTGGGCGTCGGCCTCGCGATGATCGTGCAACGGATGGCCCGGATAAAGGCGACCTTCGCCGTCGCGAAGAACATGCTCGTCGCCGCCGCCGCTGGTGCCGTCCTGCACACGCCGAACTGGGATCCGGAGCTGGCGATCTACAGCACGGCGTTCTTCGGTCCACTCGTCACCGCCTATGTCGTAGCGGTCGTGCTCGACGAGGTGCTCACCATCCCGGTCATCGCCCGCGACACCGGAACCGGACTGTGCGCCATCTTCCGGCACAACCTCGGACTCCGGCTCTCCAGCGCGGTGATCCGGTTCCCGCTGATCGTCGCCATCCTGCTGATCCTCAAGGCGGACCAGTGGCTACTGGTAACGATTCCGCCCGTAGTGCTCTGCATCCACCTGGCCTACGCCGGACATGCCAGGGCCCGCGACGACCAGCAGGCCTGGCAGCGGCTCGCCCGGGCCACCGACGCGCTCAACGTCGTCGACCTCGACGCGGTGCTGTCCATCGCGGTGGTGCAGGCCGCCGACCTGTTCTCCACCGACCGGGTCGAGATCGAACTCAACGAACCTGCCCGGCTGGTTCAAGGCAACAGCGACGGTGTGCAGTACGACGGCCCCACCGGCAGCGCCCCCACCCCGCACATGCGGACCGTGATCGCCGTACCGCTCGCCGGTCCGGGCAGCACCCTAAGTGTCGGCACCCTGCGGCTCTGCCTGACCGGCCCGGTCAAGTTCTCCGACCGGGAGCACTACACGCTGCTTACCTTCGCGTCCGCACTGTGCACGGCGGTCCGCAACGCCTCGCTCTACCGGCAGCTGAACCAGGACGCCGAACGGCACGCCCGCGAGGCCGCACAGGACGAACTGACCGGGCTGGCGAACCGGCGCCGGCTGATGGAGCACGGCTCCGAACTGCTCGGCCGACGGCGCACCTGCGGGATCACCGCGCTGCTCCTCGTCGACCTCAATCACTTCAAGGAGATCAACGACACGCTCGGCCACGGCGCCGGCGACAAGGTGCTGATCCAGGTCGCCCGGCGACTGTCCGCGAACGTGCAGCCTGGTGACCTGGTGGCCCGGCTCGGCGGCGACGAGTTCGCCGTACTGCTGACCACGCTGCCGGCTCCCGCGATCGCCGCGCACCGCGCGGACGCGCTACTCACCGCGATCTGTGAACCGATGGAACTTGACGGCATGCGGATCAACGTCGAAGCCAGTGGCGGCATCGCCGTCGCACCGGGCAGCGGCGGAATGGCCGAACTGCTGCGCCGCGCCGACGTGGCGATGTACCAGGCGAAGCGATCCGGCGGCCGGACCGCCGTCTACGCCCGCAGCCGGGACACCGCCGACGTCGGCCGGCTGGCGCTCGGCGGAAACCTGCGTCGCGCGGTCGCCCAGCACGAGTTCAACGTCGACTTCCAACCGATCGTCGACCTCGGCACCGGGGAGGTGATCGCCGCAGAGGCGCTCGCCCGCTGGCAGCACCCCGACCGGGGCCGTCTCGACCCGAAGCGTTTCCTGGAAACCGTCGAGCGCTCCGGTCTGCTCCCCGCGTTCGCCGACGCGGTCCTGGAGCAGTCCCTGATCGCCGCCGCCACCTGGCACGAATCCGGCTTCGTTCTGCCGGTCGCGGTCAACCTGTCCCCGCGCAGCCTGCTCGACCGGCGGTTCCCCGGTGCCGTACTGGCCCGCTTGCAGGCCCACGACGTCCCGCCCGAGCGGCTCATCCTGGAGCTGACCGAGACCCTCACCCTCAGCCAACTCGAAGTGGTCGACCAGGTGCTCGGCCAGCTACGTGACGCCGGGGTACGGCTCGCCATGGACGAGTTCGGCACCGGCTACTCGTCGCTGTCCATGCTGTCCCGGGTTCCGGTGCACGAGCTCAAGATCGCCCGTTCATTCGTGATGAGCATGGAGGCCTCCTCCGAATCGGCCGCCGTCATCCGGTCGACCGTCGACCTCGGCCGCAGCCTCGGCCTGGCCGTCGTCGCCGAGGGCGTGGAGAGCGAGCCACAGCGCCGCGCGTTGTGGACGATCGGCTGCACCGCTGGTCAGGGACACCTGTTCGCCCGGCCGATGCCGGCCCACCGGCTGCTCACCGCGCTACAGTGCGGGTCCGACGGCCGCCCCGGCAGCCTGGCCAGTCCACTGCACGATGCAGGCGCCGTCGTCCGCATCGACCACACCCGCCGCGCCGGCCAGCGGCAACGGAACGAGAAGGTACCGCACCTGCCGGCCTGACCGTTCTGTCAGACTTGCCGGCGTGACCGTCACGGCGGCCGGACCCGCAGCTCGCCAGCGCCGCCCGGCTGGCCCGGCCCGGCGGTGGCGAGCCGTCGCCACCCGCCGCTGGGTGCAACTGGACCGAAGCGCCGACGGCCTCGGCGGCGACCTGGCCCTCTATCTGCTCTCCGCAGTCTTCGCGGCGGTCACCGCGGTCGCCTCCACGCTCGCCCCGCACCGAGCCTGGGGGGCCGTCGCGGTTGTCGGCTACGCGGCCGCGGCCCTCGTCGTGGTCGGCCAACTCGTCGTCCGACGCGCCGCGGCCCGCCAGCGGCTGCGGCTGACCGGCGGCGTCGCCCGCGCGTGGCTTACCGGAGCCACCTGGGCGGCGGTGGTCGCGGTGCCCCTGGTCCTGCAGGCCGAGCAGCGGGCCGATGGCCGCACCGACCGGGCCCAGGAAGAGGTGGTTGTGGTCGACGATGGCGGTGCCTCCCGGCTGCTCGCCGACGGCAGCCCGTACCTGTCCGAACAGCAGATCGCGGCGCTGCCGGCGGACGAACGGCTACTCGGATACCTGCCGTACCAGCCCGGGATGGCGATCTTCGGGCTGCCCCGGGCGCTGGCCGGCACCGGTTGGTGGACCGACGCCCGGGTTTGGTTCGCCGTCGCCACCCTCGCCGCCCTGGCCGCGGCCCTCACTCTGGCGCGCCGCCGGGCCGGCCCGGCCGGCGATCGGGTACTCGTGCGCGCCGCTCAGCTCAGCACCGTACTGCCGATCGCCGCGCTGGCCATGAGCACCGGTGGCGACGACCTTCCGGTGCTGGCTCTCGCCCTGCTCGCCCTGGTGCTCTGCGCCGGCGGCCGGTACGCGGCAGCCGGGGCGGCCATCGGCGCGGCCGCCGCGCTCAAGCTGTTCGCCTGGCCGGTCCTGCTGGTGCTGCTCTGCCACGCCGCCACCGGTAGTCGACGGGCCGTGGGCCGGGTCGCGGCCGGTGGGATCACTCTGCCGCTGCTCGCCCTGCTGCCGGTGGCAGTGGTCGACCACGCCGCGCTGATCCACAACGTGCTCGGCTTCCCACTCGGTGCCGGCATGGTCCCCAGCCCGGCGGCCTCGCCGCTGCCCGGCATGCTGATCGCCACCTGGATGCCCGGCGGACGGATCGTCGCCAGCGGGTTGCTGCTGCTCGCCGGGTTCACCATCGCGGTACGGCTGGTCCGCCGGCCGCCGCAGACCGCCGCCACCGCGGCCCTGATCTGCGGCCTCGGCCTGTTGGCGGCGACGCTGCTGCTGCCGTCGACCCGGTTCGGCTACCTGCTCTACCCGGTCGCCCTGTTCAGCTGGATCCCTGTGCTCCGGGTCGCCGAGGTGCCGGCGCAGGCGTTCGCGCCGGACCGTGACGGGCTGGTGCCGGCGTACGGGCCCGACCGGTGATCCCCCGGGGGTCGGCGGCACCGGCGGTCCTCGCCGCGGTGGCTGTCGGCGGCGCGGCCGGAGCGGCCGCCCGCTACGGCATCGCCGCCAGCTGGCCGGGCCCGGCCGAGGTTGGGCTGCCCTGGCCGACCCTGGTCACCAATCTCGTCGGATGTGCGTTGATCGGTGTCCTGATGCGGGTGGTCACCGCCGTGCCTCACCCGCACCTGCTGCTCCGGCCGTTCCTCGGTGCCGGCGTACTCGGCGGCTTCACCACCTTCTCGGTCCAGACTCTGGAGGTCGCCGACTTGCTCACCGCCGGACGGCCCTGGCTGGCCGCAGGCTACGCGCTCGGCACCCTGGCGGGCGCGCTGGTCGCGGTCTGGCTCGGCGGCGCGGCGGCCCGGCCGCTCGCCGACCGGATCGCGCGGCGGGTCCGGTGACCCGCCCCGATCATCCGGAACATTCGGGAGGTACGGGATGAGTCTGCTCCTGGTGATGTGTGGCGGGGCGGTCGGCGCGCTGGTTCGTTACCTCACCGACCGGGTCGTGGTGGGGCTCGGTCAGCCCAGCTTCTGGGGCACCTTCCTGGTCAACCTGGCCGGGGCCGCGCTGATCGGCGTACTCGCCGGTGCCGGACTGACCGGTGCCGGCTGGCTGGCCCGGCTACTCGCCACCGGCTTCTGCGGCGCGCTGACCACGTACTCGACCTTCGCCTACGAGGTGGTCCAGCTGGCCGGCGGCTCCGCGCGGGATCGCTGGACGGCCGCCGGCTACGCCACCGGCACCCTGCTGGCCGGATTCGCCGCGCTGCTGGTCGGCCGCCTGGCCGGCGACATCCTGGCAGGGTGACCGCGACCGTCGGTGTGGAATCCGCCGACCGGGCGGCGGGCGGGCGGGAAACGGCGTACACCTTGAGGACATGGAGATGGATTACCGGGACCGCCGCGACGCCGGGGAGCAGTTGGCCGGGCAGTTGGCGCAGTTGCGGGGGCGACCGGACGTCGTCGTCCTTGGACTGTTGCGGGGCGGAGCACCGGTCGCGGCGGTGGTCGCCGACCAGCTCGACGTAGCGTACGACGTGCTGGTCATCCGCAAACTCGGTCTGCCGTCGGCGTCCGAGGTCGCCTTCGGCGCGATCGGGCCGGGCGGGGTGCGGGTGCTGAACCCGGAGATCGCCGACCAGCTCGACCCGGGACAGATCGCCCGGATCACCACCGCGGAGACCACCGAGTTGCGCCGCCGCGAGCGGCTGTTCCGGGGCGACCGGCCGCCGCTGGACCTGCGCGGCCGGACCGCCGTTCTGGTCGACGACGGGCTGGCCACCGGCGCGTCGGCCCGGGCAGCGGTCACGGTGAGTCGAAGCCTCGGTGCGGACCGAGTGGTGCTGGCGGTGCCGGTCGGCTCGGCCGAGGCGATCGGCACGCTTCAAGACGTGGTCGACGAGGTCGTCTGCCCGCTGCGGCCAACGGACTTTCGCGCCGTCGGTTGTCACTACCAGGATTTCCACCAGGTGTCCGACGACGAGGTCACCGCGTTGCCGGTCGGCAGGTGAGGATCCCAGCCGGTACCGTCAAGTCATGCAGATGAACTGTCCCAAGTGTCACGGCGCCATGCGGCAGTACGAGCGCAGTGGGATCACCGTCGACCAGTGCACCGAGTGTCGCGGCATTTTTCTCGACCGGGGCGAGCTGGAGCGCCTGCTGGACGCGGAGGCAGCCTGGAACGGTGGTGCCGGCGGCCAGCAGCCCGGTCAACCGCCCCGCCCGGCACCGAGCCCGGCCGGCGGATACCCGCCGCCTCCGCCACCCCCGCCGACGCACCACCAGCCCGGCTACCCGCCGCCGGCCCCGGCCTACCCGCCGCCGGCCCCGGCCTACCCGCCGGCGGCCGCCTACGGGCACCACGGCTACCACGGGCACTACCGGCACAAGCGGCAGAAGAGCTTCCTCAACCAGCTGTTCGACTGAGCCTGTGCCCCCGGCGGTCCGGAACGCTGCGCTGGTCCGGGCCGCCGCGCCGTTGGAATCGGGCGGCCGTCCCGGCATGGTGGCTCAGATCGCCATGTCGACGAACCGGGATAGGTGCAGTTGCGCGGCGACGGTCACCGTGTCGGTCGGCCCGTTCCGGTGCTTGGCGACGATGAAGTCCGCCTCGCCCGCCCGAGGCGACTCCTTGTCGTAGTAGTCATCTCGGTGCAACAGAATGACCACGTCCGCGTCCTGCTCGATCGACCCCGACTCGCGCAAATCGGACAATTGCGGCCGCTTGTCGGTACGCTGCTCAGGGCCACGGTTCAGCTGGCTGACCGCGATCACCGGGCACTCGACCTCCTTGGCCAGCAGCTTGAGCCCACGGGACAGGTCCGCGACCTCCTGCTGACGGCTCTCGGTGCGTTTCGGTGAGGTCATCAGCTGCAGGTAGTCGACGACGATCATCTTCAGGTCGTGCCGCTGCCGTAGCCGCCGCGCCTTGGCTCTGATCTCCATCAAGTTCATGTTCGGCGTGTCGTCGACGAAGAGCGGCGCCTCACTGATCTCGCCCATCCGCCGGGCCAGCTTCGTCCAGTCGTCGTCGGAGAGCTGGCCGGAGCGCAGGACATGCAACGGCACCTTCGCCTCGGCGGAGAGCAGCCGCATGACAATCTCCACCTTGCTCATCTCCAGCGAGAAGATCGCGCTGGCGTGACCGGCCCGGATCGCCGCGTTGCGGGCGAAGTCCATCGACGCGGTCGAGTTGTGCGTCGGGATCATCGTCCGGCCGGCGAGATACAGGTGGTCGGCGTTGTCCACGGTGACACAGCGCACCGGCACGCTGCGGACCGGTCGGACCGAGGTGATTCCTCGCTGCTGCTCGTCGTCGGTCTGGATGCTCACCGTGTAGACGGTGGATGGCGAGGTCATCCGGCCCTGGACGGTGGTCACGGACACCGTGCAGTGCAGACCGAGGCTCGCCACCAACTCGCGTACCGCCTCGACCATCGAACGCGAGGTGGTCCGGTACTCGTCCAGCCCGCCCGGGTTGCGGGTGCCGGCGGTGTCCAACAGACCGGTCAGCAGCGCCCGCCGCTGCCGCTCGGAACTCCGCAGGTACGCGTCGGGGATCCGCCGGTCGACCTGGCGGTGGTCGGCAGCCGGGTCACCACCGGCAAGATCGACCCCCAACTGGTACGGCGGCACCGGCAGGTCGTCGCGGTCGGGCAGCGCCAGGGCACGGCAGTTCGCGACGGTGACCTCGGGATGCTCCGCAGGTGACCGGTCGAGCAGGTCCAGGATCTCCTCGGTGGTCAGTACCTGGGTGGCCCGTGCAGGTGCGGACCGGGCCGGTCCTGGCCGGGATCGGCCGGCCAGGACCGGATCGGCCGAGACCGGTGCCGGGGTGACAGCGGCCAGCGCCGCGGCAGCCGCTGCCGGTACCGGCACGGCGGGCCGGTGCGTCACCTGCCAGAGATGGTCACCGTCGGCGACGATGGCCGAGCCGTCGGAGAACTCGACCTGGTAGGACCGTCCGCCGAGCAGGACGGCAGAGGTGCCGACGACCGTGGTAGGTCGACCGGCGGCGTCGAGTAGTCGGTCACCCACCGCGACCTCACCCATGGTGGTCCAGCCGGTCGGGGTGGGCAGCGGAGTGTCCAGCGCCAGCGCCTTGCCGAGGCCGGGCCGGCCGGCGACGATGATCAACTGCCCGGGGTGCAGCCCGTTGAGCAACCGGTCCAGGTCGGTGAACCCGGTGGGCACTCCGGTCATCATGCCGGCCTGGGCACCGACCGCCTCGATCTCGTCGAGAGTCGGCTGCAGCATGTCGGCCAGGACCGCGAAGTCTTCGCTCACCCGCCGTTCCGTGACGTCGTACACCGCCTGCTGGGCGAGGTCGACGACGTCGTCGATGTCCCGGCCACCGCCGGCGGCGGAACCGTACCCGAGCTGCACGATCTTGGTGCCGGCCTCGACGATGCGGCGCAGCACCGCGCGCTCGGCCACGATCCTGGCGTAGTAGGAGGCGTTGGCCGCGGTGGGCACGCTCGCGATCAGGGTGTGCAGGTACGGCGCGCCGCCGATCCGGCCCAGGTCACCTGAGTTGGCGAGCGCGGCGGAGACGGTGATCGCGTCCGCCGGCTCGCCTCGCCCGTACAGGTCCAGCACCGCGTCGAAGACCGTGGCGTGGATCGGGCGGTAGAAGTCGTTCGGTTTGAGGATCTCCACGACGTCGGCGATGGCGTCCTTGGAGAGCAGCATTCCGCCGAGGACGCACTGTTCGGCGGCGACGTCCTGGGGTGGCGTGCGGTCGAAGGGCTCACCGCCGGTGGGTGGACCGGGTGGCTTGGCCGGCGGGCCGGGTGGACCGGACGGGCGGGCCGGTGGCCGGGGCTCGGTCTGCAGGTCGTCCGTGATGGACATCCGGGCACCCCCCTTCACTACATCACTGCCGCGAGTCAACTGCGCGGGTACGACATCGTCTGCTCGTGCGTCGTCGACGACCTGCGGTCGGACCCACCAGGGACCGGGCGACCAGGGGACGTCGCATCGGCGTGGGAGGGCTCCGGGAAACGATACGGACTTGCGGCGGCATGCCCAAACACGGCGGTGGATGAACCTCTGGACAAGCTGTGGACAGGAGGGCCCAGGCTGTGCACAACCTTGTGCACAGCCTGTGGAAAACTTGCCGCCACCTCGAGGAGATGCCCGCTGAGCTGGGACTTTGCGATCCACAGCCGGTGGACAAAAATCTGCACCGGGCTGCCCACCTGGCCACCGGCTACTATCGGGCGGGAACTGATTCGCCGGCCCAGCCGATCACGGCTCGATAGCGAAGGGGCGAGGCTCCGGCGGTGGACTACCGGGACTGGGAGTACGGCGACCGCCCTCCACGCGAGCGGCGGTCGGCTGCCCGGTGGCCCGACGACACCGACGCCGACCCGGCACCACGCTCTCGTCGGTCACGGCGCTACGACCCGGCCGAGGATGACGCGGCGCCCCGCGGCCGGCGCCGCTACGAGGACCGACGCGGCCGCGACGAGGACCAGCGCGACGGTGCCCAGCACCAGGCAGACTGGGGCAGCCCGGCGTCGGGCCGGTGGGCGCTGCCCGCCGGCCCGACGCCGCCAGCGGGTGAGCCGGTCCACCGGGATCCGCCGGCCAGCCGGGCCGGGCGGCACCGCGACGAATCGTGGCAGATCCCCGAGCAGCCGGTACGGACCCGCCGGTCCCGTGGCCGGCCGGCGCTGCCAGCGGCCGGGCCTGAGATGGACGCCCCTGCCTGGGACCGGCCCCGGCGGGCACCGGGCCGGCGCCGCGCGGCCGAGGACCCGATCTCCGGCGGTCCGATCTCCGGCAGCCCGGTGTCCGGGAACCCGATCTCCGGCAGCCCGGTGTCCGGGAACCCGATCTCCGGCAGCCCGGTGTCCGGCGATCCAGCGGGCTGGCGGCGTGAGTCGCCCGATAGCCGATACGGGCCGGTGTCGGGTGCCGGTCCGCTCGACCCGGGCGGTCCAGCCACTACGCCACCCGCTACCTGGTCGACCGCGTCGGCGCGGTGGTCGGCATCGCCCAGTGATCCAGGTGACCCCGGTGACCTGGAGGGGTACGACGGTCGCAGTCGTCGGTCGTCCCGTCGTACCGGCCCGCCGTCCGACTCCGACCGTCCCGGCCGCCGACGGCGCGACCGCGACAACATCCGGCGTCGGCTCGACGACGACCACGCGGCGCAGTGGCTACGCGACGACGAGCCCACCAGCGGGTGGTCCGGTGGATCGGACCACACCGGCGAGTGGCCGAGGCGTTCCGACCCCACCAGTGGATGGTCCAGCGCGACGGACCACACCAGCGAATGGTCCCGGGGCGCCGACTACACCAGCGAGTGGTCCCGGGCCAGCGAGCGCACCGGCGGGTGGTCGCGGGAGGAGGACCAGGCCGGGCGATGGGACCGGCCCGCCCGTCGCGAGATCGAACCGCCCCGGCGCGAGTTCACCGACGAGACCGGCACCTGGCCGCGTACCGCGTCCTCGCCGCGGGCGATCGGTGCCGGCCCGGCGCAGCCGCCCACCGGCCGGGCCGGGGAGCTCAGCCGCAGGGCGTACCGCCCGAAACCGGTCGACAGTTGGCGCGAAATCGGCGACCAGACCGATCAGTGGCACCGGGGCGACGACCCGGAGAGCTGGCCGGCCGGTAGCCGCACCGGGGCGCGCAAGAGGCGCGCGGCCGAGGTCGGCGACGTCGACGCCGATATCCTTCCGCCGGTCGATCCGTGGCCACAGGTCGAGCCAGGCCGGGAAGGTACCTTCTGGTCGGGGACCCGGCTGGCGGAAGACGACCCCAGGTGGGTGGAGACGCCGGCTTCGGCACCCCGGTCACCGATCGCCCTGCCGAGCGCGCCCCGCTCCCGGGTGCTGCCCGAGCAACGACCACGGCCGAGGTACGAGCCGCCGTCGCAGCGTCGGCTGACGTACCGGATCGACGACGAACTGATCGACGCCGACCAGGGCGGCTACCTGTCATCGCTGCTGTACACGGCCGCCTGGTACGCCCTGCCGGTGGTGGCGTTTCTGATCTGGAGCCTCACCCTGGACGGCACCCCGGCGACCACCGACTGCGTTCTCGGGGTGGACGGCGGCTGCCTCTCCGCTCGGGCGCAGGCGATCAACTCGCTGCTGGCCGCCGCGCCGGACTTCGCGTACGCGCTGATGATCTCGCTGGTCCTGGCGGTGTCGATCAGGTGGGTCAGCGGCACGTGGCGCGCCTCGAGTGTCGGCCTGGCGTCGGCGGTGATCGGCGGCGGCATGTCGACCGTGCTCACCAGCGCCATCACCGGCCAGCCGATCGGTTGACGCCGGACCTACCGGGCGGGCCCCGGATCCCCGACAGTTCGCGCTGTTCGTCGCGGGTGCCACGCTCCTAGGATCGACCAGTGTTCAGCCGCAGCTGGAGGATCAACCTGACCGTGGCCGGGCCGCTTCTCGCCGGGCTGGTGACCGGGCTGGTGACCGGGTGCGGCGCGGCCGGCGACGGCTCGGCGGTCGGTGCCGGTCCGCCTCCCACCAAAGCGCAGCCTGGGGCGTCGTCCGCTACCACCACGCCGGCCGCTGTCCCGTCGGACGGCACACCACCACCGTCCGGCGCGGCCGGGCTGGGCGCGGCCCCGGTGCCGTCGGAGGCTCCCGACCGGACGACGGCGACCGGCAACCCCGATGGACGAGCCCAGGTGCCGGCGCGGGCCCGCGCGGTGGACACCAGCCGGCCAACCCGCACGATCGGCGACGGTACGCCGGCCAGCTGCACCTCCCAGGCGGTCGTCGCGGCGGTCGCAGCCGGCGGGATCATCACCTTCGCCTGCGGGCCGGAACCGGTGGTGATCACGATGGACCGGACGGCGAAGGTCCGTAACGCGGCCAGTCGGCAGGTGGTGCTGGACGGCGGCGGGCTGGTCACCCTCAGCGGCGCCGGGCAACGACGAATTCTGTACATGAACACCTGCGACCAGGCGCAGGGCTGGACGACCTCACACTGCAATGATCAGGACCATCCCGAACTGGTCGTGCAGAACCTGACCTTTGCCGACGGCGATTCCACCGGTGAGCAGGTCGACGGTGGCGGCGGTGGCGCGATCTTCGTCCGGGGCGGCCAGTTCCGGGTGGTCAACTCCCGATTCGTCGGTAACCGGTGCGACCCGACCGGACCGGATCTCGCAGGCGCGGCGATCCGGGTGCTGGACCAGTGGCAGGACCAGCCGGTGTACGTGGTGCAGAGCACCTTCGGAGGGGCACCCGGCGACGGCGGAGTGTGTGCCAACGGCGGTGCGTTGAGCAGCATCGGTGTCTCATGGATCGTGCTGAACAGCGTACTGACGCACAACTCGGCAACCGGCTACGGTGCGAATCCAGCCAAGCCCGGCACTCCGGGCGGCGGTAGCGGTGGGGCGATCTACACCGACGGCAACCGGTTCACCGTCTCGATCGCCGGCACCGTCATCGCCGACAACGAGGCGCGGGAAGGTGGCGGGGCCATCTTCTTTGTCAGCAACGACCGGTCTGGCACCCTCGAACTGACCGATTCGGTGCTGCGCCGCAACACCAGTCACGGCTTCGCCACCGCCGGCTACCCGGGCATCTTCTACCTCGGGTCCGGGGAGCCGGTCGTCGTCTCCAGCATTCTGCGCTGAGCATGGTTCAGGGGCCACACCGTCTGGTGCGGCCCCTGAGCCGGATGTCTCGCTCGCAGTGGTTGCCGGAAGCTACCTGGCCTGCAGCACACTGAGGTCGAACCTGGCGGTGACGTCCGGGTGCAGCTTGACCTTCACCGGGTAGGTACCGACCGACTTGATGTGGCCGGGCAGCTCCAGCCGCCGCCGGTCCAGGGCCGGACCGCCGGCGGTACGGACGGCGTCAACGACCTCGGCCGGGGTGACCGAGCCGAACAGTCGACCGCCTTCGCCGGCCCGAGCGGTCAGGGTGACCTTCAGGCTCTCCAGCTGACCCTTGACCTCGTTGGCGTGCCCGAGGTCGCGGATCTCCCGGGCGGAACGGGCCCGCTTGATCGAGGTGACCTGCTTCTCGGCACCCTTGGTCCAGGAGATCGCGAACCCTTGGGGCAGCAGGTAGTTACGGCCGTAGCCGTCCTTCACCTCGACGATGTCCCCGGGGGAACCGAGCCCAGACACCTCCTGCGTGAGAATGATCTTCATATCGGTGCCTCCGCTCAGCGGGCCGTCGTGGTGTACGGCAGGAGCGCCATCTCGCGGGCGTTCTTGACCGCGCGGGCGATCTGTCGCTGCTGCTGGGAGGTCACCCCGGTCACCCGCCGGGCACGGATCTTGCCCCGGTCGGAGATGAACTTGCGCAGCAGTGCGGTGTCCTTGTAGTCGATGTAGGTGATCCCGTCCTTGTCGAGCGGGTTCACCTTCTTCTTCGGCTTGCGAAGTGCCGCAGCCTTGGCCATTGCTCGTGCTCCTGGTTTGCGATCGCGGGCGTTGGAAGCCATATCAGAAAGGAGGTTCCTCGTCGAAGTTCCCGCCGCCCGAACGGGCGGACGAGGCGGCCGGCGCGGCCGTGGCCCATGGGTCGTCGAAGCCGCCGCCCTGGTTGCCACCGCCACCGGAGCCGCCGAAGCCGCCGCCGGAGCCGGATCGGGACATCTTCTGCACCTTCGCCGTGGCGTACCGCAGCGACGGGCCGATCTCGTCGACTTCCAACTCGATGACGGTCCGCTTCTCGCCCTCACGAGTCTCGTACGACCGCTGCCGCAGCCGACCCGAGACGATCACCCGGGCACCCCGCTGGAGCGACTCGGCGACGTGCTCCGCCGCCTGGCGCCACACCGTGCAGGACAGGAAGAGCGGCTCGCCGTCCTTCCACTCGCCGGAAGCTCGGTCCATGTACCGGGGGGTCGAGGCCACCCGGAACTTGGCGACCGCTGCTCCCGACGGGGTAAAGCGCAACTCAGGGTCATCGGTCAGGTTGCCGATGACCGTAATGGTGGTATCTCCTGCCATGACCATCTCCTCGCGCACTCAGTCGACGTCCTCGTCACCAGGCTGCCAGAGCCGTGTGACAGGACCGACGAGAGCTGTCGGGCGGACCGGTGGGACGCGGTCAGCGCGTCTCCGGCCGAATGACCTTGGTGCGCAGCACCGACTCGTTGAGTCGCAGCTGGCGGTCCAGCTCGGCGACAGCATCCGGGGTGGCCTGCAGGTCGATGACCGCGTAGATGCCTTCCGCCTTCTTGTTGATTTCGAAGGAGAGGCGGCGGCGACCCCAGACGTCGAGCTTCTCGACTGAGCCTCCGGCGGTGCGGATCACGTTGAGGTACGTGTCGAGCGAGGGCGCGACCGTGCGCTCCTCGAGGCTGGGGTCGAGGATGACCATGATCTCGTAATGACGCAAGACGTACTCACCTCCTGTGGGCTGACGGCCACGGTCCTTCCGTGGCAGGAGGTCCAGCGTCGTGACGCCGACGACCAGTCAGGCAACTGACGTCGGCGCAACCGGACAAGGATAGCCGGCTGCGGGCACGAGCCGCGGGGCGCCCCTGTCCGCATTCTTTGGGTGGGACCTGGGGAGGAACGACCACACCGACGAGGTTGGACGTGAGGCGCCCCGCGGAGCCTGTGCAGTTGTGCGCTGGTCAGGGCAGGTGCTTGAACCTCTGCCCGTGTTGCACAACTATAACCCTTATTGCTGCTACAGACACGCCAATCACAGCAATTAGCGCAAGGAGCGCTAATAGTCCGATTGGATGATCTTGTCCGGTCAGACCGGCGAGCCAGGGGTCCGCCACGCCCTCCGCAAGCGACAGTTCTATCGGCACGTCCTCTCCCAGCACGAACGGTGGCACCGGTCCCGGCACGAAGATGAGGACGAAGACCTCGGTGTCTCCGCCGATCGGCGGAGGCACCGGGCCGGTTCTCTACCGGGAGCAACGACCGCGATCGGCGGCGGTGACGCGGCCGGCTCGCCGGGCGGCCGGCCCACGTCCACCGGTACGAACCGGTGGACGCACGAACCGCCGGTGCCCGGATCGTCAGGCTTGCCACGTAGGCTCGGCCCATGCGTATCGGAGCCCACGTCGACCCCAGCGACCCGCTCACCGCAGCCGCCGACCGACGGGCAGACGCGGTCCAGTTCTTCCTCTCCGACCCGCAGGGCTGGAAGGCCCCGCAGCCGCGCACCGACGCGGCTCAGCTGGCCAGCTCGGACGTGGACCGCTACGTGCATGCTCCGTACGTGATCAACGTCGCCACCTCGAACAACCGGATCCGGATTCCGAGTCGCAAGCTCCTGCTGAGCCATGCCACCGGTGCCCGCCAGGTGGGGGCGAAGGGTCTGATCGTGCACGGCGGCCACGTCAGCCGGGGCGACGGCGCAGCGGTGGGTTTCGACAACTGGCGCAAGACCTTCGCCTACGCACGGGACCAGGGCGGATTTCCGGTGCCGGTGCTGATCGAGAACACCGCAGGCGGGGAGAACGCCTGCGCTCGACGGTTCGACGCGCTGGCCCGGCTGTGGGACACGATCGGCGAGTTCGGGCCGGGTTTCTGCCTGGACACCTGCCACGCCCACGCCGCAGGCGAGGAGCTGCTCGACATCGTCGACCGGGTCAAGGCGATCACCGGCCGGATCGACCTGATCCACGCCAACGGGTCCAAAGACGCCTTCGACAGCAGCCGGGACCGCCACGAGAACCTCCAGGCCGGCATGATCGACCCGGAACTGATCGTCGCGGTGATCCGATCCGCCGACGCGCCGGTCATCGTCGAGACTCCGGGTGGCACCGACGGCCAGGCGGCGGACATCGCCTTCCTGCGAGATCGGCTGGGGCAGCAGGATACGGCCCGATGACCGGCAAGCGAGCAGCCGCCGACGGCGACCGGGCCAGCACGGCCGACCCGGTCCGCCCCGACCCGGCATCGACCAACGGCGCCAAACAGCAACTCGACGAGACGACGGTGGGCCGGCCGGAGGCCGAGTCCGTCACGACCGACGATCCGCCGGAGAGCAAGGCCGAGCCGACCGACGATCCGTTCACCGCGTTCGGTCCGGCGCCGGAGAGCCGGCCGGGTCGGCTGGTGCGGGCCCGGCAGGCCGTCGTCCGGGTGCTGATCCACGAATGGAGCCTGGCCACCGTCGCGGCGCTCGTCGTCGCGGTGGCGATGACCTGGCCCACGCTGCGCTACCCGCTCTACACGATCCCGCAGGACACCTGGGATCCGACTTTGCAGGCCTGGCAGATGGCCTGGTCCGGGCATGTTCTGCTGACCGACCCCACCCAGCTGTGGCAGTCGAACACCTTCTACCCGCAGTCGTGGAGCTTCGCCTTCTCCGACACCCTGCTCGGCTATGCGCCCGCCGGCATGATCGGAGACGGGCCGGTGGCGGCGGTCCTGCGCTACAACATCATCTTCGTGCTGGCCCACGCCCTGGCGGCGCTCGGCGCGTACGCACTGATCCGCCAGCTCGGCACCGGGCGGACCGCGGCAGCCGTCGGTGCGGCCGGCTACGCGTACGCGCCGTGGCTGCTGTCACAGGCCGGGCACCTGCACATCGTCTCCAACGGCGGCATTCCATTGGCGCTGGCCATGCTGGCCCGGGGACACGGCTGGTCACTGCGGTACGGCTACCGACCGCAGCGGCGCAGCGTCAGCTGGGCGCTGGCCGGCTGGCTGACCGCGGCCTGGCAGATCAGCCTCGGATTCGGTATCGGACTGCCGTTCATCTACATCCTGGCGATCATCTGCCTGGCCTCACTGGCCATGTACCTGGTACGGCGCACCTGGTTCTGGCCGCAGCGAAAGCCGTTCGGAGCCGTACTGCTGCTCACCGACCTGGCCGGCGGCGCGCTGTTCACCGCCGTCGGGGTGCTGCTGGCGATCCCGTACTTCCGGGTCGCCGAACTGCACCCGAACGCCGCTCGGACCATGGCCGACCTGGCCGCGTACTCACCGCCGGTGTCCGGGTTCTTCACCGCGCCGGCGGAGTCGCTGATCTGGGGCGACCGGCACGCCGACGCCCGCGCGGCACTGCCCTGGCATCCGGAGATGACTCTGTTGCCCGGCTTCGTGCTGTACGCGCTGGCGCTCGCCGGGCTGGTGCTGTCCATCTGGACCTGGCGGCAACGGCTGTTGCTGCTCGGCGGGGTGCTGCTCACCGGGATCCTGGCGATGGGCAGCAGCTTCTTCGGCGGCACCTACAGTTACGGCCTGCTCTTCGAGTACGTCCCCGGCTGGGACGGAATCCGCACGCCGGGCCGGATGATGCTGTGGACCACGCTGCTGCTGGCGATCCTCGCCGCCGGCGCGGTGGCGGCGTTCGTCGGTCGGGTCGACGACATCGCCCGGCTACGAGTTACCGAACGGCCCGGTGCGCTGCTGCGGCTGGCCACCCTGCTGCCCCTGCTGCTGGTCCTGGTGGAGGGGTTGAACGTCACCCCGCACCCGGAGGTGCCCGAGCAGCCGCAGATCATGCGGGTCGACGACGGCCCGATTCTGGTGCTGCCCAGCAGCCAGAATCTCGACCAGCACGTGATGCTCTGGTCGACGACCCGGTTCCAGCCGGTGGTGAACGGCGGCAGCGGCTTCACCCCGGACCAGTTGGCCGAGGTACGGGAGATTACCCGGACGTTCCCCGACCAGGCCAGCATCGGATACCTGCGCGAGCTGGGCGTGCGTACCGTGGTGCTCCGGCGTGACCAGGTGCCCGGGACGCCGTGGCAGACCACCGTCGACCTACCGGTTGACGGGCTCGGCATCGACCGGGTCGACATCGGCGACACCGTCGTCTACCGACTGTGATCCTCCGGCGGCCGGCCGGGGTTCGCGTTGGTCGTTGAACCAGCGGCGGACCTCGGGCACCCAGCCGGCGTCCGGCGCACCGTCGAAGACGCCGCCGTCCGGGTCGTCGGAGTAGTTGCGGCGCACCACGTCCCGCTCCGGGTGGAGAATGTCGCGGATCACGAACACGCACAGCGCCACCACCGTGCCGAGCCGCAGCGTGGCGGCCAGCACGAAGACCCCGTCGGGAATGATCTGACTGCCGGTCGCGGTGCCGAGCAGCTGCCCGTAGAAGGCGAGGAAGTACCCGACCTCGGCGGCCTGCCAGGCGAGGAAGGCACCCCAGCGCGGCCGGGCCAGCACGATCAACGGCAGCAGCCACAGGGTGAACTGCTGTGACCAGACCTTGCTGAAGATGAGGAACGCGGCGACCACCAGGAAGGCCAACGCGGCCAGCCGGGGTCGACGCGGCGCGAGCACAGCCAACGCGCCGACACCGAGGCAGGCCAGGCCGAACAGTACGTACGACAGGGTGTTCAGCGTCGGAATGTTGTCGCCGAGCCACTGGAACGGACCCTGGCTGCCGGACGCACCGCCGGCCCACTTGCCGTCCAGGTAGCGCCCGATGTACCACAGCGTTCCCCAGTCGATTGGCCGTTCGGAGTTGAGTTCGAAGAACCGCCGCCACCCGTCGTGGGCGAAGAGGTAGACCGGCAGGTTGACCGCGACCACGGTGCCGACCGCCGCGACGATCGCGGTGACGATGGCCCGGATCCGGCCCGACCGCAGGCCGAGGACGAGGATCGGTCCGAGCAGGAACAGCGGCCACATCTTTGCGGCGCCGCCGATGCCGAGCAGGACGCCGGCGAGCAGCGGACGCTGCCGAACCCAGGCGAACAGGCCGAACATCGCGAACCCGATCGGCAGCATGTCCCAGTTGACGGTGGCGGTCAGCACCAGCGCAGGGGCGAGGGCGAACATCGCGGCGTCCCACGGCCGGCGGCGGCGCAGGGCGAGGATCGCCGCCACGGCGGCCACCCCCAGCGCGCAGAGCACCAGGGCGTTGGCGTTGTAGAACCACATCGCCTGGTTGAGCTCGGGTCGGTCTGTGCCGAGCGCGTGCACCGGTAGCCCGATCGCCCCCATGAAGTAGCCGGTCACCACCGGGTACTCGACGGGGTGGTCGAGGTAGGGGACCTTGCCTTCGTTGAGCCCTTCGGCGTAGTAGAGGGCGAGTACGTCGGTGTAGCAGAACCGGGTGTACTGGATGTTGTCCTGCCAGGCGCCGTCCATGCAGGGCGACTTCTGCACCCAGTGCGCCGCGAGGCTGAGGCAGATCAGCGCGAGAACGATCCGGGCGGCGGTCCAGAACCGGCCGGGCCGGCCGGCGGGCCGGTCCTGGCCGGCGGCGTGCCGGCCGAGCGGGCCCCCGATCGCTTCGGACAGGCCGCGGACGAACCGGTCAGCGCGCGACGGGTGGTCGACGGGTGGCCGCTCGACCGCTTCGCCCTCGGCTGCGGTAGCCGGTCCAGGTTGCTCGGCCCGCTCAACTCCATCGATACCGTTCGGCGGCTGCACGCTCATGAACAGGCATCCTGCCGTACTCGACCTGCTTTCGTCTGCCCAGGACCGGCATGTCGAGTTCACCGATGTACCGCGCCGGCCGGTGATCAGGTCAGTTGACCTGGTCACCGGCCGGCGCGATGGTTGGCGATCTACGTCCGTCGATCAGCGTGTCGGTGGCGGCAGTGTCGGCGGCACGGTGGTGCCGCCAGCACCACCGCCGAAGTCGAACCCGATGCCGCCGTCGCCACCCTGGTCGTCACCGTCGTTGGGGTCGGCCCCATTACCAGGAGTTCCCGTGGGGTTACCGGCACCGTCGTCGCCTTGGTCGCCGTCGTTGTTCCCGTTGTTGTCACCGCCCGGGCAGAACAGGTCGCCCAGCGGGCCGTCGCAGATTCCGCCGCGACCCGGTCGTTGCGGGTCCGGCGGCGGCGGGGCCGGCGACTTGCCGTTGCCGGCGTCGACGCTGCCGATCTCCCGGGCAGCCGGGAACTGTTCGACGTCCATTCCCTTGTGTGCCTCGTTCATGAAGCGCTGCCAGATGATGGCGGGCAGTCCGCTACCACCGATCTTGTTGTTGTTCTTGTCGCGGATCGCCTTGCGGTCTCCGACGTTGCCGACCCACACCGCCGTCGCGATCTGCGGGGTGTAGCCGACCATCCAGGCATCGCCGTTCTCGCCGCTGGACTCGTTGAGCTCCCAGGTGCCGGTCTTGCCAGCGACCGGACGCCCACCGTTGAGGTCCCTGTTGATGTTGTTCGGGATCTGGGTCAGCACGTCGGTCAGGTCCGCCACGACCTCCTGCCGGATCCGCTGCTCCGGCTTGAGCTGCTCGCCTCCGGCCGTCACCCATTCACCGCTGACCAGGTTCTTCTTCTCGACCGAGATCACGAAGTGGGCCTTGTTGTAGACCCCGCGGTTGGCCAGCGTTGCCACCCCGTTGGCGTGGTCGAGCACCGTCACCGGGTACTGCCCGTACCCGACCACGTTGAAGAACGGCGACGGAGCGACCTCCTTCGGGTCGGCCGTGGTCAGGTCGTACGGCTTGTTGTCGGCGGTGTTCCACATGGTGGCGACGCCGGCCGCCTTGGCCATGCCGACCACCTTGTCGGCGCCGATCTGCTCGGTGACGTGGTAGAAGGGCACGTTGTAGGACTGGACGGTGGAGAACTCCAGCGAGCACCACTCGCCACAGCTGGCGTTCCGGCCGGCGTTCTGCACCTGGATCTCGGTGCCCTCGACCTTGAACGGTTCGGCCGTCCAGTGCGAGTCGACCGAGATGTCGTTGTCCAGGGCGGCGGCCAACGTGTAGATCTTGAACGTCGAGCCGGGCGAGTGACCACCGGTCCACTGGCCGTTCTCGTAGTTGCGGCCGGCGTAGTCGTGCCCGGTGCCGTTGTCGCCGCCGAAGTAGGCGAGCACCCGGCCGGTCTCCGGATCGATCGCGACCATCGCCGCCATCAGGTTCTCCGGCTGGCCCTCCATGGCCGACCCCTTGGCCTCACGCCAGATCGCCTTCTCCGCGGCGTTCTGCATCTTCGCGTCGATCGTCGTGACGACCCGGTAGCCGCCCTGCCGCAGCTCCTGCGAGCAGGTGTCCGGCGTGCAAATGCCCATCTGCACCATCTCGTCGCGGACGTAGTTGATGACGTTGCCCTCGGGGGTGTTGATCCCGCAGTCGATGATGCAGCTGTTCGGGTCGACCTCCCGGATCTCCGGGTACTCGGTCGGTCGCTCGGCCTCGGGCAACCAACCCATCTCGACCATGCCACCGATCACGTACTCCCAGCGGACCTTGGCCTCGGCCTCGTTGACCGCCGGGTCGTAGCCCTGGTGCCCGGTGGTCGCGTCCGGCTCCGGCTGCTTGATCACTGCCGCGATCACCGCGCCCTCGGCGACCGACAGGTCGGCGACCGGCTTGCCGAAGTACTGCTGCGCTGCGGCCTCGATGCCGTAGGCGCCGCGGCCGAAGTAGATGGTGTTGAGGTAGAAGCCCATGATCTCGGACTTGTCGTACCGGTCGGTGAGCTTCGAGGCCAGCACCGCCTCGCGGACCTTCCGGGCGTAGGAGACCTCCTGCAGGTCCATCGCGTTTCGGGCGTACTGCTGGGTGATCGTCGAGGCACCCTGCCGGGTGCCGCCGGTGAAGTTGTTCCAGGCCGCCCGGGCGATACCGACGTAGTCGACGCCGGAGTGCTCGTAGAACTTGCGGTCCTCGGCGGAGGCCACCGCCCGCTGCACGTGCTCGGGGATCTGGTCGACGGTGACGAACACCCGGTTGAACTCGCCCAGCTTGGCGATCCGGGTGGTGCCGTCGCTGGCGTACATCGTGCTGGCCAGCGGCAGCGGCAGCTCCTCGGGCAGGGTCACCGTCGTCGAGTAGTAGGTGCCGCCGACGACCGCACCACCGGTGAGCATGATCAGGACCGCGAACGACGCGATCAGCAGGTTGATTCGCCGACGCTGCTTGGCCCGTTTCGCCGCGGCAGGGTCGCCGCCGCGACCGCCCCGGCCACGGCGACCCGGCCCGGACGGGCCGTCGGGTCCACCAGGACCGCCCGGTCCACCCGGTCCACCCGGACCACCCGGACCGCCGCCGAACCCACCGGCCGGTGACACCGGTCGTACGCTGGCCCGCCCGACGGTCGCCCGGCCGACTCCGGCGCGACCGGCGGCACCACCGACCGGGGCACCGCCGCTGACCGGAGCCCGGCCACCGACCGAGGCCCGACCGGCTGGGCCGCCGCCGACCGATGCGCTGCCGACCGACGCGCTACCCACCGACGCTCGTCCGGCGGAGGCCCGTCCGGCGGAGGCGCCGCTGACCGGAGCCCGGCCACCGACCGAGGCCCGACCGGTGCCGGGGCTGGCCGGTCCGCGGAAAGTTTCTCCGCCGTGCCAACCTGCTTCGGAGTCGCCCCGCGCGGAGTGGCCGCGGGCCGGCCCGGCGTCGTCCGCCCCGGCCCAGTGGTAGTCATCCGGCTCGGATCCGTATCCGCCACCGCTGCCTGGACTGTAGGCACGCCCGTGGGCGGAGTTGGGGTCGCCGTACGAGTTCATGTGTCACACCCTGCCGGTTGCGGTGGTGCGCTCCAGCGCCACCACCGGTCTGCCGTGAGTTGGCCCACTACCGGTGCCGGAGCGACACCAGCAGCCGAAAGCCACTTCATCAGAAATATCGTGACTTGTCCGGTTAACCAGAAACGTTGCCCTGCCTACTCTCTGGTGCCTACGTAGCGACCGGGCAATCAGGTTCACCGTCGGGCCTCTCGCCTTCGTTTGGTCATTGATGGGCGGCCGCCGCCAGACACGGCGACGGCGTCGTCAGCCTCGCCGTCACCGCCGACGCCTAGGCCATCCCGGCCGAGAAGATACTGCTCCACCAGGTGGTTCCAGTTGCAGACGCGACACACCTCGACGACGTACACCTGGAACTCACGCAGCGTCATCGCCAGCAACGACAACTCGGCCCGGTTTCGGGCCTGTCCGGCGGACTGCTTCAGCTCATCGCCATAGATGTAGTGCACGTGGGTCAGGTTCTCGCGGTGACAGATCGGGCAGCTCTCGTCGGTCGGCTCGCCGTGGAACCGGGCAGCACTCTTCAGGTAGGGCGAGGCATCGCAGACCTCGTGGCTGCTCACCCGGCCGGAGAACACCTCGCGCAGCACGGCTCGTCGCTGAAGCGAGTAGTCGACGACCTGACGCTGCGAACGCATGGCCACGAGCGTACGCGGTCCCGGCTGACCTTGGCGACTACGGTCACGATCAGTAGCCGACCGTACGCAGGGAACCATTTGCCCGGTGTCGGGTTTCCGTCTACCGTGTCGATGTATCGGCTCGATACATCGAGTCGACGATGCCGGGCAGACCACGAGGTAGGAGGGGCAGCGTGCTCGAACTCGCCATCCTCGGCCTGCTTCAGGAGTCCCCTATGCACGGTTACGAGCTCCGCAAGGAGCTCGCCGCCAAACTCGGGGCGATCCGCGCCGCGATCAGCTACGGCTCGCTCTACCCCACGCTGCGCCGGCTGCAGGCCAACGGCGTGATCGCCGAAGCCGACGACCCCACGACCGCCGACGCGGAGATCCCGGCACTGACCAGCCGCCGCGGCCGGGTCGTCTACACCATCACCGCCGAAGGCAAGGAACGGTTCGCCGACCTGATCGCCCAGACCGGTCCGGAGACCTACGAGGACACCGGGTTCGGCGTGCACTTCGCCTTCTTCTCCCGGACCGACCGGGCCACCCGGCTGCGGATTCTGGAGGGGCGGCGGCGCAAGATCGAGGAGCGCCGGGAAGGGCTCCGCGAGGTGCTCGGTCGAGCCGCAGAGCGGCTCGACGCGTACACCCTCGAACTCCAACGGCACGGACTCGACGCCTGCGAACGCGAGGTCCGTTGGCTGGAGGAGCTGATCGCCAGCGAGCGGTCCGGCCGGGCCCCACGCACCGGCCACCCCGAACCCATGAAGTTCGAACCCGCAGAGAACGATCCGCCCCCGCCTGGACAGACCAGGGAGGCTCCGCCGGGACAGCCCGGAGACGAGCCGGAGCGGCCGTGAAGAACAAGAAGGAGGCAAACGCGATGGGCTCCGTCCGCGTCGCCATCGTCGGTGTCGGAAACTGCGCCTCGTCCCTGGTACAGGGCGTGGAGTACTACCGTAACGCCGACCCCAACGACCGCGTCCCGGGTCTCATGCACGTCACCTTCGGCGACTACCACGTCTCGGACGTGGAGTTCGTCGCGGCGTTCGACGTGGACGCCAAGAAGGTCGGCATGGACCTCGCCGAGGCGATCAACGCCAGCGAGAACAACACCATTACCTTCTGCGACGTACCGCCCACCGGGGTGCTGGTGCAGCGTGGCCCCACCCTCGACGGGGTAGGCGAGTACTACCAGGAGGTCATCCAGGAATCCGACCAGCAGCCGGTCGACATCGCCCAGGCGCTGCGCGACGCGCGCGCCGAGGTGGTTGTCTGCTACCTGCCGGTCGGCTCCGAGCAGGCCGCCCGACACTACGCGCAGGCTGCCATCGACGCCGGCTGCGCCTTCGTCAACGCCCTGCCGGTGTTCATCGCCTCGGACCCGACCTGGGCGCAGAAGTTCACCGACGCCGGGCTGCCGATCGTCGGCGACGACATCAAGAGCCAGGTCGGCGCGACCATCGTGCACCGGGCCCTGGCCAAGCTGTTCGAGGACCGGGGCGTCGAGCTGCTGCGCACGTACCAGCTGAACTTCGGCGGCAACATGGACTTCATGAACATGCTGGAGCGCACCCGACTGGTCTCCAAGAAGATCTCGAAGACCCAGTCGGTGACCTCCCAGGTGCCGCACGAGATGGCCAAGAGCGACGTGCACATCGGCCCGTCCGACCACGTGCCGTGGCTGGACGACCGCAAGTGGGCGTACATCCGGCTGGAGGGCCGCTCGTTCGGTGACACCCCGCTGAACGCCGAGCTCAAGCTTGAGGTCTGGGACTCGCCCAACTCCGCCGGCGTGATCATCGACGCGCTGCGCGCCGCGAAGATCGCCCTCGACCGGGGCGTCGGCGGCCCGGTCCTGTCGGCCTCGTCCTACTTCATGAAGTCGCCGCCGGAGCAGTACGCCGACCACGACGCCCGCCAGGCGGTCGAGGACTTCATCGTCAACAAGATCGAGCGCTGATCCCCGGCCGTTCGCCGGTCGATCGGCACCTCGCATCGCCGGGCGGTCCCGCTGTAGCGGGGCCGCCCGGAACCGTTCAGGTCCATGCCTGGCGCAGCGCCACCGCCGCCTCCAGCTCCAGCAGATGCCGTTTGCGGGCCAGCCCGCCACCGAAGCCGACCAGCTTGCCGCCGGCTCCGACGATCCGGTGGCAGGGCACGATCACCGGGACCGGGTTGCGGTTGCAGGCCACCCCGACCGCCCGCGCCGCCTGCGGGTCGCCCACCGCCGCGGCGACCGCACCGTAGGTTTCGGTCTGTCCGTACGGGATGTCGGTCATCCGCCGCCACACGGCCCGCTCGAACTCCGTGCCCCGCCGCACCGACAGCGGCACCGTGAAACCGGTGGACGCACCGGCGAAGTAGCCGCGCAGTTGGTCGAGCGCCGCGCACAGCACCAGGTCCGTCGGCGCGACGTCGACCACCTCGTCGGTACGCCCGAACAGCACCCGGCACACGCCGACGTCGTCCACCGCCACCGACAGCTCACCGATCGGTGAGTCCAGCACCGCCCATCGCATCCGCCGATTGTCCGCCGGTCGGCTGACGGGCCGGGTCACCGGGTGCGGGCGGCACCGCGGCCGACATGAACAGGGCCACCTCGTCGGCGTACGGCGGCGGGTAGCGGGTGGTGTCGATGCCGGTCAGGGTCAAGCCGAGCCGGCGGTACGCGCGTACCGCCGCGACGTTGACGTTCTGGGTCTCCAACCAGACTTCCCGGGCGGCGTTCTCCCGGGCGGTGACCTGCGCTATGCCGATCAGCTCCCGGGCCACCCCGCGCCGGCGGTACGCCGGTGCCACGTGCAGCTCGTTGACCACCTGCCGCCCGTTCCACCGTTGGTAGGTGGTCGCCATGAAGCCGGCCGGCTGGTCGCCGGCGATCGCGAGCGCGTACAGGTCCCATGGCCGACCGCCCTCGGCTACCCCTTCGGTCAGGTCGTACCGTTTGCGCACCGGCGGCGACACCGGAACCTCCCGCAGCGTGAAACCGTCGTGGCGGGCGACGACGTGGTACATCGAGGTGGCGACGAACGATGTGTCGAGCTGCCGAATCGCGGCCAGGTCGGCGGGGGTCAGCGTCGAGCGGACGAGCACCTGCACCCGCCGATTGTCCCATCGGACCGGCGGCTGGACGACAGCTCGAGGCCCGGCCGATCCCCGCCGGCGTCACCTGGGACGCAGCGCGACCGGCCTGGCAGACCTGGGCTCGGCTGAATCTCGTCAGCCGATGAACCGCAACCGCTCGCGGGTGCCGTCCGGGTAGGTAACGTGCAGGGTACCGCCCTCACGTTCGACCGCATCGAGGATCGCGTCGTAGAGCAGCACGGACCGGTTGAGGATGTCGGTCTTGGAATCGCCGGTCTCAACGGCGATCTTCTCCAAGGCCGAGATCGCCCTCGGAGTGAAGTTCGCCGTCACGCGGGTCAGCGCTCCGACAGCCGCGGTCCCGCCTGTGGAGGACTCCTCGCGGCGGCCCCCGGCACCGGTGTGTTCGGTCGAACCGTTCGAGGGCCGACCCGATGCGGCCGACCGCACTCCGTCAGGAGCATTTGGTAGTGGACTCATGACTGCCTGTCTCCTTTGCGTGACGAGCTGGTCACGGACGTCGTCCCGACAATCAGGACCATTGGCCCCACGCACGCCGCCACTCAGGGTAACCGAACGGGCGTACGCTGTAGATGATGCCACATCTGCATCGAATATGTGCCCCTCTTACGTACGAGTGATGCACCTCAGACACACGAACTGACATCCACCAACCTGCTAGATCTTGGTCCGGTCAAGCTAGCGCTTCCTGAGTAGCGAATCAATCTCGAGTTTCACATCCCACAGCCCTCGACCACGAAAGATAGGCCCTAGGCTTCACTCAAAGCGGATGAATGCGCTCCGCTACCGGCGACCAGGGATCGATTCGACGGCCAACCCGGAGCAAAGTCACACTGAGTTACATACCAGTCACCCCTTGATCTGACGGGTTGTGGCAGCCAGATAGGTGCTTCATGCATGTATCGTCAGCGTGTCATGCGCACCCAGAGGAACTCTCAGTTGCATAGACTGCTACACGAAGACCGATCACGTTCAGTGCACATCTGCTACGAGGATGCGAGAAGTACGGATGGCAGACGGAGCCCAGCGGGACACTCGGGAGATCGACCTCGCACACGAGGAGCCCAGCGCCAAGGCTGAACAGGTCCCGATACAGCCCGACAAGATGACGGTCAGCGTCCGCAACCGCTTGCTGACCCTGCGCGGCGCCGTCGAGGTGAAGGGACAACTCCACCAAACGATCAACCTGGCGATTGTCTGCGCGTCGACTCTGCTCACCACGGTCGTGGTGGCTGCGGTCTGCCGTGCGGCGTCCGTACCGTACTGGTGGCTGACCCTGGCAGCGGCGGCTCTGGCCGGAGTCTGCGTCTTCTTCGTCGGGCTGCCTCTCCTGACACCGACGCCGCATCCCCGCACCCGATCCGGCCGGCGCCCCGGCCGACCAGGCTGACCGCCCTCGACGCCCGCCATCTGACGACGGCATCACCAATTCTACGAGGAAGGAACCCTCATGTCCCAGACCAGGACGCTTGACCTTGAATTGGGCCGACGGTGGCGGCTCCAGGTCACCTGGAGCCCACGACGGCTCCTCCGCGAGGACTACGTCGAGAGCATCATCGTGGACAGCGACCACGAGCTGCGGTCACAGCTGATGTCGCTCGCTTCCGACCCGTGGGTTCAGGACATCCACTGCGAGCGCTACTACGGGACCAGGCCGGCGCGGCGGTACCGGACGGCGAACTGCTGAGTGGACTTGTCACCTGACTCTCAGCGCTTGGACATCTCTGCTGTGTAGAGCGTCGTGCGCTGCGTCATGGTGTCGCCGTCGCACTGATAGCTGGCCGGGTCGAAGTCGACGAGCAGGGGCTGGCTCTCCGAGTCGACACCCGGGGCGCTCAACGTGACCGTGCCGTCCGCGTCAACGTCGCTGAAGGAGACCGTGCCCTCCAGGGCACGGAAGCGGTAGGTGACCCGTCCGCTGATGGTTAGGGTGACGACGGTCCCGGCTACGAATCCCTCGAAGGTGGTGCCGTCGCCGTAGTCGGTGGTGCCCGACCCGTCCTCGCGCAACTCGACCCGGGCACCGGGGCCGACGCCGCTGAACCTGGTCCTGCCGAACGGCTCCTCCAGCGCGATGTCCTCCTCGTACGAGTCCACCTGCCAGGTACCGACCACGCAGGGGTCGACCAGCGGCGGCGAGGCTTCCCTCGGAGTCGGCAAGGCGCCGGGAGTCACGGAGGCGCCGGAGGTCGGGGAGACGCTCGGATCGGCCGTGACCCGGTTGCCGTCGCCAGTGCCGCGGACCGCGATCACCACGCCGATCGCCGCCACGAGTACAACGAACGTCGCGCCGAGGGCCACCAGCGGGACCAGGTAGGACCGGCCGCGGTCGGGCGGCTGCGGCGCCATCGGGTAGCCCGGATAGCTCGGCGCACCGCTGCCGGGGTAGACCGGCGCCGGCGGCTGCGGCGGCGGGTGTCCGGGGTAGCCGGCCTGGCTGGACGGAACACCGCGGAACGTGCCGCACTGGAGGCAGTAGCCGGCCTGGTTGACGGACACACCGCCGCAGACCGCACACGGCTGCATCTGGGCCCTCCCGGTTGATCAGCTGTCCGTGGCGCGCGACCGCCAGCAAGATCGCCGCACCGTCCGTCCTGCGACGGTAGTCGAGCGGCACAAGCCCGGTAACCACCGATTCGGGCGCTACGGGTGGCTAACCGGCGTCGGACAGGATCCCTTCGTCCCGTGCCCACCGGAGCAACTCCGCCTCGGCCTCGTCGCGGTCCAGCGGGCCGCGCTCCAGCCGGACCTCCTTGAGATGCCGCCAGGCCCGGCCGACGACCGGTCCCGGCGGTACGCCGAGCAGCTCCATGATCGCGTTGCCGTCCAGATCCGGCCGGACCCGGGCCAGATCCTCCTCTGCCTGAATCCGGGCGATCCGCTCCTCCAGCGCGTCGTAGTCGGCGGCCAGTGCGGCGGCCTTTCGCCGGTTGCGGGTGGTGCAGTCGGACCGGGTCAGCTTGTGCAGTCGGGGCAGCAGATCTTCGGCGTCGGTGACGTAGCGGCGGACCGCCGAGTCGGTCCACTCGCCCCGGCCGTACCCGTAGAACCGCAGGTGCAGGCCGACCAGCTTGGCCACCTGGGTGGTGACCTCCTTGGGGTAGCGCAGCGCCTTCATCCGGTGCCGGGTCATCCGGGCACCGACCACCTCGTGGTGGTGGAAGCTGACCCGACCGTCCGACCCGACCGCCTTGGTCGCCGGCTTGCCGATGTCGTGCATCAGCGCCGCCATCCGCAGGACGAAGTCGCAGCCGTCGCTTTCCAGCCGGACGGCGTTGCTCACCACGGTCAGCGTGTGTTCGTACACGTCCTTGTGCTGGGCGTGCTCGTCGATCTCCAGCCGCAGCCCGGACAGCTCGGGCAGGAACCGGTCGGCCAGCCCGGAGTCGACCAGCAGCCGCAACCCGGCGACCGGGTCGGTACCGCACAGCAGCTTGCTGAACTCGTCCCGGATCCGTTCGGCGGTGATCCGGTCCAGGTCGGCCGCCATCGCGGCCATCGCCGCGCGGACGTCCGGATGCACGGCGAACCGCAGCTGCGCGGCGAACCGGGCGGCCCGCAGCATCCGCAGCGGGTCGTCGCCGAACGAGTCCTGCGGCGTCCCCGGGGTACGGATGATCTTCGCGGCCAGATCGCTGACCCCGCCGTACGGGTCGGTGAACCGGTGCTCGGGCAGGCTGACCGCCATCGCGTTGATGGTGAAGTCGCGCCGCCGCAGGTCGTCGGCGAGACTGGTGCCGTAGGCGACCACCGGGTTACGGGTCACCCCGTCGTAGGCTTCCGCCCGGTAGGTGGTGATCTCCAGGGTCATCCCACCCCGACGGGCGCCGATGGTGCCGAATTCGCGGCCGGTCTCCCAGATCGCCTCCGCCCAGCCCTTGACCACCGCCAGGGTCTGGTCCGGGTGCGCGTCGGTGCAGAAGTCCAGGTCGCTGCCGAGTCGGCCGAGCAGCGCGTCGCGGACCGAGCCGCCGACCAGGTGCAGCTCGTGGCCGGCGGCGGCGAACCGGTTGCCGAGCTCGTCGGCGACCGGGGAGACCCGGAGCAGTTCGGCGACGGCGTTGCGTTGCACGGCGGTCAGGTCACCCGGGGTCGCCGCAGTGCGGTCGGACCCGGCGGCGGCACGAGCGTCCGTGGCGCGAGCATCGGTGGCGCGAGGCGCGGAGGTTTCGGACATGGGATCGCCAGAGTAGCCGCTGTGGCCGCCGCCGCCCCCGCCGGGCAGGATGAGTCACCGTGCCGATTCCCGAACCGTTGGCCAGCCTGACCACCGATCCGACCTTCTGGGCGGCGTACCTGCCGCCAGTGGACGGACCCGTACCGGCCCATCACGCGCAGACCCGGGTGGTGCTGCCGGTCGCCGACGGCTACGGCCTGGTGCTGGAGATCGACCTCGGGTACGGCGAATGCCTGCTCAGCCTGCGTCAGCCGGGAGCGACCGAGCCGCTGCCGCTGGCCCGGCTGGACCCGGGCCGGCCGTACGCGGCGGTGCTGCGCTGGGCGGAACTGGACCTGATCGGCCGGTTGCTCGCCCTGGACGATCCGGCGTGGCCACATCCCGGTCTGCTGGTGGCGCTGCTGCACCGGTACGCACCACCGGCCGGTGACCCGCTGGAGGAGGACCGGGCAGCCACCATGCTGGCCACCGCGCTGCGCGCGCTACGCCGCGCCGGGCCGTCGGGAACCGAAGACCCGGCGGCACCTGATGGCTCAGCGATCAATGGCGACGGTCCGGCGGGCGACCCGGACGGCACCGATGCGAGGACCGGCCCGGTGCAGCCGCCACTGGAGCTGTTCGCCGACCCGTCCTGGTGGCCGGCACCGGCCACGGTCGACCCCCGGATTCTCGACGACGAGTCGGTGGCCCGGCAGGTGCGCGACCATCTCGACCACGGCGCCCGGACGCACTGGCGGTACGCCGCCGGCTGGGGCTGGGTGGCCGCCGGGCAGCCGGACGGCCCCGGCGCACCGGCCCGCGTCCTCGGTGCGGAGTCCTTTCCGTTCGACGAGGTCACCGAATTGGTACGCCGAGCGGCGGCCCGGCACCGCCGGGTGCTCGACACTCCGTGGCGTACCCCGGCCGTCGCCGAACTGGCCCGGCGGGCCCGCGACACCGGTGACCTGGCGGTGGTGCCGGTGCTCGGTCGGACGCTGGCCGACGCCGGCTGCGACCATCCGACCGTGCTGGACGCGCTGACCGAGCCGGTGGTGCCGGCCGAGGCCGCCTGGGTGGTCGACGCACTGTCGGGCATCGTCCCGGCCGACGACGACGGCCGATAGGCTCGGTCCTGCGTCCGGCGCGGCGGTTCCGGCGTACCGGCGGGGTGGGAGGTCCGATGAGTGGCGGGTTGTACCGGAGCACGAACGCCGACCCCGGTCGGGGCGGCCGAGGCTACCGTCGCCCAGAGTATCTTCGGCTGGCCCAGTGCTGAAGCACGATCGAAGCGTTCAGCAAGCTCGGCGGGGAGTACGCGCCTATCCCACCCCTTGTGAACGTTTTGGCTGGAAAGAATGTCCGGCCCACCCTTGGAGGCAGGAAGATGGCCGGTGGACTCTACCGCAGCGCCAACGCGCACGGCGGCGGACAGGTGCCGGAGGACGGGGCTACCGTCATCTCGGCAGAGCCTCTGAACCAGCCGGCCGTTGAAGCCACCGCACCCCCACAGGAGGTGGTCGCCGAGACCAGCGCCGCAGCGAACAGCGCGGTGATGGCGATCGGCAGCCTAGTCAGCCGGGGTACGGGATTCGTCCGTAATCTAATGGTCGGCGCGGCGCTGGGTAACCTAGTCGGCAACGTCTTCACCACCGCGCAGTTTCTGCCGAATCAGGTCTACGAGTTCCTGCTCGGCGGTGTCCTCACCAGCGTTCTGATTCCGGTACTAGTCCGGCGACGCAAGAACGACCCGGACCGGGGCGAGGCGTACGCCCAGCGCCTGCTGACCTTGGCGGTGATCGCCCTGGCCACCGCCGCGCTGATCGCGATGGCCTCCGCACCGGTGCTGACCGCGCTCTACGCCAGCGGCAAGGACGCGGACTACACCGACTTGGTCACCAAGCTGTCGTACCTGATGCTGCCGATGTTGTTCTTCACCGGCCTGAGTGCGCTGATTGCCGCAGTCCTGAACACCCGGGGTCACTTCGCCGCGCCGATGTGGGCGCCAATCCTCAACAACCTGGTGGTCATCGGTGCGTTCGGCCTCTACATCCTGGTCTACGGAGCCCGGGCGCTGCGGCCGGACCAGATGGACGCGGGTCGAATCCTGCTGGTCGGTGGCGGTGCTCTGCTTGGTGTAGCAGTCCAGGCAGCCGGCCTGCTGCCGGCGCTTCGCAAGGTCGGTTTCCGGTGGAAGCTGCGCTTCGACTTCCGCAAGCTGGGTCTACGCGAGCTGGCTAAACTCGGTGGCTGGATGTTCTGCTACGTTGCGGTCAACCAGCTCGGGCTGTTCGTGGTAGTCAATTTGCTGACCCGGGCGGCGGGCGAGGACAGCGCCGGCCTGCTGATCTACAACAACGTATTCCTCCTGCTGATGATGGCGCACGGCATCATCGCCGTCTCAGTCATCACCGCGCTGATGCCACGGATCAGCGCGGCAGCCGCAGACGGCCGGTTTCGGGACTTCACCGCCGACCTCTCCCGGGGTACCCGGACGGTCACCGCGGTACTCGCCCCAATCGCGGTCTGCTATGCCGTGCTGGCCGGGCCAATCTCGGTCGTGGTTTTCCGATACGGCGCCTTCACCGGCGACAACGCAGTGGCCACGTCGACCGTGCTGCTCGTAGCCGCGGTCGGCCTGGTTCCGTTCGCAATCAGCCAGCTGTTCACCTTCGCTTTCTACGCGCTGCCGGACACCCGCACACCGGCTCTGATCAATATTCCAGTGGTGATCCTCCGGGTACTCGTTCAGGTCGGGCTCTACCTGGCCTTCTCTGCTACCTTCGCGGCGGCCGGCATGATGCTCGGCAACGCGATCTCGTACGTTGCGGCGGCGGTGGTCTCGGTAGTCCTGCTGCGCCCACGGGTCGGCCGGATCGGGCTGGGTCAGATCATGGGCACTCTGGGCCGAGTGGTGGTCGCTGCGCTGGGTGCCGCCGTGGTTGGGCTACTGGTGGTCAAGCTGCTGCCCGGCGACCCGGCTCACTTGAGCTGGCCGGCCGCCGCAGTCCAACTGGCGATCGGTGGCGCGGTGATCGGTACGTCGTACCTCGGGCTGGCCGTGGTACTGAAGATCACCGAGATCACCGAGGTGCTCGGAATGGTCCGCCGTCGGCTCACCCGCTGACTAGCCATTTCAGGATGATCAACCGCATCTTGCACGGTGCGCCTTCGCCAACACGCAACTGATAGGAGCCTGGCGATCGGTTGGTCGGTGCGGGTCAGGTAGTGGGGAGATCCAGGTGTTGCCGTTGGCAGGTTGGATGAGCGCGTCAAGCACGTTGACGCAGTGTCACTGGACGTTGCTTGGCTGCGATCAGCCTGTGGACAGGCCTGTGGATAACCGGGTTGGACACGCTCGACACCAGGTCAGCGCCTGTGGATAACTCAAAACCAGGATCCTCGTTACGGGCGGTGTCGGAGCCTCGGTGGTCCGGTGGCGGCGGGCTGTCGCGGCGGGCTGGGAGCGGCACCCGGGCGGTACAACGTATATTTGCGATGGAGGTTATGCGGCCGGGCCAGTGTCACCCCCGGTAGCTACTCACCGGACGGGCGTGCGGCTGGCCGTACGGGCGGGGCGGCATTGACCGATGGTCCGCCCGACGGCAGGTCGATCGCCGGTCGGCATTGCGGGAGCTGCGGGAAGCTGACATGTTGGTGGTGCCGCAACGCAGGTAAAGTCGTTCTGGACGGATATGTGCGACACCGGGTCGTGAACGGTGACGTTCCACCGCTGCGGGCCGGCCGGTGCCGGCAGCACGACGACCAGCACGGCAAGCGCGACCGGCAGGATAATCGGACAACCGGCAGAACACCGGACGACCAGCACCAGGGTTCGACCGAGACGATCCACAGGGAGGACGGGTGACCCAGGTCGGCGAAGGCCAGGAGGCGGACGAGGCCAGTCCGCCGATGATGGCCTTCGATGCGCCCTCCGCCGGCGAGATCCTCGCCGAGCGATACCAGCTGGCTCAGCACGTCAACAACGACAGTGCGGGCCGGCAGGTCTGGCGTGGGGTCGACGTGGTGCTGCGCCGTCCGGTCGCGGTGGTGCTGCGCTACCCCGGTGGCGATTCCGCCATGGAGATGCTGCAGGCCGCGGTACGGGCCAGTCGGGTCATCCACTCCAACCTGGTCGGCGTCTACGACGCCATCGACGAGGGGCAGCGGGCCTACGTCGTCCGTGAGTGGGTGGAGGGCGACTCGCTGCGCGAGGTGATCGCCGCCGCCGGTCCGTTGGACGCGGCCCGGGCCACCATGATCGCTCACTCGGTCGCCTCCGCCATCGCTGCGGTGCACGCCACCGGCATGGTGCACGGCAACATCCACCCCGGCACGGTGATGATCGGCCACGACGGCCGGGTGGTGCTGGCCGACGCACGGGCCGACAGTTCCGACACCTACGAAACCGACATCCGGGCGATCGGCGGTGTGCTCTACTTCGCGATGACCGGCCACTGGCCACAGCACGAGGCCGGCAGCACGACGCTGCCGGACGCGGTCCGGGATGCGACCGGGGCGGTCGCCGCCCCCCGTCAGGTGCGCTCCGGTGTTCCGGCGTACCTCGACGACCTGACCATGGACCTGCTCGACCCGCGACTCGCGCTGCCCTCCTCGGAGGTGCTCGCCGCCGAGCTGGGTCGGCTCGACGCCGGCACCGAAGAGCACTACCTCGGCAGCGTCGGACCGCTGCGGTTCTCGGCGGCCGACGACGACGAGCCGACCGGCACCCCACTCGCTTCCCGTCGCAAGATCGCCGCCGGTGTCGCCGGGCTGCTGGTCATCGCGGTGACCGGGCTGTACTTCGGGATCAGCGCGCTCGGCAACGACCGTGACGGCGAGGGCGGTCGGTCCACGCCGCCCGAGACCCAGGTAACCTCGACCCCGGGTCCCACCGAGACCAGTGCCCCGGCCCAGCCACAGCCGATCGCCCTCTCCGGCGGCCAGGTCCGCATCGTCGACGCCGACGGTGCCCGCGACGAGCTCGACGGGGCGGAGGCCGCCGTTGACGGCGACACCAACACCGGATGGGAGACCGACGCTTACGAGCGCAACCCCAACTTCGGCAACCTGAAGCGGGGCATGGGGGTGCTGATCGACCTGCAGGAGCCACGGGCGGTGACCAGCGTGAAGGTCGAGCTCTCCGCGTCCGGTGCCACCGCCGAGCTACTGGCCGGTCCGAACGACCCGGGAGCGACCCGGGAAGGCGACGACGAGATCCTCGAGACGTTCACCGACCGGATCGGCGCCCGGTTCGAGAACGCCGACGGAGCGACCCTCACCTTCAGCGGATTCTCTCCCGACGAGACCTACCAGTACCTCCTGGTGTGGATCACCAAGTTGCCTCCGATCGGCAACGACAAGTACCAGATCGGCGTTCAGGAGATCACGGTCGAGGGGCCATGACCGGAGGCCGGGTCGACCTCGGCGACGAGGAGCTGCTCCGGGCACACGTCGACGGCGACCCGGAGGCGTTCGGTGAGTTGGTACGGCGGCATCAGGACCGGCTCTGGGCCGTTGCCCTGCGGACGCTCAGCGACCGCGAGGAGGCCGCCGACGCGCTGCAGGACGCGCTGCTGTCGGCACACCGCGCGGCCGCCCGGTTCCGGGGCGACGCTGCGGTCACCACCTGGCTGCACCGCATCGTGGTCAACGCGTGCCTGGACCGGGTACGCCGCCGCAAGTCCCACCCCACGGTGCCGCTGCCCGACGGTGGCCGGGACGGCGACGGTGTACGAGGCACCGAGCCGGTGGCACCCCCGGTCGATCACGACACCGCCCTGGTCGTCCGCCAGGCACTGGCCGAGCTGCCGGCGGAACAGCGGGCCGCGTTGATCCTGGTCGATGTGCAGGGATACCCGGTCGCCGACGCGGCGGTGATGCTCGGCGTCGCCGAGGGCACGGTGAAGAGCCGCTGCGCCCGGGGACGGGCCCGGCTGGCCGGGCTTCTCGGGCATCTGCGGCCACAGCGGGCGAACGCGCAGGTGGCACCACCACGCGCCCAGGTGTCGTCGCTCACCCCACGGAACCCGCAGCGGCTCGACGACGTCCCATCAGGGTCCGCACGTGGCGACGGTGGCAAGGAGGAACGGTGACCGCCGACCGGTTCCAGGAGGTCGATCGAGAGCTGCTCGCCGACTATGTCGGTGGGGCGCTCGACGGCACCCCGGACGAGGTCGCCGTGGCCCGGCTGATCGTGGAACGACCGTCCTGGCGGGCGGCCCACGACGAGCTGGTCGAGGCCACCCAGCTGGTCCAGACGATGCTCGCCGAGTGGGGCAGCGTCGTCGAGCCGATCCCACCCGACGTCGCCGACCGGGTGCACGCCGCCCTGGCCGCCGAGCCGCTACCGCCGCCGGCCTCGGACCCGGCGATCAGCCCGGATCTGGCCACCGTCGCGGCGCCGGTGCCGCTTGCGGCGGCCCGGGTGCGGCGGGACCGTCGCCGCCGCTGGCAGCGGTACGCCGCTCCGATCACCGTCGCGGCGGCCGCCGTGGCGTTCGCCGGCCTCGGAGTCGGCCAGCTGCTCGGTGCCGGGTCCGCCGACGACGCGAGCACCACGGCGGGTAGCCCATCGGACGATGCTGGCAGCGCTGAAAGCCAGAGCGCCGAGACCCGACAGGAGGACCAGCCGGGCACGATGATGGAGGCCTCCGCACCTCGGCTGCTGGCCAGCGGCACCGACTACCAGCGGGCGACGATCGTGCCGATGTTCGAGGCCGTCGGGCGTGGCGGCGTCGACGGGGGGCAACCGGCTGCCGGCGAGGACACCGTACTGCAGGAGTCGCCCGCCTCGACGGCACTGGCCCGCCTCGCCGACCCGGCCGCACTGGCCGACTGCGTGGCCGCGGTGACCGCCGAGCACGGTAACGGCGTACTCGGCGTCGACCTGGTGGACTTCGCGGCCTTCGAAGGTGAACCGGCGCTGGTCCTCTCGTTCAGTGACAGCTTCGGTGCCAGCTGGATCTGGGTGAGCGGCACCGGCTGCGGTACGCCTGCGGCCGGCGCGGACACCAGGTACTCGGCACAGGTAGGGTGACCCTGCCGGCCGCGTGACGTGGGACACGCGGCACCGGAGCGGGATTACTCCCCGGCTCCGAGGCGTTGTCGTCAACGGTCGCCGTTGCGCAGAAATCAGACTTTGGGAGTCGGCAGTGGACGAGGTCCGCAACCTGATCATCATCGGCTCGGGGCCGGCCGGTTACACCGCTGCGGTGTACGCCGCACGCGCCAACCTGCGCCCACTCGTCATCGAGGGGGTGCAGTCCGGCGGAGCACTGATGACCACCACCGAGGTGGAGAACTTCCCCGGCTTCCCGGACGGCATCATGGGTCCGGAGCTGATGGACTCGATCCGCAAGCAGGCCGAGCGCTTCGGTGCCGAGTTCGTCACCGACGACGTGACGCGGGTCGAGTTGGCCGACACCGGCACCCCGGGCGCCACCGAGGCCAGCACGGTGTACGTGGGCGAGACCGGCTACCGGGCCAAGGCGATCATCCTGGCCACCGGCTCCGCGTGGCGTCCCCTGAACGTCCCCGGTGAGCAGGAGTTCCTCGGCCACGGGGTGTCCTCCTGCGCAACCTGTGACGGCTTCTTCTTCCGGGGGCAGCACGTCGTGGTGGTCGGCGGTGGCGACTCGGCGATGGAGGAAGCCACCTTCCTCACCCGGTTCGCCGAGTCGGTGACCATCGTGCACCGCCGCGACGAGTTCCGGGCCAGCCAGATCATGGCGACCCGCGCGCTCGGCAACGACAAGATCCGGGTCGAGTGGAACAGTGTCGTCGAGGAGATCCTCGGTGCCGACGGTAAGGTCTCCGGGATCCGGCTGCGCAACACGCACACCGGCGAGTCCCGGACACTCGACGTCACCGGGGTCTTCGTCGCGATCGGTCACGACCCACGGAGCGAAATGTTCCGCGGCCAGGTTGAGCTCGACCAGAACGGCTACGTGCTGGTCGACTCGCCAAGCACCCGGACCAGCGTGCCGGGCGTGTTCGCCGCCGGTGACCTGGTCGACCACACCTACCAGCAGGCGATCACCGCTGCCGGCAGCGGTTGCGCGGCGGCGCTCGACGCCGAGCGTTACCTCGCCACACTCGAAGAGGTCTGACCGCCGGCGCGCCGGCGGTCGAGGAGGAGGATTTTCCCGTGGGAGCTACCCGAGCGGTCACCGAGGCCAGCTTCGCCACCGACGTACTGATGTCCGACAAGCCGGTGCTGGTGGACTTCTGGGCCGAGTGGTGCCAGCCGTGCCGAAAGGTCGCACCGCTGCTCGAGGAGATCGCCACCGAGATGGGTGACAAGGTGTCGATCGTCAAACTGAACATCGACGAGAACCCGGAGATCGCCCGCCGGTACCGGGTGATGTCGGTTCCCACGCTCACCGTGTTCAAGGCCGGTGAGCCGGTGCAGTCGGTGGCCGGCGCCCGGCCCAAGGGCGACCTGGTCAAGCTGATCGAGTCGGCCTTCTGAACTTCAGTGGGGCTGCCCCGCGCGGCACGGCGGACCAGCCGGCCCACCTGACGGGTGGGCCGGCTGGTCCGTTTTCGGGCTGCTGGCGACGCCGTTATAGGGCTGCTGGTTGGTTCGTTCCCGGGCTGATCGTCCGAACACCGGGCGCTCCCCGTACGGTCCGCTTCGCCGTAACCCGGGTACGGGCACCTGCCGGCCGGGTTACGCTCCGGATCGTCCGCGCCTGCAGGGGGGAGGTCCACGTCCCGTGCGCCCGATCCGCCGTGACGATCAGGGTCCCGCCGTGGCCGAGATCCGCTCCATCCTGGTCAACCTGGAGCTGCTCGAGCCAACCCCGGGGGCCGACGTCTTCGACGCCCGCACCGAGCACGCCGTACGCGCCTTCCAGCAACTCCGTGGACTGAGCATCGACGGCCGGGTAGGCGCGGAGACCTGGCGGGCGCTGGACGCCGCCCGCTGGCGGCTCGGTGACCGGGCGCTCTACCACTCGATATCGCAGCCGCTGGTCGGCGAGGACGTCCGGGCGCTGCAGGAACGTCTGCTGGAGATGGGCTACGACGTGGGCCGCGCCGACGGCGTGTACGGCGGGCGCACCGCCCGCTCGGTCACCCAGTTCCAGCGGGAGGTGGGACTGACCGCCGACGGCGGCTGCGGGCCGTACACCATGCACGCGATGCGCAGGTTGGGCCGCAAGGTGGTCGGCGGACGCCCACAGTGGCTGCGGGAAGCCGACGCGTTCCGCGAGTCCGGCCCCAACCTGGTGGGCAAGACGATCGTCGTCGACCCTGGTCACGGGGGATCCGATCCCGGCGTTGTGGTCATCGACAGCGGCCGGCGCTGGTCCGAGGCGGAGCTGGCGTACGACCTCGCCGCCCGGTTGGAGGGGCGGCTGGCGGCAGCCGGGATGCGGGTGCATCTCACCCGGGGTCCGGCCACCACCTCGGTGCTCAGCGACCCGGCGCGGACCCAGTTGGCCAACGACGTCGGCGCGGACCTGTTCATCTCCCTGCACGTCGACGGGCATGCCAACCCGGCCGCCGACGGGGTGGCCACCTACCACTACGGCACCGGCAACGGGGTCACGTCGACGGTCGGCGAGCGGCTGGCCGGGCTGGTACAGCGGGAGATCGCGGTACGTACCGGCCTGCGCGACTGCCGGGTCCACGCGAAGAGCTGGGAGTTGCTACGGCTGACCCGGATGCCGGCGGTACGGGTGGACGTGGGTTATCTGACCTGCTCGGCCGACCGGGCCCGGCTGATCCGGCCCGGGTTTCGCGACCAAGTGGCAGAGGCACTGGTAGCGGCGGTGCAGCGGATGTACTACCCGGTGGAGCTGGACGTGCCGACCGGGTCGATCGACGTACACACGCTGCGCGCGGTGGTCGACGCGACGGCGGAGGCCTGAACCACGTCAGTCAGTTCGTCGCCGCGTGGGTGGCCGGGCGCAGCAGGTGCTCCGGAGTCATCGAGCCGAGCAGCTTCTCCAGGGCGTACTCGACGTCCGACTTCCACGACAACGCGGTCCGCAACTCCAGCCGTAGCCGGGGGAACCGGGGGTGCTGTCGGACCGTCTTGAAGCCGACCGACAGGTAGAAGTCGGCTGGGGCGAGACAGCCCCGACCGGACGTCTCCGCCGGGTCGGCGGTGGCGTCACCGAACGCCTCGATCGCCTTGATGCCCCGTTTGGTGAGATCCCGGGCCACGCCCTGCACCAGCATTCGCCCAAGGCCACCGCCGGCGAACGGCTGCACCACGTGCGCCGTGGTCAGCAGTACCGCGTCGGCGGAGACCGGGGACGTCGGGAACGCCATCGACCTCGGCAGGTAGGCCGGCGGCGCGTACATCACGAAGCCGGCCGGCATGCCGTCGACGTAGGCGAGCTTGCCGCAGGAACCCCACTCCAGGAGAGTCTGGGAGACCCACGCCTCCTTCTCCAGCGCCGGGTCGCCGGAGGTCCGGGCGCGGTCGGCCGCCACCGGATCGAGCTCCCAGAAGACACACCGCCGGCAGGATCTGGGTAGCTCCTCCAGCGTGTCCAGCGTCAGACTGACCAGACGTCGCGACATTGGCGATCCCCCACCACCGAACCGGTCAAGCGTTGAAACCCGCCGAGCCTCACCACGCGCCGTCTCCTGTCCCCAACGAGCGATCGTACGCCGCAACCTCGCGTCCGGGGAGAGGTCGGGCGTCCGGTCGCTGTCTTCGCAGGCCAATCCGGGTTCGCTGGTCCGACATATGGTCGGTGTGGTAATGCCCACGCCGGACCGCGACACGCCGGACTACCATCAGACGATCAGTGCGTGTCGCGGCCCGACCCGGCACCACCGGTGCGACGCGTTTCGAGGTGAGGTCATGACCGGCACGACGCTCGACGACTACACCGACCGCTATGCCCGCCGGGTCCGGGGGATGACCGCCTCGGAGATCCGGGCGCTGTTCGCCGTCGCCAGTCGGCCGGAGGTGGTGTCGCTCGCCGGCGGAGCCCCGTACGTCGCCGCGCTGCCGCTGGACGCGGTCGGCGAAATGCTCGGCCGCCTCGCCGCCGAGACCGGCACCTCGACCCTGCAGTACGGCATCGGCCAGGGCACCCTCGACCTGCGGGAACGGATCTGCGAAGTGATGTCGCTGTCCGGGATCGACGTTTCGTCCGGGGCCTCCCCCGAGGACGTGGTGGTGACCGTCGGCGGGCAGCAGGCCCTCGATCTGGTCGCCCGGCTCTTCCTGGACCCGGGCGACGTGGTCCTCGCCGAGGGCCCCACCTACGTCGGCGCCCTCGGCGTGTTCCAGGCGGCGCAGGCCCAGGTGGTGCACGTGCCGATGGACGCCGACGGGCTGATCCCCGAGGCGCTGGAGCAGGCGATCACCGAAGTGGCCCGGTCCGGCCGACGGGCGAAGTTCCTCTACACCATCCCGACGTTTCAGAACCCGGCTGGCGTGACGCTGACCGACGAGCGCCGCGACCGGGTACTCGACATCTGCGAACGCGCCGGCCTGCTGGTCGTCGAGGACGACCCGTACGGCCAGCTGAGCTTCGACGGCGAAGCGCCGGCGCCGCTGCGGGCCCGACGCCGGCACGGCGTCTTCTACCTGAGCACCTTCTCCAAGACCTTCGCGCCAGGGCTGCGGGTCGGTTGGATTCTCGCCCCGCACGCGGTACGCGAGAAGCTGGTCATCGCCAGTGAGGCGCAGATCCTCTGCCCCAGTGCCTACGCCCAGGCCGCGGTCGCCACCTACCTGGCCACCATGCCGTGGCGGGAGCAGCTCAAGACGTACCGGGAGGTCTACCGGGAGCGGCGGGACGCACTGCTGTCCGCGCTGACCGACCTGATGCCGGCCGGGACGACCTGGACCCGACCGAGCGGCGGCCTGTTCGTCTGGGCGTCGCTGCCGGACGGGTTGGACGCCAAAGCCATGGTCCCCCGGGCCATCGCCGCCCGGGTGGCCTACGTTCCCGGCACCGGCTTCTACGCTGACGGCTCCGGGGCCGGCAACATGCGGCTCAACTTCTCCTACCCCCCGCCGGAGCGGATCCGGGAAGGCGTCCGGCGGCTGGCCGGCGTGATGGAGCGGGAGTCGGCGATGCGCGAGGTCTTCGGACCGGTCTCCGGCGGATCTGGCCGACGCCAGCGCCCCGGCGCGGACGCGCCCGGGCCTGACTTGGCATGATTCGGGCATGAGCCCAGCGTTGGACCCCACCGCAACCGAATCATCGTCGTCGTCCGCCGCCCCGGATCCGCGTGTGCTCGTTCTCGCCGGCGGGTTGTCGTACGAACGCGACGTCTCGCTGAAGTCCGGTCGCCGGGTGCTGGACGCGCTCCGCTCGGTCGGCGTCGAGGCCGAGATGCGCGACGCCGACGTCTCGCTGATTCCAGCGCTGCGCTCCGACCCGCCGGACGCGGTGGTCATCGCGCTGCACGGGGCGACCGGTGAGGACGGCTCGCTGCGCGGCGTACTGGATCTCTGCGGCGTGCCGTACATCGGCTGCGACGCCCGCGCCGCCCGCCTGGCCTGGGACAAGCCGTCGGCCAAGGCGGTGCTGCGCGAGGCGGGCATCCCGACCCCGGACTGGGTCGCGCTGCCCCACGACCGGTTCTCCGAACTGGGTGCGGTCGCCGTGCTGGAGCGGATCGTCGAACGGCTCGGCCTGCCGCTGATGGTCAAGCCGGCGCAGGGTGGCTCCGGGCTGGGCGCGGCGGTGGTACGCGAGGCGGCGGAACTCTCCGCAGCGATGGTTGGCTGCTTCGCGTACGACTCGACGGCGTTGGTGGAGCGGTACGTCACCGGGATGGACGTCGCCGTATCGGTCGTCGACCGGGGCGCCGGCCCGGAGGCGCTACCGGCCGTCGAGATCGTGCCACGCAACGGTGTCTACGACTACGCTGCCCGCTACACCGCCGGACTGACGACGTGGCACGCGCCGGCCCGGCTGGACGAGCCGGCTGCCGAGCAGGTGGCGGCGACCGCCGTCGCCGCTCACCGGGCACTCGGGCTGCGGGATCTCTCCCGCGTCGACATGATCGTCGACGCCGACGGCCGGCCGCACGTCCTGGAGGTCAACGTCTCACCCGGGATGACCGAGACCTCGCTCTTGCCGCTGGCGGTCCAGGCTGGCGGGCTGGACCTCGGTGAGCTGCTCGCCACGCTGGTGGTCCGGGCCGCGGCCCGACCGTACGACCCGGCAAACTGATCACCGGGCGCTGCCGGTCGGCGACCCCGCCGAATCGCCCGCAGCCGGGACTTCGGGCCCGCCCTGGTCCGTAGCGCCCTCCGGGTCCGGGTCGTCGTCCTCCTCCGCCTCAGTACCGGCACCTGCCGCGGCCCTGTCGTCGGTGGGGGCAGCGGCATCCTCGACGTCGGCCGGGTCGGCAGCAAGAGGTTCACCCTGCTGGGTAGTAGCGACGTCGCTGGCGAGTTCGCCGAGATCAGCAGCTGGTTCGATGCTCTCCATCGGCACCACGAGCTCGGCCACGGCCGGTCCTGCACCGTCGATCTCATCGAAGTCGTCGACGCTGACCGGATGGCTCGCCTGTTCGGTGAGGTTCGACGGTGCCCGCCACTGAATCCGCGGCGGCTCAGCGAGCTGACGACCGCCGAACTCCGCCAGCCACGCGGCGACCAGCGCCAGGTTCTCCCGCCAGCGTGACTCGGAGATCGGCGGCAGGATGCTGTCCCACAGGGAGAGGAACGTGCCACGGAGCTGCAGCTGCCCGTACGGCCGAGCCAGGAACCACAGGTGCAGGTGTGCCGAGCCGTCCCCCCATCGGTTCACGTGAACCCGGGCCACGCCGTCGAGCGACCGGATCGCCCGCTCGAGCCGGACGGTCATCACGCCGAGTTCGGCCGCGAGCAGGTTCGGCAGATCGCCGAGGTCGAAGTGGGACCGGGACTCCAGGATGAGGACCATCGGTAGCCCGGTCGGGCGGTCCATCGCACGGACCCGCCAGCGTTCGCTGACCCAGATGTACGCGTCGTCCGGGGCGGAGCAGGACGAGCATTCCGCCGTGCCCTCACCCTTGCGAGGCGGTTCGACGTCAACCGGGTCATCGAGTCGCTTGACCCGCAGGTCGCCCTCGAAGGGGAAGGATGGCCATCGCGCGAAGTCGGGAACCGAGGCAGGGGTGTCTGGCACGACGCTGACCCTAACCGAGTCTGCGCCGCCTGTCGTTCCCCGTTTCGGCCGGCCCGCGACTCTCATCCGGTGGGACGACCGGTCCCTGGTCGGCTGCCGGCCAGGGCTCGCCGTCCCAGTTCTCCACAGGAGTTATCCACAGGGCGCCAGCCCGGTCTACCCGCTGTTTCACGTGAAACGAGGCACCCTGTGGAAAACGCCTGTGGAAAACGCCCGGCCCCGTAGCGGATCGATCCCGGGGACACCCGGGAGCCGCCCGGTCGGCCGCGGATACGTCTTGGTGCCTCCGGTAGCCCGGTCTTCTCAACGATCCATCGACCGAGTGGTAACCGGGCTCGGCGAGCCGTCTGGCGCCGCCCGGAACAGCCGTAGGTCGGCCCTCCGGAGCGGCCGGGCGAGACCGTCGTTCGGTTCCACGTGAAACATCGCTACCGGGCGCCCCACTGGCCCCACCGGGCAGCTACCGGGCCGGGTAGCTGCCCCCGCCGGCCCACCGTTTCACGTGGAACGAGCCGCGCGGTCGCCTCCGACCGGGCGACTGGCGAGTGCGTGGGTGCCGACTCCGGGTGGACCGGTCGGCAAGGGTGGACCGGTCGGCAATGGCAGGGGCCGGGGCGTTGAATCGGCGCGGGCCGGGACCGCAGAAGAAGGGCTGGTGTTTCACGTGAAACACCAGCCCCTGCGAGGACATGCCATCTGCCGGGTCGACGGACCGGCCCGGCAAATCAGTCGACGTCGCCTGAGGTGTCGTCCCCGTCGCCCACTCCGATGATTCCGACGATCCGCTCCAGGTCGTCGACCGTGGCGAACTCAATCGTGATCTTGCCCTTGCTCCGCCCGATGTCGACCTTGACCCGGGTGTCGAATCGGTCAGACAGGCGATCGGCGAGATCGGTGAGGGCCGGGGCGTGGGCCTTCGGGCGACGCTGCGGACTGGCCGTACGCTTCGCCGAGTCATCGGTCCCGGCGAGCGCCACCAGTTCCTCGGTGGCCCGGACCGAGAGCCCTTCGGCGACGATGCGTAGCGCCAGGGCGTCCTGGGCGTCGGAATCGTCGAGGCTCAGCAGCGCCCGGGCGTGACCGGCCGACAGCACGCCGGCGGCCACCCTCCGCTGCACCTGAGCCGGCAGATTCAACAGTCGGATCGTGTTGGAGATCTGCGGCCGGCTCCGGCCGATGCGCTTGGCGAGTTCTTCGTGGGTCGCCCCGAACTCGTCGAGCAACTGCTGGTACGCGGCCGCCTCCTCGAGCGGGTTGAGGTTGGCCCGGTGGATGTTCTCCAGCAGCGCGTCCCGGAGCATCGCGTCGTCCCTGGTGTCCCGGACGATCGCGGGGATGGACTCCCGGCCGATCGCCTGCGCGGCACGCCAGCGGCGTTCCCCCATCACCAGCTCGTACTGCTCACCGTCGTCCAGCTGTCGTACGACGATCGGCTGCAGGAACCCGACCTGCTCGATCGAGACCTTCAGCTCCTCGAGCGCCTCGTCGTCGAAGACCTGGCGGGGCTGCTTCGGATTCGGGATGATCGCGGCGACCGGCAGCTCGGCGAACCGGGCACCAGGCACCGGCGACAGGTCGACGGGCGGCGACAGGTCGACGGGCGTCGCGACGGCCGGTTCCGTCGCGACGGCAGCAGCGGTCCCGCCGCTGCCGGAGACGGCCGCAGTGGCCGGGGACGGAGTCACCGGAGCCGGGGCTGGCTGTGCGACACCCGGCTGAACCGGAGCGGTGGTGGGGATGAGGGCACCGAGCCCGCGCCCGAGCCCGCCCTTCGGACGGTTCTTCATGCCCTGCCTCCCGCTCCAACCACCGTGTCAGACATTGCGACCGAGCCGAGCGACACCGCGCTCGGCGATCTCCTGGGCCGCTTCGAAGTAGCTTGTCGCACCCCGCGATCCGGGATCGTAGGTCATCACCGACTGGCCGTAGCTCGGCGCCTCCGACACTCGGACGTTGCGGGGGATGACCGACTGGAGCACCTTGTCCCCGAAGTGGTTGCGCACGTCCTGCTCGACGGCGTCGGCCAGCCGGGTCCGCCGGTCGTACATCGTGAGCAGGATGGTGGAGACGTCCAGCGTCGGGTTGAGATGCTGCCGGACCAGGTTGATGTTGTTGATCAACTGGTTGAGTCCTTCCAGCGCGTAGTACTCGCACTGGATCGGGATCAGCACCTCTTGCGCGGCGACCAGCGCGTTGACCGTCAGCAGACCCAACGACGGTGGGCAGTCGATGAACACGTAGTCCAGCTCGACCGGGTACGCCGTGATGGCTCGGGACAGCCGGGACTCCCGGGCCACCACGGAGACCAGCTCGATCTCGGCCCCGGCCAGATCTATCGTCGCTGGGACGCACCACAGGTCGGGTATCCCCTCGACCGGCTGCGCCACCTCGGTCAGCGGCACGTTGTCGATCAGGCAGTCGTAGACGTCCGGTACGCCCGCGTGGTGCGGGACGTTGAGTCCGGTCGAGGCGTTGCCCTGTGGGTCGAGGTCAACAACCATCACCCGGTTCCCGTGCAGTGCCAGGGCCACCGCGAGATTCACCGTCGTGGTCGTCTTACCGACGCCCCCCTTCTGGTTGGCCACGCACATCACCCGGGTCCGGTCCGGCCGGGGCATGGTCACCTCGCCGCTGGGGTTCAGAATCTGCACGGCGCGCAAAGCCTCCATAGCCAAGGGGGGATCATCCTCTTCCCGATTCGGTGTTTCACGTGAAACGTACGGCTCGTCGGCGGCCGGGGAGGTCGGGTTGGGCGCCGGTTGCTCCGGCGTCGGGGATGCGGCGCCGACCGACGTGTCCGCTACGAGCGGCACGCCGGCCCGGGTCGGGACGCCCGGCGTGGTGGGCACCGGCGCCGTCGTGGGCGGCTGAGGTGCCCCGCTGACCGGCACCGCCCCACCCTCCGGCCAACCCGGGTGGTACGCCGTTTCACGTGAAACCAACGTGGGGTCGCCGACACCGTGGCGCTCGCCGGTCAACCGCGGATCCTCGAAACTACCGTTGTCATGCACCGTGTCATCCCTGCCCGCGTTGGATGGATCGGCACCGCCAGCGCTCACGACCGCGCTTCGGGCGTGGCGTGCGGACCGGCACGGGGCGGCAGGAGTCGTGCAACTTCGCGTTGCCGCCCGGTCCAGACTATCGACGCGCGGTCAGCCTACGGGGAACAGGGCCGGTGTGGCCACGGCCGACTGTCCGACGTGTCGCAGCCTTCACGTCGTTCCACCCCGCGATCAGGGCGGGTTCGGCGGTCGGCCCCGGGTCCGCCGCGACGAACGCGGCCGTACTCGGTCGCCGCGTCCCGAGCGGCGTCGACCACCTGCCCCGGGCACCGGAGCGGACCGTTCGATCTCCACCACGGTGGTCGGCGGGTCGAGCCATCGTTCGCCGCAGCGACGCAGCACCGGATCACCGCCACCCGACCGAACCACCGCCGATCGGTGCTCGGTGATCTCCGCCCCGGCCGAATCGCCCTTCATGGCGAGTAGCCGCCCACCGGGCTCGACCAGCGGTAGACACCAGCCGGCCAGCCGGTCGAGTGGGGCCACCGCCCGCGCGGTGACCACCGGTGCCGCACCGTCGGGGAAATCCCGGCGCAGTTCCTCGGCCCGGCCACGCAGTACGCGGACCCGGTCGGTGAGGCCAAGGACCGACACCGCCTCGACGAGAAAAACGGTACGCCGGGCCAACGGCTCAACCAGGATGACGTTGAGGTCCGGTCGCGCCACGGCCAGGACCAGCCCGGGTAGACCGGCTCCGGATCCGACGTCCAGCACCGTCGCCCCGTCGGGGACGAGTTCGCCGAGGACCGCGCAGTTCAGCAGGTGCCGCTCCCAGAGCCGGGGTACCTCGCGCGGCCCGATGAGTCCACGGAGCAGTCCCTCCGAGGCCAGCAGGCCGGCGTACCGGACCGCTAGCCGCAGCTGCTCGGCACCGAAGATCTCGCGGGCACAATCGGGGGGCGACGCCAGCGTGGCCGGTCCTGACGGAACGGGCGCTCCAGACGGAACCGGCCCGGACGGGAACCCGTCCGGGCCGGTAGCCACCCGCTCAGTCTGCTCGGGCAAATCGGTCATGGTGCTCAGTCGGCCGGACGGACGACGATGCGCCGGGTCGGTTCGACACCCTCGGACTCGCTCAGCACGCCGTCGAGTGCATTCACCACGTCGTGCACGCACTTGCGCTCGAAGGCGGACATCGGCTCCAGCCGCACCGGCTCGCCGTACTCCTTGACCTTCTCCACCGCGTTCTTCGCCACCGCGGCCAGCTCCTTGCGTCGGTTGTTCCGGTAACCACCGACGTCCAGCAGTAGCCGGCTGGGCGATCCGGTCTGCCGGAAGACCGCAAGCCTGGTCAGCTCCTGGAGCGCCTCCAGGGTCGCACCCCGCTGTCCGACCAGGGCACTGAGCTGCCCGCCGACCACCTCCACCACGGGGCGTCCGGCGGAGACCAGCTCGTCGATGTCGCCGTCGTAGTCGAGGATGTCCAGCAGTCCCTCGACGTAGTCGGCGGCAATTTCGCTCTGCTGGAACAGGTCGCTGTCGGTGGCGGCGGAAGTGGGCGCTGACGCGCCCTTGCCGGCCGCGTCCTCGTCAGCCTCGTCGGTGCCCGCGTCGTCGGCGTCGCCGGGGCGGTCGTCAGCGCCGTCGGCGGCCGGGGCCGGGACAACCTCCTCGTCGACAGACGGGTCGGCACTGGGCAGGCTGGTATCGGTCACGGTGTCATCTCCGTACTCGCTCGGCGGAACCGGTCGGTCCGCTGGTTACCGAGGACCGGCGGACGGGCGCCGTGCCCTCGGGAGGTCTACATTGCCGCCGTTGCGGCTGTGCGGGACGCCCCGCCGGCCACCGGGAAGCCCGCCAGCAGTCGCCGGCCGCCGGCACGTCTGCCCGGTCAACCCGGACGCTTCGCCGGCCGCCGCTTCTTCGGGTTGACCGGCTTGGCACCAGGCTTGGGCTTGAGACCCTCGCGGACCGGGGCCGGCTCGGAGGCGGCGGCCTCGGCACCGTTGCCGCGCCGGGCGAAGACACCGGCCGGCTTGGGCTTGGCGTCGGTCGTGCCGGGCTTGCGTGACTGGCCGGCACCGGACTTCGCCGCCGGCCGGCCGGCGGATTTCGAGGTCGAGGTCGAGGTTGATTTCGCAGCCGGCTTCCCCTTGCCGGCCGGCATCGGCGGGGGCGGGAACTTGCGCAGTACCCACTGCTGCTGGCCAAGCGTGACCATGTTGTTCACCACCCAGTAGATGATGACGCCGATCGGGAAGATCGCGCCGGAGATGAGCAGCGAGGCCGGGATTCCGTAGAGCATCAGCCGCTGGATCATCTTCTGCTGCGGGTCCTCCGCCCAGCCGGTCTTGAGGATCATCTGTCGGCTGGTCAGGTAGGTGGTCACGATCATGACGATCACCAGGATCCCGGCGATCACCTTGACCGTGGTGCCGCTGGCACCCATCGCCGCCAGCTCGTCGGCGGTCGAGCCGAACCGCCCGGCGATCGGCGCGGTGAACAGGCTGGCCCGGGATGCCTCGTAGAACTGGTCCGCGGTCCAGCCGTACAGGTCGACGTTGCGGGTCTGCTCCGGGTTCAGCCGGCGCAGGATGTGGAACAGGCCGAGAAAGACCGGGATCTGCAGGAACATCGGAAGGCAGCCCATCAGCGGGTTGGCCTTCTCCTTCCGGTACAGCTCCATCATTTCCTTCTGGAGCGTCTCCCGGTCACCCTTGTGCTTCTCCTGCAGCTCCTTGACCTTCGGCTGCAGCGCCTGCATGGCCCGCTGTGACTTGATCTGCTTGACGAAGACCGGGAACAGGATCACCCGGACCGTGACCACCAGGAAGATGATGGCCAGGATCCACGACCAGTTGGTGCCGAGCACCTCGGTCGACGGCACACCGATCCGGTCCCAGGCCGAGTGCCAGAACAGGAGGATCCACGAGATGGCCCAGTAGATCCAGTCGAGACTCAATTCGGGGCTCCAGTCGCATCGGCACGGCGGCCGCCCGGCATCGGTACCGGGTCATATCCACCGGGGTGGAAGGGATGACAGCGCAGCAGGCGCCAACCCGCCAACAGCACCCCCCGAAGTGCTCCGCGCCGGGCGATCGCCTCCTGGGCGTACGCACTGCACGACGGGTAGAACCGACAGCGGGCCGGCAGAGCCGGGCTTATCCAACGACGGTACGCGACGATCGCACCTGTCAGCAGGCGGCCACCCGGTGTCGCGGGGCGAGGTAGATCGTCGGAGGCGGTCATCGGGCGTCCCCCGCGCTGGCCCGGGTCCGGGGTCCGGTGCGCGGCACGCCGGATGGGCGATCACCGGAGGTGCTGCGGGAACGGCGGTCGGCGGCGCGGACCGCGGCGGACAGCGCGGCGTCAAGGTCAACGGCCAGCCCTGCTGAGGAGACCGCGGCGGCCGGCGGGAGGGCTCGGACGACCAGCAGGGCACCGCCCGGTAACGCTGCCAGCCGGGACCGGACAAGGTGTCGGAGCCGACGACGCACCCGGTTGCGGGTCACCGCGTTGCCGACCGCCTTGGAGACGATGAAGCCGGCCCGGGCACCGGAGCCACCGGTCGGCCCCGGTTGGTCGCCCGGCACCGCAGACGGCAGCAACAGGTGTACGACGAGTGAGCCACGGCCGGCCCGCCGACCCCTGCGTACGACCTCGGTGAAGTCGGCACGATTCCGTACGCGCTCAGCGGCGGCCAGCATGGCGGTTAGATCTCCACGACGCCCGCGAAGACCATCAGGCGGACAGGCGGGCGCGGCCCTTGGCGCGGCGGGTGGAGAGGATGGCACGGCCGGCACGCGTACGCATCCGCAGCCGGAAGCCGTGGGTCTTGGCACGCCGGCGGTTGTTCGGCTGGAAGGTGCGCTTGCTCACGTCAGACTCTCCGTCAGGTGTGGCTCCCGGCCGGCGGCCCGGAGTCAGATGATCAGACCGGCTGTCGGTCAGGCCGGCGGTTGGTCAGATCCGGCCGTTGGTCGGGCCGGCGGTTGGTCAGAACCGGCGGTGCAGATCTGATCCGGCCCGTTGGTCAGGCCGACGGTGCAGGTCTGCGCCAGTGCGCCGTAAGGGCACAACGCACCCGACTAGCTTATCAGAGGGGACCAGCGCCCACGGCTGGCCCGCCGCCGGCCACCGCCGGTGATCGGACCGTGGAGCGACGCGGCCTGTGCCGCTGCACGGTTTTCACCGAAACCGACAACGGGGACCGGCGACCGCCGGTTGAACGGTTGTGGACAACGCTGTTAGCGTGCCCGATTGCCGGTCAAGCATCAGACAGCACCTGGCACCGCTTCATCGGTACGAACCAGGCAGCCGGGCCGGTCGCCCGCGACGGTGATCGACACCGGGCGCCGAGCCGGCAGGGGGCAGGTTCGGCGGACGACGGGGAGCCGCAGTCAGCAGTACACACAGGTTGTGGATAACTTGTGGATGACGGTCAGTTCAGCGGCCCGCAGCATGGCTCGTCGTACCTGTTCGAGAGCGGGACCGATCCCGACCGGCGGCCGACACAGAGACAGTGCCGGCGGCCGGGTACTCGGATGCGATGGGGGTGGCGCTACGGTGGCCGAGACGATAGACCTCGGCGCGGTCTGGTTGGCGACCACGGACGAGCTGGCGGACGAGATCGTCTCCGCCCAGCAGCGGGCCTATCTGCGGCTCACCCGGCTGCGCGCCATCGTCGAGGACACCGCGCTGTTGTCCGTACCCGACGCGTTCACCCGCGACGTCATCGAATCGCGACTGCGCCCGGCGATCACCGAGGCGCTGTCGCGGCGGCTCGGTCGACCGATCCAGGTGGCGGTCACCGTCCGTCCACCGGAGGACGGTCAGGGTCGACCGGTCGGCACGGTGTACGGCACCGCGACCGTCGAGACCCGGCTGCACCACCCGGACGAGCCCGACCCACGGCTGGGCCCGCCCCCGCCCGGACCGGACCACCGCGACACCGACAACCACCGCTGGGACCGCGAGGGCATCGCCGGACCCGAGGCGCCGGAGCCGATCAGCGGCGGGCCGGACACAGCCGACGGACCCCGTGCGCCGGAGCACCGCGTCGGCGTACCCGAGGCACTGGACGGCGCCACCAGCCGGCTGCCGGTGGTGCCGGCGGCCCGGACCGGCGACCAGGGCGCGCTCTTCGGTGACGACTACGCCGCCGGACCGCCAGGTCCGCAACGGCTCGACCACGACCTCGAACCGCCGACGCAGCAACGCCCGGCCCGGCCGCCGACCGACTACCGCCCACCGGACCAACGGTACGGCGGCGTCGGCGACAGCCTGCCGACCAGCCCGCCCGACAGCGGCCCGGGGCGGGGTGGGCTGGACCACCGCGGCACCGGCCGGGACGACCGCCGGCTGACCGGACCGGGGGTGGACACCGGCGGGAACCGGCTCAACCCGAAGTACATGTTCGAGACGTTCGTCATCGGCTCCTCGAACCGGTTCGCGCACGCCGCGTCGGTCGCGGTGGCCGAGTCACCGGCGAAGGCGTACAACCCGCTGTTCATCTACGGCAGCTCGGGGTTGGGCAAGACCCACCTGCTGCATGCCATCGGTCACTACGCCACCACCCTCGGACACGCCCGGTCGGTGCGGTACGTGTCGACCGAAGAGTTCACCAACGACTTCATCAACTCGCTGCGTGATGACAAGACCAGCGCCTTCCAGCGCCGCTACCGTGACGTGGATATCCTCCTGATCGACGACATCCAGTTCCTGGAGAACCGGGAGCGGACCCAGGAGGAGTTTTTCCACACCTTCAACACGCTGCACAACGCGAACAAGCAGATCGTGATCACCTCGGACCGGTCGCCCAAACAGCTGGCCACCCTCGAGGATCGGCTGCGGACCCGCTTCGAGTGGGGGTTGCTCGCCGACATCCAGCCGCCCGACCTGGAGACCCGGATCGCCATCCTGCAGAAGAAGGCGGCCCAGGAGCGGCTGTACGCGCCGCCGGACGTGCTGGAGTTCATCGCGTCCCGGATCGCCAACTCGATCCGGGAGCTGGAGGGCGCGTTGATCCGGGTCACCGCATTCGCCAGTCTCACCCGGTCACCGGTCGAGCTGAGCCTGGCCGAGGAGGTCCTGCGGGACTTCATCCCGGACGGCGCCGGCCCGGAGATCACCGCCGACCAGATCATGGTGGCCACCGCCGACTACTTCGGGGTCAGCCTGGAGGACCTGCGCGGTAACTCACGCTCCCGGGTGCTGGTCAACGCCCGCCAGGTCGCCATGTACCTGTGTCGCGAGCTGACCGACCTGTCGCTACCCCGGATCGGACAGGCGTTCGGTGGCCGGGACCACACCACAGTGATGCACGCCGACCGCAAGATCCGACAGCAGATGGCGGAACGCCGGTCCCTCTACAACCAGATCGCCGAGCTGACCAACCGGATCAAGCAGATCGCCTGATGCCCCGCCGCCTGCCGGCGGCGCCGTCCACCGGTTGATCCGGCGAGTCACGCACAGGTTCATCCACAGGTTTTCCACCGCCGCCGCCGCCCGGCGGTGGATGGCGCCTGGATTCTGCCGACCGGTTGTCCACAGGCTGTGGACAACTCCTGGGGAAACCGCTGTGGACAATGACTCACAGTCACAAACTGTCCACAGGTCTACCCGTGCCTGTGGGGATCCTGTTGAAGGTTCTGGGGACGACGGACCGGCATGGTGCCGGCAGCTTGTCCACAGCTGGGGACGAACCCTCGGGATAACCGGTGGACAACCGGTGGATAACTCGGCACGGCTGTGGACGGCCGGGCAGCCTGTGGATAACGACCCCGGTTGTACCCAGCCCTCTCCACAGGTAATCCACCGCCATCGAACCCATCTGACCTGCGTAAACGCGAGATATCCACAGAGTGCACAGCCCCGACGAAGACGATGAGATCTATCTTCTAGACAACAAAAACCAATCACCGGCGTTGGGGATAGGTGTGGATGCAGCCGACCCGCTGCACCTGCCGGTCCGGTCGACCGGCAGAAGTCCGGGGCCGGACGCACGGGCCCGGCGGTCTGGCCTATCGTTCGGTGAGGTCCGTCGACCGATGACGGTCGAGCCGCCCAGGGGCCGCCTCGGTCCGGCACCACCAAAGATCGTTCGATCGAGTCGACGCGGAGGCACGGCATGAAGTGCGGAGGCATGGGATGAAGTTCCGGGTGGAGCGCGATGCGCTCGCCGACGCGGTGGCCTGGACGGCCAAGAGCCTGCCGAACCGGCCGTCGGTGCCGGTGCTGGCCGGCGCGATGCTCCGGGTCACCGACGGTTCCCTGCAGGTCTCAGGATTCGACTACGAGGTCTCCAGCCAGGTGACCGTCGACGTGCAGGGCGACGCGGACGGCTCGGCCCTGGTCTCCGGTCGGCTGCTCGCCGAGATCACCAAGTCGCTGCCGGCCAAGCCGGTCGACATCGCGGCGGTCGGTGCGCATCTGGAGCTGGTCTGCGGCAGCGCCCGGTTCACCCTGCCGACCATGCCGGTGGAGGACTATCCGACCCTGCCCGAAATGCCGGCCAGCGCCGGCCGGGTCGACGCCCCGACGTTCGCCGCCGCGGTCGCCCAGGTCGCGGTGGCCGCCGGCCGTGACGAGACGCTGCCGATGATGACCGGGGTCCGGGTCGAACTCGAGGGCACCCGGCTCGCCATGCTCGCCACCGATCGGTACCGGCTGGCCATCCGGGAGATCGACTGGCAGCCGGACGATCCGGAGATCAGCCTGAACGCGCTGGTGCCCGCCCGTACCCTCGCCGACACAGCCAAGACGCTCGGTCCGATCGGCGGCGAGGTCACCATCGCGTTGGCACACGGCGGGGCCGGCGAAGGCATGATCGGGTTTGCCGGCGGCACCCGCCGGACCACCAGCCGGCTGCTGGACGGTGCCAACTACCCGCCGGTCCGGTCGCTCTTCCCGAGCAGCCACAACGCCGAGGCCCGGGTGGGCGTGAGTACTCTCGTCGAGGTGGTACGCCGGGTCGCCCTGGTCGCCGAGCGCACCACCCCGGTGCTGCTCAGTTTCAGCGCGGACGGGCTCGTCGTGGAGGCCGGCAACACCGAGGAGGCGCGGGCCAGCGAGGCGATGGAGGCCGCGTTCACCGGTGAGCCGCTGACCATCGGGTTCAATCCGCAGTACCTGATCGACGGCCTGCAGAACCTCGGCTCGGCCACGGCGGTGTTCACTTTCGTCGACGCGTTCAAGCCCGCAGTGATCTCGCCGGCCGGTGAGGACGATCAGATCATCCCCGGCTACCGCTATTTGATCATGCCGATCCGGGTAACCCGGTAACACCGGGACACCCGGTGGGCGACGATCGGGCAGCGACGAAGGGGGCACACCGTGCAGTTGGGCATCATCGGCCTGGGCCGGATGGGCGGCAACATGCGGGACCGGCTACGCGACGCCGGTCACCAGGCGTACGGCTATGACCGGGACCCGGCGGTCAGCGACGTCGCCAGCCTCGCCGAGCTGGTCGACCGGCTCGCCGCTCCGCGGGCCGTCTGGATGATGGTCCCGGCCCAGGTGACGTCGTCGGTCGTCGACGAGCTGTGCGGCCTGCTCGACGCCGGCGATCTGGTGATCGACGGCGGCAACTCGCGGTTCAGCGACGACGGGCCGCGCGCGGCCCGGCTGGCCGAGCACGGCGTCGGCTACCTCGACGTCGGGGTGTCCGGCGGGGTGTGGGGCCGGCAGGCTGGGTACGGGCTGATGGTCGGCGGCGACGCCGAGCACGTCCAGCGGATGATGCCGATCTTCGAGACGCTCAAGCCGCCGGCGAAGCACGGCTTCGTGCACGCCGGCCCGGTCGGTGCCGGACACTACGCGAAGATGGTCCACAACGGCGTGGAGTACGCGTTGATGCACGCCTACGCCGAGGGCTACGAGCTGATGCTGCAGAGCGAGCTGATCACCGACGTGCCCGGGGTGATCAAGTCCTGGCGGGACGGCACCGTGGTCCGGTCCTGGCTGCTGGATCTGCTGGACTCCGCGCTCGACGAGGACCCCCAACTGGCGGCGCTGCGCGGGTACGCCGAGGACACCGGCGAAGGGCGCTGGACGGTCGACGAGGCGATCCGGCTCGGGGTGCCGTTGAACGTGATCGCGGCGTCGCTGTTCGCCCGGTTCACCTCGCGGCAGGACGACTCTCCGGCGATGAAGGCGGTCGCCGCCCTGCGCAACCAGTTCGGCGGGCACGCCGTGCAGTCCAGCCCCTGACCTCCGTGTACGTTCGCCGTCTCGAACTGATCGACTTCCGCTCGTACCAGCGGGTCGAGCTCACCTTCGAACCGGGTGGCAGCGTGCTGGTCGGGCCGAACGGGGTCGGCAAGACCAACCTCGTCGAGGCGCTCGGCTACCTGGCGACGCTGGGTAGCCACCGGGTCGCCACCGACGCGCCGCTGGTCCGGGTCGGCGCCGACTCGGCGATCATCCGCTGCCTGGTCGTGCACGACCAACGGGAGCTGCTGGTCGAACTGGAGATCGTGCCGGGTCGGGCCAATCGGGCCAGGCTGGGCCGGTCGCCGACCCGCCGGGCACGGGAGGTGATCGGTGCGCTGCGGCTGGTGCTGTTCGCCCCCGAGGATCTGGAGATCGTCCGGGGCGACCCGGCCGAACGCCGCCGCTACCTGGACGAGCTGCTGGTCACCCGGCTGCCCCGGTTCGCCGGCGTGCGGGCCGACTACGACCGGGTGGTCAAGCAGCGCAACGCGCTGCTGCGCAGCGCGTACCTGGCCCGCAAGACCGGTGGTGACCGGGGCGGCGACCTGAGCACGCTAAGTGTCTGGGACGCCCATCTGGCCCGGCACGGAGCCGAGCTGCTTGCCGGCCGGTTGGAGCTGGTCACCGCGCTTGCCCCGCACGTGGCCAAGGCGTACGACGCGGTGGCGGCCACCAGCGCGGCGGCCGGCATCAGCTACCGGCCGTCGATCGAGCTGCCGGATGCCGGGACGGTGCCGCCGGCGGCGGACCGGTCCATGCTGGAGTCAGCGCTGCTGGCCGCGCTGGGCGAGGCCCGCCGCAGTGAGGTCGACCGTGGCGTCACCCTGGTCGGTCCGCACCGCGACGACCTGCATCTGACGATCGGCAGCCTGCCGGTGAAGGGGTACGCCAGCCACGGCGAATCCTGGTCCTGCGCGCTGGCGCTGCGGCTGGCCGCGTACGACCTGCTCCGCGCGGAAGGCATCGAGCCGGTCCTGGTCCTCGACGACGTGTTCGCCGAACTGGACAGCGGCCGCCGGGAACGGCTCGCCGAGTTGGTCGCCGGGGCCAGCCAACTGCTGGTGACCTGCGCGGTGGCCGAGGACGTCCCGGTAGCGTTGCGCGGGGCACGCTTCGAGGTCAGCCGCGGGGAGGTACGCCATGTCGGATGAGCCGCAGCACGGTGAGTCGGCGCAGGCTGCCAACCAGCCACCGATCCTGCCACCGCCGTCCACCGGCCCGCAGTTGGCCAGGGCGGTGCTTGACGCGGCCCGCGCCCGTCGGGGGGCGAATCGGCCCCGCCGCCGGACCGGTGGCGGCAGTGACGCGGGGGGAGCCGGGTCGGGCAGCCGACGACTGCGCGGCTACTCGGGTCCGGGGCCGGACCCCCGTGATCCCCAGCTGTTCGGCGACGTGCTGGCCCGGCTGGTCAAGGCGCGCGGCTGGCAACGGCCGGCTGCCGAGGCGACCGTCTTCGGTGCCTGGGAACGGGTGGTCGGGCCGGAGGTGGCCAAGCACAGCCGCCCGGTCAAGTTGGAGAACGGCGAGTTGACGGTCGAGGCGGAGTCGACCGCGTGGGCGACCCAGCTACGTCTGCTCGCCCGCTCGTTGCTGCGCCAGATCGCCGCTGAGGTCGGGCACAACGTGGTGACGAAACTGCACATCCACGGCCCGGCCGCGCCGTCCTGGTCGAAGGGTCCGCGGCGGGTCCGCGGTCGTGGCCCGCGGGACACGTACGGTTGATCCCATCCGGCCGGTCCGCTCCCTGGCCGACGCCGGTCGCCCGGAAGACGCCGGCCGCCCGAAATCAGGCTTCTGCGTCGGCGTAGACGGCGAAGCCGCGGTCGGCGCAGCGGCGGTAGAAGCGGGACAGCACCGCCAGCTCCGACCGGGGGAAGCTCCACTGCGGCGCGTCACCGGCGTCGTCGCGTAGCGCGTCGAGCCGGCTGGCCAGCCAGCGCAGCTGCTGTTCGGCGAGCCGGGCCCCGGCGAGGGCGTCGCGCAGCACCGCTCCGACCGTGTCGAAGGTGACGGTGTCGCCGTACCGGTCATGGCCGTCGACGAACCGCTCCAGGCCGCCGGCGATCCAGGCACAGCCGTCCGGGTCGATCACCGGGTCCTCGTCCTCGGCGGCTGCCTCGGTGGCGTACAGCACTCCGGTCAGCCCCAGCAGCAGGTCCACCAGCTCGGTGTAGGCGGTGGCCCGGACACTGCCGGTCTTCGCGATGTAACCGGCGAGCGCGGCGGTCGGCGCCGCGACGTCGGCCTGCTCCGCCAGTTTGTCGAAGTCGACGAACTCGGCCGGTGCGACCGGTTCGTAGAATTCGCCGACCCGTGGCCATTGCACCGCGACGTTGTCCAGCCCCATCGCAAGCGTCACCCTTCTCCAGCTGGTGGCCCGGGCCGGGTGCGCATCCGAGATGCTGCTGTCCGGTGCGAGCCTGTGCGGTAGCGGCACTGTAGCGGCATCCGGGTAGTCGTTTCACCTTCAGGTGGCCCAGCGGGCCGCCGGACCGACGTTGCGGTGCCCCGTGGCCGTCCGAATGACGGATCTGATGCGTGTGGGGGTGGTCGCGGTGGGTGGGGTGCGGCCGGCTACGAACCTCTCAGCCGCTTTACGGGGGTGCCGCGTCCCGGTTATGTCGGCTCGGCACAGTAGGATCGGAGACAGAGACGAGGGAGACCCGCGCGGCGCGACGATCCGGAGCCCGCCTGGCAGGATCACCGACGAGGTGACCACCAGCAGCCGTGATCGCCAGACCGTACGGGGCCCAGCCGTTCGTGATCCGCGGGTCTGCTGCGGCGTACGGCGCGTTTCGCCACCCGTCGGCGATCCACCCGGAAGATGCGGGTTGTCGGCCATGGTGCCGGTTCGCGTCCGTCCGCCGTCGGAAGATTCGCCGAACCCCGCGCCCCTGTGCCGTCGCGGCCCAGAGGTGCGAGAAAGTGGCTGAGGGTGTCAGCGCAGAACAACCAGGAGTACGGCGCCGAGTCGATCACCGTGCTGGAGGGTCTCGAGGCGGTCCGCAAGCGACCGGGCATGTACATCGGGTCGACCGGTGAGCGCGGCCTGCACCACCTGGTCTGGGAGGTCGTGGACAACGCGGTCGACGAGGCGCTGGCCGGGCACTGCGACACCATCGAGGTGGTGCTGCTCGCCGACGGCGGGGTGCGGGTCACTGACAACGGCCGCGGTTTCCCGGTGGACCTGCATCCCAAGCTGAAGAAGCCGGGTGTCGAGGTCGCCCTGACCGTGCTGCACGCCGGCGGCAAGTTCGACGGTAAGGCGTACGCGGTCTCCGGCGGTCTGCACGGGGTCGGTGTCTCGGTGGTCAACGCGCTGTCCGTGAAGATGGAGGTCGAGATCCACAAGGACGGCCACGTCTGGCGGCAGCAGTACGCCAACTCGAAACCGACGCCGCTGGACAAGGGCGAGGCGACGAACCGGACCGGGTCCGCGGTCGCCTTCTGGCCGGATCCGTCGATCTTCGAAACCACCGAGTACGCGTTCGAGACGATCTACCGCCGGTTGCAGGAGATGGCCTTCCTCAATCGTGGGCTGACCATTCAGCTGCGGGACGAGCGGGTGGCTGATGACGACGGGAAGCACCGTGAGGTGACTTTCTGCTACAAGGGTGGCATTTCGGACTTTGTCCGCCACCTCAACGCCTCGAAGAACCCGATCCATAAGAGCGTGGTCGAGTTCGGCGCGGAGGAGGAGGGCATGTCGGTCGAAATCGCCATGCAGTGGAACGAATCATACGGTGAGTCGGTCTACACCTTCGCCAACACCATCAACACCCACGAGGGCGGCACCCACGAGGAGGGCTTCCGATCCGCGTTGACCAGCGTGGTCAACAAGTACGCCATGGACAAGAAGCTGCTCAAGGGTGACGAGAAGCTCTCCGGCGAGGACATCCGGGAAGGGCTTGCCGCGATCATCTCGGTCAAGCTGGCCAACCCGCAGTTCGAGGGCCAGACCAAGACCAAGCTGGGCAACACCCCGGTGAAGAGCTTCGTGCAGCGGGTCTGCAACGAGTGGCTCGTCGACTGGCTGGACCGTAACCCGGCCGAAGGCAAAATGATCATCACGAAGGCCACCCAGGCGGCCCGCGCCCGGATCGCCGCTCAGCAGGCCCGCAAGCTGGCCCGGCGCAAGTCGTTGCTGGAGTCCGGGTCGATGCCGGGCAAGCTGGCCGACTGCCAGTCCACCGATCCGCGCGAGTCGGAGGTCTTCATCGTCGAGGGCGACTCGGCCGGCGGCTCGGCCAAGCAGGGGCGGGATCCGCGTACCCAGGCGATCCTGCCGATCCGGGGCAAGATCCTCAACGTGGAGAAGGCCCGGATCGACCGGGTGCTGAAGAACAACGAGGTCCAAGCGCTGATCACCGCGCTGGGCACCGGCATCCACGACGACTTCGACATCGAGAAGCTGCGCTACCACAAGATCGTGTTGATGGCCGACGCGGACGTGGACGGCCAGCACATCCAGACGCTGCTGCTGACCCTGCTGTTCCGGTTCATGCGTCCGCTGGTCGAGTTGGGCCACGTCTACCTCGCCGCCCCGCCGCTGTACAAGATCAAGTGGAACCGGAAGGGCGACGACGCGCAGTACGCGTACTCCGACCGGGAGCGCGACGGACTGATTGTGCTGCGCCAGCAGAAGAAGCCGAACGCCAAGCCGGACGACATCCAGCGCTTCAAGGGCCTGGGCGAGATGAACTACCCCGAGCTGTGGGAGACGACGATGAACCCGGCGACGCGTACGCTGCGTCAGGTGACTCTGGACGACGCCGCAACCGCCGACGAGTTGTTCAGCGTTCTGATGGGTGAGGACGTCGAGGCGAGGCGCTCCTTCATCCAGCGCAACGCCAAGGACGTCCGCTTCCTGGACATCTAGCGCCCCGCGCGGCCGGGCGACCCCCGAACCGGTGCCGGCCCGGCCGCGTCATCAGCAACTTCGCCAGCTTCCACAGCCGTTGTCCAGCACGGTACGACGGTTTAAAGGTTGATAAGGGTTAACTGTGACGGATACTCCCGAGTCCTTTGGCAGCGAGCCGGATCCCGTGGCAGCCGCTGCGGCGGCGGTCGCCCGCCACGACCGCATCGAGCCGGTCGGGCTGGAAGTCGAGATGCAGCGCTCGTACCTCGACTACGCGATGAGCGTGATCGTCGGGCGGGCGCTGCCGGACGTACGGGACGGGCTCAAGCCCGTACACCGCAAGATCCTCTACGCCATGTTCGACTCGGGCTACCGGCCGGACCGGGGCTACGTCAAGTGCTCCCGGGTCGTCGGCGACGTGATGGGCCAGTTCCACCCGCACGGCGACTCGGCCATCTACGACGCGCTGGTCCGGATGGCGCAGCCCTGGTCGCTGCGGTACCCGCTGGTCGACGGCAACGGCAACTTCGGCTCCCCGGGCAACGATCCGGCAGCCGCGATGCGCTACACAGAGTGCAAGCTCGACCCGTTGGCGATGGAGATGCTGCGGGACATCGACGAGGACACCGTCGACTTCCAGGACAACTACGACGGGCGGGCCAAGGAACCGGTGATCCTGCCGGCCCGGATCCCCAACCTGCTGATCAACGGCTCCGAGGGCATCGCGGTCGGCATGGCCACCAAGATCCCGCCGCACAACCTGCGGGAGATCGCGGCGGCGGTGCAGTGGTGCCTGGAAAATCCGGAGGTCGACGAGGCCACCACGCTCGACGCACTGATCGAGATCGTCAAGGGTCCGGATTTCCCGACCGCCGGTCTGATCGTCGGCACCACCCCGATCCAGGACGCCTACCGCACCGGTCGCGGGTCGATCCGGATGCGCGCCGTGGTCGAGGTCGAGGAGGACAAGAAGGGCCGGACGTCGCTGGTCGTCACCGAGCTGCCGTACCAGGTCAACCCGGACAACCTTGCCGAGCGGGTCGCCGAGCTGATCAAGGAAGGCAAGATCGGCGGGATCGCCGACATCCGCGACGAATCGTCCGGGCGTACCGGCATGCGGCTGGTGCTGGTGCTCAAGCGCGACGCCGTCGCCAAGGTGGTGCTCAACAACCTCTACAAGCACACCCAGCTGCAGGAGACGTTCGGCGCCAACATGCTGGCCCTGGTCGACGGGGTGCCACGCACGCTGAACCTGGCGCAGTTCATCCGGTTCTACGTCGAGCACCAGATCGACGTGATCCGGCGGCGCACCGCGTACCGGCTGCGCAAGGCCGAGGAGCGGGCGCACATCCTGCGCGGTCTGGTCAAGGCGCTGGACATGCTCGACGAGGTAATTGCCCTGATCCGGCGGTCGCCGACGGTCGAGGACTCCCGGCAGGGCCTGATGCGGCTGCTCGACGTCGACGAGATCCAGGCCACCGCGATCCTGGACATGCAGCTGCGCCGGTTGGCGGCCCTCGAACGGCAGAAGATCATCGACGAGCTGGCCCGGATCGAGCTGGAGATCACCGACCTCAAGGACATCCTGGCCAAGCCCGAGCGGCAGCGGCGGATCGTCTCGGAGGAGCTCGGCGAAATCGTCGCCAAGTGGGGCGACGAGCGGCGGACGAAGATCGTGCCGTTCGACGGCGAGGTCTCGATGGAGGACCTGATCGCCCGTGAGGACGTGGTGGTCACCATCACCCGCACCGGGTACGCCAAGCGGACCAAGGTCGACCTCTACCGCTCGCAGCGCCGGGGCGGCAAGGGCGTCAGCGGTGCGACGCTGCGCCAGGACGACATCGTCAGCCACTTCTTCATTGCGTCCACCCATGACTGGATGCTGTTCTTCACCAACAAGGGCCGGGTCTACCGGGCGAAGGCGTACGAGTTGCCGGAGGCGTCGCGTACCGCCCGGGGGCAGCACGTGGCCAACCTGCTGGCCTTCCAGCCGGACGAACACATCGCCCAGGTCATCCGGATCCCGAACTACCAGGTGGCGCCCTACCTGGTGCTGGCGACCCGCAACGGCCTAGTCAAGAAGACCCGGCTGGAGGAGTTCGACTCGAACCGGTCCGGTGGCATCATCGGCATCAACCTGCGGGACGCCGACGAACTGGTCGGAGCGGCTCTCGCCGGCGGGGCCGACGACCTGCTGCTGGTCTCCAAGAACGCCCAGGCGATTCGGTTCACCGCGACCGACGAGGCGCTGCGCCCGATGGGCCGGGCCACGTCGGGGGTGATCGGGATGCGGTTCACCGACACCGACGAGCTGCTCGCCATGGCGGTCGTCCGGGAGGGGATGGACCTGGATGTTTTGGTCGCCACCAACGGCGGGTACGCGAAACGTACTCCGATCGAGGAGTATCCGGTGCAGGGCCGGGGAGGTAAGGGCGTGCTGACTGCAAAGATCACCGAGCGCCGCGGTGGTCTCGTCGGCGCGGTCGTCATCAGTCCGGGCGACGAACTCTTCGCGATCACCAGCAACGGTGGCGTGATCCGGACCCCGGTGAAGCCTGTACGACGTACCCGGGACCGGAACACAATGGGGGTCAAGCTCATGGACCTCCCAGACGGCGTGACCATCGTGGCCATTGCTCGCAATGCCGACGAGCCTGACGAACAGGACTAGTTGATGACGGAGACCCAGGCGAAGTCGGGGGGCACAGGATCCTCGGCGGCTCCGGTCGACGAGGAATCCGCCGCCGGAGGCACATCAACGGCCACCGGCCGCGCCGCTGTCGGCCGGGCCAGCGTGCCCGGTGATTCGCCGTCGCCCAAGTTCACCCGGGCGCCAGGGATGCCTCCCCCGCCCGACAGACCTGCCGACGACTCAGCCGGTGACACCGGCGACTCCGTCGACGGTTCGACCCGCGCCGGCGGCACCGGCGACAGCGCCACTCAGCTCGGCGGCAGCTCCGCCTCTTCCGGAAGATCGGCACCTCCTGTGACGTCGGCACCTCCTGTTTCATCCGCTCCGCCGGCCAGCTCCGGCAGCGGATTCACCGGTGGAGCGCTCGGCGCCACTGCGGCAAGTGGCACCCGACCGGGCGGTGGGCTCGGACCCACCGGGCAGTTCGGCACCATCGGCGGCACGGCCCGGGTGGGAACGGCCACCCCCGGCTCGCGGACCGGGCTGGGTTCGCCGACCGTACGCACGATCGGTGGTGCCGGCGCCGGCGCGGCGCGAGTCGGCCCGGACGGTGCCCGGACCGCGCGAGCCGGGGTCAGCTCGGCTGCCTCGCGAGGGCCTCGTCGTGCTCGACTGAACCTGAAGCGGATCGACCCCTGGTCGGTCATGAAGTTCTCGTTCGCGGTCTCGCTGGTGCTGTTCATCGTGGTGATCGTCGCGACCTCGGTGCTCTACCTGGCGCTCGACGCGATGGGCGTGTTCCAGAGTGTCAACGCCAGCCTCGGTGACCTGATCGGCACCGGAGCCGGGGACGGTCCGAGCCTGCGGATCACCGCCCAGGGCGTGATCGGGACGGCGGCGCTGTTCGGGCTGATCAACGTGGTGCTCTACACCGCGCTGGCGACGCTCGGCGCGTTCATCTACAACGTCTGCGCCGACCTGGTCGGCGGGATCGAACTGACCCTGGCCGAGCGGGACTGACCTGGCCCACGCAGGGAAGTGGAGGACGGCCGGGCGGGTCGATACCCATTGGCCCCGGCCGTCCGCGATCCGGTAGTCTCCCCATGGTCCGGCGCTCCGTTCGCCGGGACGCCGGTGGCTTTCGCCCCGAGTTGGGGTGTAGGGCACGGGTGCGGTAACCTTGCTCGTCGCGTACGGGGCTATAGCTCAGTCGGTTAGAGCGCAGAGCTGATAACTCTGAGGTCGCTGGTTCGATTCCAGCTAGCCCCACTCCACGACAGTCGAGCGTAAGGGGACACGCCCCATGGTCAAGAAGCTCCTCATCATCGCCGGGGTCATCGGCGTAGCCGCGCTGATCGCCAAGAAGGTCAAGGAGACCAGCGACGAGCGTGCCCTCTGGCACGAGGCGACCACCGCTCCTGACCTTCGCTGATTCGACGGCGGTCGGCACCGTTGGCGCGGGACCGCTCGGGGCCATAGCTCAACTGGCAGAGCACTGCCTTTGCAAGGCAGGGGTTAGGGGTTCGAGTCCCCTTGGCTCCACCCACGTTTTGGCTGGTCAGTGTGCCAGGGCATTGACCTTGGTCACGCTGACCAGCCGGGCCATGAACCAGAATCAGCGAATCGTCAGCAGAAGTCGCCGAACACGTCCCGTACGTCGTCGTGGTCGGCAGACGGGTGCACGTAGAGGTTGAGAGTCGTTGACGCGCGTTCGCGCCCCATCACCCGCTGAACGGGCGTTGACCGGTACCCCGTCGCTGATGAGCCACGTGGCATACGAGTGCCGCAGGTCGTGGAAGCGGAGCCCGCCAGCGGCCTTGAGCGCGACCTGGTCGACGGCTTCCCGCTCGGTCGCGAACTTGGCCAGCAATTCGGCGCTGGACGCCAGACCTGTCGACGAAGGTTCGACCGCCTGAGTGGGCTGCCGTCCCGCGTGGCGAACACCAGCGCGGCCGGCTTGGGTTCTGCGGGCTGTGCGCCGAGTCGCGCACGCAGCTGCGCAACGATCGGGCAGTCTGGTGTTCACTACGGACATCGGGCAGTCCAACGCCACCCAGGCCTGCCGGCGGGTAGGCCAGGGGAACTAGGTAGTGTCCGTGGTCTGGCAGGTGGCCGACCAGGCAGGCGTGAGCGTACTGACCGGGTTGATCGACGACTACCAGCTGACGGTCCAGCTCAGCGCCTGAGCCGTGCGCCGGACGACGATCTGGGGCGGCACAGCTGTGCCCACCGCGCGGTCGAGCGTGGTGGGCACAGCTGTGCGGTGTGGGCTTGTTGACCGTCAGCGCTCCCGGTTCGGATAGCGGCGACGTTGGGTCAGGTGGACGAGAATCACTCCGCCGACGATCAGCACCAGGCCGACGACCAGGAAGTTCATTGTGTTCGCACCGGTCAGTGCCAGCGGACTGGCTGACTCGTCAGCGTCCGCTTCGTTTGCGAGGTTGTCCACGGCCGGCGCATTGATTCCGCCGGCGGCGGCAGTCGGGCTCGGGTCCGCGCTCGGCTGTGCGGTCGGCTCTGGGGTCGGGTCGGCTTCGTTTTCCTCTTCGGCAGCGGGCTCGGTCGGCTCCGGCGTGGGCTCGGCGTCCTGCGTCGGCGGTGCCGGATCGTCGGTGATCTCCGCCTCGGGGCTGGCCGGCGCCGGTGTCTCCTCGGCCGGTGGTTCCTCGGCGGGCGGTTCGTTGGCGGGTGGTTCCTCGGCCGGTGGTTCCTCAGCGGGTGGTTCCTCAGCGGGTGGTTCCTCAGCGGGTGGTTCCTCAGCGGGCGGTTCCTCCGCTCCGCCGGCTCGGACCTCGATACGGACGGCGTCGATCGCCGGGGTCTGGTTGGCCCGCTGCATCATCGGGATCCGGTGCGATCCGTCACCGGCCCACGATGCGCACTGGGCGATCCCCTCCTGGGGCAGCCCGGGCACCTGGATGGTGACCACATCCGGCTCGGCACCGCCGCCACCGTCCTCGGTCGCGACGAAGAAGGCCGGCACCGGCTCCGGGTCGAGTGCCTCGGTGGTACTGGTCAGCATTCGGCAGGCGGTGTGGAAATGGCCGCGGGTCAGCCCGTCACCGGTCAGCAGCGCGGACTCCACGTAGTACCCGCCCTGAGCCGCCGGCAGGAAGCGGTCCCGGACCAGATTGCGGGTGCTGACCCGTAGTTGGAACGGTTCGCCGACGCCGACCGATTCCGGCGACTCGGTGATCAGCAGCGTCGGGTTCTGCTCTGCCGCACCGACCTCGCCGAACGCTGTCGAGACGCAGCGGCTGCCCACCTGGAAACCGTCGTGCGGCTCCAACGAGCTGTCGTCACATCCGGTACCGAGCACATCGAGTCCGTTGACCTGCTCGCTAGCCTTGCGATCCGTTCCAGCACTGGAGATCTGACTGACAGCGATCAGGACCCCGAAGGCGGACAGTGTTGCGACCGCGATGGCGGCGCGGCGCGCCCGTCCGCCCTTCGCGGGTCTGGCGGCGCGTCTGTGAGCCGGTTGTCCCATGTGCACACCTTCCGAATGCTCACCATGCTGTGATTTCTGTATTAGGCTCGGGTACGACGGTGCCGGCGGGGGTTTACCGGGAGCGGACGACTGGTCGTCCCAGGCCATACGCACACGTTAGGGAGCGGTTCAATCAAGAATCAACTTCAGCGCCAGAAATGATGATTTCTTGAGGCGCAAGTAAAGAAAACTTATGGCACCGGCCCTGAACGCTCGACATCACCCGAACGGCTGATGTCGGTGTAGTTACTGTCGGTAGTGGCCGGATGTTACCGGCGGTCGTCGTGCAGCAGCTTCTTCTGCACCTTACCCATCGCGTTGCGTGGCAGGTCGTCCACGATGCGCACTTCGCGTGGCCGCTTGTGGGCGGAGAGTTCGGTGGCCACGAAGTCGATCAGTGACTGTGGGGACACGCCCTCGGCCACCACGTACGCGACGACCCGTTGCCCGAGGTCGGCGTCGGGTGCGCCGATGACCGCCGCCTCGCGTACCGCCGGATGGGTCAGCAGCACGTTCTCCACCTCGCCGGCACCGATCCGGTAACCACCGCTCTTGATCAGATCGGTCGAGGCACGGCCGACGATACGGTGCCAGCCGACCCGGTCGATCGCCGCGACGTCGCCGGTGCGGAACCAGCCGTCCGGGGTGAAGTCGCCGCGCCCGGCGGCGCCGAGGTAGCCGTCGAACACCATCGGGCCGCGAACCTGCAGTTCGCCAATCGTTTCGCCGTCCGCCAGCAACTGCTCGCCACCCTCACCGGCCAGCCGGGTGTGTACACCGGCGAGCGGCGTACCGACCCAGCCGGGTCGCCGCTCGCCGTCGGCGCGGCTGCTGACCGTGATCAAGGTTTCGGTCATTCCGTACCGTTCGACCGGTGCCTGTCCGGTGAGCTCGGCGAGCGTGTGGAAGACCGAGGCGGGCAGGGCCGCCGAACCGGAGACGAGGAGCCGGGCGGCGCGTAACGCCCGTGCGGAGGGCCGGTCGGCGCAGATCCGGGACCAGATTGTCGGTACGCCGAAGTAGAGCGTGCCACCGGCGGCAGCGTACGCCTCAGGGGTGGGCCGGCCGGTGTGCACCAACCGGCAGCCGACGCGTAACGCGCCGATGACGCCGAGCACCAGACCGTGTACGTGGAACAGCGGCAGGCCGTGGACCAGGATGTCGTCCGGCGTCCACGCCCAGGCTTCGGCGAGGGCGTCGAGGTCGGCGGCGATGTTGGCGCTGGTGACCGGTACACCTTTCGGTGCGCCGGTGGTGCCGCTGGTGTAGAGGATCAGCGCGGGAGTGTCCGGCCCGGGCCCGTTGGGTGTCCGGCCGGTCGAGTGGCCCGGCTGATCGACTGGAGCGACGGTCAGACGCTGGCCGGGCCTGCCCCGGTCGGAGCCACCCCCGGCCGGCATCGTCGGGTCGGGGCCGAGCAGCAGTTGGGCCCCGGAGTCGCGCAGGATGTGGCCGCGTTCGACCGGGCCGGCGTCCGGCGGTACGGGGACCAGCGTGGTGCCGGCCAGCAGGCAACCGGTGAGCGCGACGACCGTGTCGAGGCTGGCGGTGGCGTCGACTGCGACGGTGTCGGCGTCGGCGACCTGCCCGGCGACGGCCGTCGCGGCTTCGAGTAGGTCGTCGCCGGACATCGACTGGTCGCCGACGGTGACCGCGGCCGGCCGGCCGGCCGGTTGCGTGAGGTTTAGCAACGCCATCTTCCCGACTCTCCTCCTGCCGGTGGGTGGACCGGCTCCGGTCCATTGTCGGGTCCGTGGCAGGGCTGCGCCGAACCGTCGCCGGGGCCGACCGCCCCGACGCGGTCCAGCGGCTGATCGACGCCGCCCCGCCCCGGCTGATCGATGTAGAGGTGACGACGGCCGACGGCGAGCCGGTGCTGGTCGGGCCGGCCTTCGGTTACGACCACCGGGTGACGACCGGGTCGGCGCAGTTGCTCGGTTGGAGCGTCGGTGAGATGGCGCTCGTCCCAGGTGAGTACCGGGTGACGCTGGCCGACGCCGAGCGGTACGCCGGTGACGGCGTGGCCGGGTTCGCCGTCGGTCCGCTGCCGCCGGAGCCGGACGGACGGGCCGCCGCCGCAGGTCTGGTCGGCCCGGCCGCCGGACTGCTGGTCTGCCTGGTCACCCTGATACTCCGGCAGCGGGCGACCAGCCGGGGGCCCGACCGTGACTGCGACCGTGAGCCGATGCCCGGGTGTGACCAGATCGGTAGGGGGTGACGCCGATGGATCCGGACAAGCCGTTGCAGTCGTTGAGTGAATCCGAGCCCAGCAGTGCCCGGTGGGGTGAGCGGGCTGGCGCCGAGCAGGAGACGTACCGGCGCGAACCGGAGTGCCAACGGCATGAACATGAACGGCGGCTGGAGGAGGGACAGCGGTCCAGCGGCCCGCGCCGGCTGGGTGCCGGCCCGGCCCGCTGCCTGCCGTCGGTGGTGACGCTGCTGATCCGGCTGCCGTCATGACGAGCGCCGTACTGAAGTTCGTCAACCGGGTACGCCTACCGCTGCGTGGGCTGCTCACCGCCGGATCGGCGGCCGGCGGTGGACTGCTGCTGGTGCTCGGGTCGGTGCTGCCTTGGGTGACGGTGGCCCTGTGACGTCGAGCATGACCTGCGGGTGCTGGCCCGCCGCGCCGAGCGGCTGGCCAGCGCGGCCTGGGCTTCGAGGCGATCGAGAAGCAGCAGCGACTGCTGCGTCGCGCCCGGCGCCGTCCGGGCTGGCAGGATTCGCGCGGCTGTCCTGTTCATGACAGCCTGGGGACCGGTTCGTCGAAGCGGGGGAGGCGGCAGGTGCGGCAGCAGGTTCACTTCGTCACCGTGGCCACCGCCGACCTGGCCGCCGCGCGGCACTTCTACCGAGACGGGCTGGGCTGGCGTCCGACGCTCGACGTACCCGGGGAGATCATCTTCTTTCAGATCGGGCCGGGCCTGATACTCGGCCTGTTCGACGCGGACGCCTTCGGCCGCGACATCGACCCGGCTGCGGCGGTGGTGACCCGGCCGGGCGGGTTCACGCTGGCGCACAACGTGCCGACGCCGGAGGACGTCGACCGGGTGCTCGCGGAGGCGCGGGCGGCCGGTGGGACGGTCCTCAACCCGGGCCAGCGGGCCGACTTCGGCGGCTACCACGGGCACTTCGCCGACCCGAACGGCACGGTCTGGGAGGTCGCCTGCAACCCGGGCTGGCGGGTCGAGTCGGATGGCACCGTCGTGCTCGGCCCGGTCGATCAGATCAACTAGCTAGGGCTCTTTTCTGACTGCTACCGGTCAGTTCTGAAACACGTCGTCGGATTCCTGTCACAAATGTTCGTCGCTGCCTCCGGAAACTCATATGGCTTGTATTTCGGATGTATATCGCGATGCTATGGGATAAATGAGACGTGAAATCTCTGATTCTCTGTGGCGCTCTCTGATCACATGATGTCGAAGCGTTTGGTGAAATTTGGATCCAGCGGTTCTGGTTTGCATCTACCCAGCTCAGGCGGCGGGTTCCGCGAGTGTCCGTGATCAGTCATTCTGCTTGCGTTGTGATCAATGGAAATTTGCCAATACGCTGCTAGCGCCCAGATGGGTACCAAGACAAGGGAGGGTCTCTTGAAATCCACACTGCGCTGGTCGGCGATGGCCGGCCTGGCACTCGCGCTGGTCGTCACCGGCGCGCCGGCGGCCCAGGCGGAGTCGTCGCCGTTCAAGTCGGACGGCAACACGAGCACCGTCGCCCGCACCCTCGACGGCCGGGCGATCACCAACGCGAAGATCGCCAAGGAGGTCACCGACTTCTGGACCGAGGAGCGGATGGCATCGGCGGTCGACCTGACCTTCGCGAGGTCGGCGAAGGGTGTCGAATCGACGATCGTCGACGCCAAGCCCGACGGGCCGGCGGGTGCGGTGGCGCCGGTCGCGCCGAGCCTCGGCAGCCGCGGTGACGTCGGACTGATGCTCAACGAGTCGCAGGCCGTCGGCAAGGTCTACTTCACCACCCCCACCGGTGGCACCGCCTCCTGCTCAGCCAGCACCGTCGCCAGCGGCAAGCGCCGGCTGGTGATGACCGCCGGGCACTGTGTCCACCAGGGCCCTGGCGGACAGTGGTACAGCAACTGGCAGTTCGTCCCGCGTTACCGCAACGGCGTGCGGCCGTACGGCACTTTCGTGGCGAACAGCCTGAACACCCGTACCGCGTGGATCACCAGCGGAAGCTTCGCCGAGGACATGGGCATCGCCATCATGAACAACGGTGGCATCTTCGGCGCCAAGGTCGTCGACACCGTCGGTGGCCACGGACTGCGCTGGAACTACAGCTACAGCGTCTATGTCACCGCTCTCGGATACCCGTCCAACCTGGGCGGCGGTGAGAGCCAGTACTACTGCCAGGGCACCACGTGGAACCCCGGCGGTCAGCAGATCCGGATGTACTGCAACATGACGTACGGTTCCAGCGGCGGACCCTGGCTGCAGGAATACAACGACTCGACCGGCTACGGGTACATCAACAGCGTGGTCAGCCACGGTGACAACCCGGGCAATGGTCAGTTCGACGGCCCGTACTTCGACAACGACATCAAGAGCCTGTACGACTTCGCCGAAGGCCTTTCGCCGGCCTGATCCGAACCGTCCACCTTATCCGTCCCGTCCAAAGGTAGCCTCGGCCGATCCGGCCGGGGCTACCCCCGCTGCCAGTCCGTCAGCGGCTGCCAATCCGCTGATTGGCAGCCGCTGATTGGCGTGGCCTGTCCTCCGCCGCGAACCAACGTCGTTGTCACCGGTACGGTCACCGGTGCTCAGCGGCTCGTTGTACGACCTCCTCGGTCGTCAACGGGCTGTGCGGGTGGTGGCTCAGGCACATCGGCGCCTGCAGCTTGACGAACCGCGCGCCCTCCACCGCTGCGTAGAACTGTCCGGTAGCCATCTTGCCGACGTCAGGGATGTCGGTACCCTTGGCCCGCGCGACGTCACGGGCCGCCTCGATCTGCACAGGTGCGGTCAACAGGCCGAAGAACTGGGTGGCAGCGTTGCCGGGGATCTGATTGTGCAGCGCCTTCGGGGCCTGGGTCGCGAAGACCAGACCGAGCCCGTACTTACGGGCCTGTGACGTCAACGCGAGGGTGCTCTGGGTGCAGGCGGTGACCGAGCCGGATGGTGCGAGGGTCTGGGCCTCATCCATCACGAACAGTCCGCCGAGTGGCCGGTCGCCGGCCGGATTTCGCTTGATCCAGGTGAACAGGGCGAGCTGTAACTGGTTGACAAAACTCTGCCGCTGGTGGTCGTGTGGCAGTCCGACGAAGCTGATCACCGAGACGCGGGCGTGTCGCCCCGGCGGCGGCGTGAGTAAGGTGCCCGGGTCGACGGGAGTGCCGTCACCGCCGAGCAGCGGATCCTCGATCAACGCTGCCTTCAGTAGCTGCGCCATGCCTGCTGCCAGCTTCGGCGCGCTGTCGAGCTGGCTGACCCCGTCCGGTAGATCGTTCAACAGCTCGGTGAACGCCTGCAGGTCGCTGCCACCGTTCTGGACGTACCCGGTCAGCGCCTCACGCAGCACGGCCCGCCCCAGCCTCGCCTTGTCGGTGCCGCCGTCGACCCGGGCATGTGGCGCGAGCGTGGCGACGGCTGAGTCGACGGCGGCGCGGAACCCGTCGGGGTCGTCGAGCACGTCACCGAAGTTCGGCAACGGTTGAAAACTCAGCGGGCGGCCAGCACGACGCCCAGGCGTCCAGACGGCCACGTCGGTGCCGGCCAGGTAAGCGGCAGCCCGATCAGGATCCTCCGGACCCCAGCCGGTCGGCGGCTCCGGCCAGGCATCGCCGAGTCGGGCGAGGTCGTTGTTCGGGTCCAGCACGATCGCGGACACGCCACGCAGCGCGCACTCCTCGACAAGCCGGCGGATCAGCACCGTCTTGCCGGATCCCGAGCCAGCGAATATCACCGTGTGCCGACGCAGTGACTCCAAGCCCATCCGGACCGGTTCCGCCCGGCCGGCGACGGACCCGATCGTCAACTGGGGCGGGTCGATCCCGGCCGGCACCGCCAGCTTCTCGGCGGGCCCCCCTCGACCAGCGGACGAGTTCCCGCTAGCCGCCGGCCGCACCGATACGGAGGCCCGGCCGACCGCCCGCACCGGCGGGCCGACCGGTTGCATGGCCGGATCGGGCTCGGTTGGTGCCGTCGTGTCGTGACTGTCAGCATGGCTGTACCTGCCGGCGTCGGCACCGCCATCGAGCGCGTCGCGTAGGAAGGCGACGGTGGAGGCCGGCTGCCGGGTGGCGAACCATGGCCGCAGCCGTTCCAACCCGTACTGCTGAATCAGCCGTTCCAGGGCGGCAAGGCGCCTGATGTCCGCGGTGGGGAAGGGAAGCGTCCGCCCGCCGGCTCTGGTGAACGCGTCGAGCAGTTCCCGGGTACGTGCACCGGCCGACCAGTCCGCGCTGCGGAGCAGGAAGAGTCGCCGCTTGGTGACCCCCTCGGTCAACCCGGCGGTGGTCATGGCGTTGCGGATCCGGTTGAGCGCCGCAATGTGGTGCGGGGCGCAGACGGCCCGGAACGACCAGTGCTCTTCGTCCTCGGTCTCCTCGTCGAGCATCCGCCGTAACCGGGCGTGCAGAGCCGGCTTGCCGCTGAACGGCAGCGGGTCGAGGCTGAACTCAGCGGCCGATCCGCCCTGGGCGGCGATCCACGCGGTCAACCCGGCCTGTAGCAGCGCCGGCACGCTCAGGTCCTCGCTGGACGGCTGCACCGCGCTTGCGGTCTCGGCTGACTCGATCAACTCGGCGTAGCTGATGTCGATCTTGACGAACTGGTCGGACTCGGCCGGCACCGGCTGCGCGGCGCCCTGCACCTCGGACTTGTCGGACCGATCGGGTGTGGAAACGGCATCGGACCTCGTGGCCGGGCCGTCGTTTCCGGACTGCGCGAGCAGCAGGTGGGCGAGCTCGCGCACCTGCCCGTCGGCCAGGCAGGAGCGCACCTGGGTGTCGATCCGACGGAGCAGTTCGCGCGGCGTGAACTGGATTACCTCAGCGAAGGCGGACGGGTGAATCGGCCACGTCGGGTACGGCGGGGTGAAGCCCAGCTCGTCGAAGACCAGGCCGAACCGCTTCTCCACCAGCTCTCGGCCGATCTCCGGCGACGGAATCTTCTTGAGCCGTACCGCTTCGCGGAACCGATCCTGCACGGTGTCGGTGGCCTGTTCCTTGATGTTCTGCCAGGTGTGCGGCAGGCAGGAGACGATTGACAGCGAGCGACGCATTGTTTCCCGTAGCGACATCAACCCGGTCGCCACCTGCTCCAGGAGCAGCGAAGCCTGCCAGTCGACCTCACCACGGGTCTCGAGGCTGGTCGACTTCACTGACTGCGCGACAAGCAGGTCTATCTGGTCGACTGCGACGACTGTCGGGCCAACCATCGCCAGCAGCCGGGACGTGTCGCGAACCACTTCCTGGGGAGCCCGCCGGTGGCGTCGCATACCCCAGTCGGTCCGAGCGCCGACTTCCTCCTCGTCGTTCGAGCAGAGGAAGTCATGGCCGACATCCTGCGCGGTGCCGATGTCCGAGGCGAACAGAACCAGCGCCCGTGCCGTGTCCTGGCATTCAGTGCCGATGTGGCGGTCGGTCTTACGGATCTGATCAACAAAGGCATCAAGGGCATGCCGGGTGAGTTCACCATCGCCGGTGATGGCCCGGCGGACGGCTCTCGGCGCCTTGATCTTGTCTGCCAGCCGGAGAAGGAAGCTGCGCACCTGGGTCGTACCGTCGGGCAGCGGCCGAGCGAAACCATCTATCATCGACAGCGCCGCGCTGCGCCAGAAGGCGCTAGCCTCCAGCAGGCTTACCAGGAAAAAGAAGCCTCCGGCTCCCTGTACGCGGTGGCGCACCTCGCCGAGCAGGTGCGTCTTACCGGTGCCGCGTTGCCCGAGGATCGCCAGTCCCACCGGGCTGGAGTCGATCGTGTGGTGGGCTTCGGCAAAGCTCTCCATCACCAGCTGGACGATTTCGTGGTGCAGCCCGTCGACGTGAAACGGGGCTGGCTTCCAGACGTCGTCCGGGGTGGGTGCCCAGTTGAACCGGAGCGCGGCGAGGGCGCGCCGTTCCTGCTCCGTCATCATGACGAGATGGCAATGAGGTGCTTGTCCTGGTTGCCGATGCTCACTGCTGCTGCACGGTTTTGTGGCGTGAGTGACTTCTGGTTGGATTCCGGGATCAGGTCAACGTCGGGGTCCTGGTTGAGCTTGATCAGCGCGGCGTCGAGATCGTCGCGAGACAGATCGGCGAGCGCGGCCCGCAGCGCGGCCAGCATGACGTAGTCGCCGGGCTTGTCGATCAGCTCGTGGTACGCCCGCCGGATCCGCGTGGCCGCGTCGACCTGGCTCGCTTCGCTGCCGTTGGCCGGCGTCGCGACCGGCTCTGCCGGGTCAGTGGTGGAAGCGATTTCGTTGGGCTTGAACTGCATCCGGAACAGGTCGTCGGCTGGCACGCCCGAGTGGTCGATCAGCCGACGAACGAAGTCGAGCACCGTGTAGAGCGTCGCACCGGCGGTGCCGGCACCCTTCGGTGGCTCGTCCTTGCTCAACTCCGCCTTGGCCGCCCGCCACCCGCTGTCGGTCAGGTGCAGGGTGATCGGCTTCTCCGTCACCTCGATCAGCCCGAGGGATTTCAGGGCGCGGCGATGGGTCGCTTTGAACCCGGTGACGCCCGCGACGTTGATCAGGTAGCTCTGCTGCAGTGGAGCGGCCTTGACCATCAGGTTGATGAGTACGCACCGCTCGACGAGGGTGAGTTCCTTCTCCGACATGCGGTGCTCCTCAAGGGGCGTGAGCGGTCGCATCGACATGGCGATGATCAATAGCTCGGGGTGGCCGGGAAGATGGGTGCTGGGCCGGGGGGGGGCGGCTGGGCACTGGCCGATTCTGCCGATACCGCCGGATCGGCGCAAGGTCCGTCCGTGCGGCGCAGATAGCTGACACTCCGCGATGAGTTGATCTTCAATGTCGCAGGGCAGGAGGTCACCTGAAACACCTGTTCGCAGGGGTCGGAAAGTGATCATGAATAGAACCGTTGCCAAATCTCGTCGGTGAGAGGCAGCATGGCTGGTCGGTGCAACCCGGGTGGCGGTCCGCAAAGCGCGGGCTGCGGTCTTATGCCCGTTTCTGGCGGGCAGCGGAGGTGTGCGGTGCAGTCCGAAGTGGTCCGCTACCAGGTCGACGACAAGACGGTAGCGATGGTCGAGATTGATCCGCCGGTTGGTTTTCAGCCGGCCGGGGTCGGCGACGTCGTTGGCTGGGTACGGGAGTCCGCCGCACCTGCCATCGCCGCCGCCAGCGTGTTGTTGGACCAGGTGAAGGCGGTCTCCCCGGACGCCGTCGAGGTGAAGTTCGGCATCAAGGCGACCGGCACGACCAACTGGGTGGTCGCCAAGGCGGCGGCTGAAGGAAACTTCGAAGTCACCCTCGGCTGGTATCCGGGTGGGCCGCCGGACGCCGGCACCACGATGCGGCGCTGACCGGGACGGAGCGGCTGGTGACCGCAGGACCCGACGACTGCTCCTGGCTGGTCGCCCTGCACCGTGGGCAGCACCAGGACACCCCCGTCGGTACCGGCGTCGTTGTGGAGAGCAACCTGGTGCTGACCTGCCACCATGTCGCGTTCGGCAACGACGGGCAGCTGTACGACGACCTCTGGATCTCATTTCCACTGGCCGAGAAGGTCACCTGGTTCGACCGCCGCCGGATCGGCGGATGCCCGCACGACGGAATGCGGGGCGCCAAGGTCGACCTGGTCATGCTTGAACTCGTGGAGCGGGTGCCGGCCTCGGTGACCCCGGCCCGACTTCGTTGTCTGCCCCCCAAGCCGCTGGCGGGAAGTACCTACTGGACGTACGGGTTCCCGACGCACGTGGTCGGCGGCTGCCATGCCGAAGGTAGTGTCGGCCAGCCCGGTGGGTGGGGCCGCGTCATGATCCACACCTCGCCGGCCACCCAGCTGAGCAAAGGGTTCAGCGGCGGTGCGGTCTGGTCATCCGAGTACCAGGCGGTGGTCGGCGTCGTTGTCACCGCTGACGCTCAGGGCGGCGGCCAAGCCGTGACCCTGCACTACGCCGACCAGCAACTACCGGACATGAAGCTGGCGACCCTGTCCGCCTGGCGGGCCGCCGACGCGGACGACGCCGCCCTCGCCGCCTGGGGATGGGCCCTGGCCACCGACGGCGAGGCTGGCCGACACTGGCTGCCCAGGGCACGCGGGGTCGCGGTCGACACCGAGGGCGGCGCGCGGTTCCGCGGCCGGGCCGCCGCCCTGCGCCGCATCGTTGACTGGATCGACAGCGCCGAACCGGTCCGCCGGCCGCTGATCGTCACCGGGTCGCCGGGGGTCGGCAAGTCAGCCGTACTCGGGCGGATCGTCACCACCGCCGACCAGCAGATCAGCGGGGAGCTGGCCGACACCGACGTGGCCGTCCGAGCTCCGGTCGGTGCGGTCTCCTGCGCGGTTCATGTCAAGGGCAAGACCGCCCTCGAAGTCGCCGCCGAGATCGCCCGTGCCGTCGCCGTCGAGCTGCCCGGCGTACCGGCTGATCTGATGCCTGCCGTGCGTGACCAGCTGAACCACCGGCGGACCCGGTTCACCCTGATCCTAGATGCGCTCGACGAGGCGACCGACCCGGCGCAGGCGCGCATGGTGATCGACGACATCCTGATGCCCCTGGCCCGTGACTGTGGCCCTCGGGGCCTGCGGATCGTGATCGGCACCCGGCGCTCTGACGATCACGGTGACCTGATCAGCCGCTTCGGCGGTAACGCGGAACTCGTCGACCTGGACGCGCCCGAGTACTTCGCCGAATCCGACCTGGCCGACTACGCTCAGGCGACGCTGCAACTGATCGGTGCCGAACGACCAGGCAACCCGTACGCCGATCCGACCGTCGCCGCGCCGCTCGCCCGCCGCATCGCCGCGCTCGCCAAGGGAAACTTCCTGGTCGCTGGCCTGGTCGCCCGCGCTCACGCACTGCGCGACAACACCGCGATCGACCCGGACGAGGTGTCGTTCACCGCTACCGTGGCGCACGCCCTGGACACCTACCTGGCCGGGCTGCCGACCGCCGGTCGGACATCGGCCCGGCTGGCGTTGACCGCCCTGGCGTACGCCGAGACGCCGGGACTGCCGCTGCCGTTGTGGCAGTCCGCGATCGAAGCCCTCGGCGGAGCGGTCACCGAGCCGGAACTCGCGGACTTCGCGCGTACCTCGGCGGCGAACTTCCTCGTCGAAACGGGCGGCGGCGCTCAGCCCGCGTACCGGCTGTTCCACCAGGCGCTCAACGACGCGCTGCTGGCCGATCGCGACGCGCAGGCCTCGCGGTGCGACGACCACGCCCGGCTGCTGGCGAACTGGACCACCATCGCGCGAGCTACCGGATGGGCCACAGCGTTCGACTACCTGCTGCGGTCGCTGCCGCAGCACGCGGCCGGCGCCGGCGCAGTCGACGAGCTGCTCACCGACGACGACTATCTGCTGCACGCCCACCTGGACCGGTTGCTCACGGTGGCGGACGCGGCCGAGGCGCCGCTCGCCGTCACCCGTGCCCGGCTCCTGCAACGGACCCCGCTGGCGGTGGCAGCCGCACCGGCTGAGCGGGCGGCGTTGTTCTCCGTCGTCGACCGGCTCGACGGCCTGGACAACGGGATCACGGCGGCGGCCGCCCCGTACCGGGCAGGCTGGGCGCACACCCCGCCTCGGCAGGAACGCAGCATCCTTGACGGACACTCCGAGGCCGTCTACGACGTCGCGGCGATCGTCATCGACGGGCGTCGGCTGCTCGCCTCGGCCGGCGACGACGGCACGGTGCGACTCTGGGATCCGCTGACCAACCAGGCCGAGCAGACGTTCACCGGCCACGACGACACGATCCACGGTGTCTGCGCGGTGCGCCTCGCCACCGGTGAGGTGCTGCTCGCCACGGCCAGCCACGACGGCACCATCGGCCTGTGGGACCCGCGTTCCGGGCACCGCCGGCACGAGCTGCGTGGCCACGGCGACTGGGTACGCAACATCTGCGCGATCCCAATGCCCGACGGTGACCTGCTCGCCTCCGCCGGTGACGACCGGACGGTGCGGTTGTGGGATCCGGGCACGGGCAGACCGGGCCATGTGCTGAGCGGGCACACCGGCTGGGTGACGGCGGTGACCCACGTTCCTGTCGGGGACCGACAGTTGCTCGCCTCCACCGGCTACGACGGCACGGTGCGGCTGTGGGACCCAGCGACCGGTGGGGAGCCGACCGGAGTCCTCACCGGTCACCTCGGCTGGGTCAACACTTTGTACGCGGTGCGTACCCCCGGCCGTACCCTGCTCGCCTCGGCGGGCTATGACGGCACGGTGCGAATCTGGGATCCCGTGGCCGGGGCGTGCGTCCAGGTCCTGCGAACCGGAGGTCCGCTGACCGATCTGTGCACAGTCGATACCAGTGACGGCTGTCTGCTGGTCTCGACCGGTGAGGACGGACTGATCCGGATGTGGGAGGTGCCGACCGGCGCCCCGCAGCAGACCTGGATCCCCCGACCGAGCTTGCGCGGGCATGCCAGCTGGATCCGGGCGGTCTGCGAGCTGCCGACGGCGAACAACCGGATGCTCGCCACCGCCGGCGACGACGGCACCGTGCGACTGTGGGACCCGGGCGGTGGACCGCCGGGAGCGGTCGCCGAGCACGACCGGATCGGGGCGGTGACCGCGGTGTGCCCGGTGCCGGGCGCCGAGGGCCGGCTGGTCGCATCCGCCGGACTGGACGGGCAGGTACGGATCTGGGACGCGGTCACCGGTGCCCAACTGCGCGAGTTCCGGGCGTCGGACGGCCCGGTCAATGCGCTGTGTGTCGTACCCGACGAGGAGGAGCCGCGCATCCTGACCGCTGGCGATGATCGAGCCGTCAAGCTGTGGGACGCGCGGGACGGGACACTGCAGGGGGAGATGAACGGCCACTACGAGCGCGTCGCCGCCGTCTGCCCGGTGCGGCACGACGCGGAGCTGTTGGTGGCCTCTGCCGGTGACGACCAGACTGTCCGGCTGTGGCGTCCGTACTCGGGCGACGTGCGCCAGGTGTTACTCGGGCACGTGACCCTGGCCTGGGTGACGACGCTGGCCACGGTCGCCGGGCCGGCCGGCGAGCTGCTCGCCTCCGCGGACAAGAGCGGCACCGTCATGCTCTGGGACACCGACGGCACGCAGCTCTGGTCGCAGCAGGGGCATCAGGACGCGGTGAACGCACTCTGCGGGCTCGTGGTCGCCGGCCGTCCGGCGCTGGCATCGGCCAGCGCGGACCACACGATCCGGTTGTGGGACGCCGAGCTGGGTCAGCCGATCCACTGGCTGACCGGGCACACTGGGCCGGTGACCGGGCTTAGCCTGGTCCGGGTGGGTGGGCGTGACCTGCTCGCCTCGACCAGCCACGACCGCACCGTCCGGGTCTGGGACCCACCGACCGCTCGCGCGGTACGCACGATTCCCGTGCTCCATCCAGCGCTGGCCTGCTGCACCGTCGACGACACGCTACTGATCGGGCTGGACCAGGGCCTGCTGGCGCTCACGATCACGAGTTGAGTGCATCGAGGAGCCCGAGCCGTTGCAGCTCTGCGGCGATCGCATCGACCTCGTGCAGGGTGCCGTCGGCGACCGCGAGCATGAATTCCTCAGCGCGGTCGACGTCGACGTCCGGGATCGGCGTCCCGGTGTTGAGGTTGATGAAGACCAGCGCGGCGGCCCACGCCAGGCGTTTGTTGCCGTCGACGAGTGCGTGGTTGCCGCAGATCGAGTGCAGCAGACTGGCTGCCTTTCCTGCGAGGTCGGGGTAGGCCTCCTGCCCGAAGACGATCGTGGTCGGTCGGGCGGCGGCGGAGGCGAGCAGCCCGTAGTCGCGGACCTTGACTGGCGTGCCGAAGACGATCGAGCCGATCTCCAGCAGGTCTTCGACGTCGAGGTGGACGGTCACTGGGCCAGTCGGTCGAGCAGTTCGCGGTGGCGCTCGGCCACGTCTGCGGCCAACCCACGCACCTTGGAGCGCTTGCTGTGCCTCGCGACGTACTCCTCGATCGCGACGACGATGGTGGCGTTGGCCGACCGGTGCTCGGTCTCAGCGATCTGCTTGAGCCGCGCGTGCAGATCGTCCGGCAGGTTGACTGTGGTAATCATAGGAAAATCATACGACTTACAAGTGACACTGGCCCTGCGGCGGACCGGTGACCTGGAGTGGATCAACCGGGTGGCGTTGCCGAGTCGGATGATCGGGTCGGAAATGCACCAGATGGCGGGACTTACCGTGCGTACCCGGGCGGTGATTGAATCGACGGACTGTCAGTGGTGCCGGGCCGGGGAGCAGCGGTGGACGTCTTCGATGTACGCGACAAGCTCATCGAGGACTACAAGGAGTTCACGTCCAGTTTCGTCGACCCCCGCGACCCGAAGATCGCCGAACACCTCGCGGAGTTGACCGCCCTGGGCTACCAGTGGCCGGCACCGTTCCTGTCGCTCAATCCCAACTTCGCCTCCGGCGGCAGGGTCGACGAGCTGGTGCAGCAGGGCCTGCTGCACCCCGACAACGAGCGGATCTTCCGGATCAAGCGCCAGCCGGACGACCCGGGGGCGCGGCCGCTGCGGCTGCACCAGCACCAGCGGGAAGCGATCGAGATCGCCCGGGACCGGCACAGCTACGTGCTGACCACTGGCACCGGTTCCGGCAAGAGCCTGTCGTACATCGTGCCGATCGTCGACCGGGTGCTGCGGGCCAAGGCCGACGGCACCTACCGGCCCGGGGTGAAGGCGATCATCGTCTATCCAATGAACGCGCTGGCCAACAGCCAGCTCAACGAGCTGACGAAGTTCCTCAGCTGGGGCCTGCCGGGCGGGGCCCCGCCGGTGCGGTTCGCCCGCTACACCGGGCAGGAGAACACCGAGGAGCGGCGGCGGATCCTCGCCGACCCGCCGGACATCCTGCTCACCAACTACGTGATGCTGGAACTGGTGCTGACCCGGCACGCCGAACGTGGGCCGCTGACCCGGGCCGCCCGTGGCCTGTGGTTCCTGGTCCTCGACGAGCTGCACACCTATCGCGGCCGGCAGGGCGCCGACGTGGCGTTCCTGGTCCGCCGGGCCCGGGACGCCTTCGCCGCGCCGCAGGTGCAGTGTGTCGGCACCTCGGCGACGATGGCCTCCGACACCACCGGCACCGACCAGCGGATCAAGGTGGCCGAGGTGGCGAGCCGACTGTTCGGCACCACCGTCGACCCCGGCCACGTGATCGTCGAGACGCTGGAGCGGGCCACCGGAGCGCCGGCCGGTGGCGCACCGGCCACCGGGGTGCCGGCGGGTGCCGGCGCGGACCCCGCCGGTCTTCGCGGCCGGGTCCTGCGGTGGGCCGCCGTCGAGCCGCCACGGCCGGACGTCGACGGGTTACGTACCGATCCGTTGGCGGCGTGGGTCGAGGGCGCGTTCGGGGTGGAGCCCGACCCGGCAACCGGCCGGCCGGTGCGGCTGCGCCGGCCCCGGACGGTCCCGCAGGCCGCGGATCTGCTCGCCGGGCTGACCGGGGTGCCGGGCCGGGAGTGCGCCACCGCGATCGAGGCGGTGCTGGCCGCCGGTGCGGGGCTCGACGACCCGGGGACCGGGCGGCCGTTCTTCGCGTTCCGGCTGCACCAGTTCCTGTCCAAGGGCGACAACGTCTACACCACGATCGAGCCGCCGTCGGTGCGGCATGTGACCAGCCGCTACCAGGCGCTCTCCCCGACCAGCACGGTCGACCAGGCGAAGGCGCTGGTGCCGTTGGCCTTCTGCCGCGAATGCGGCCAGGACTATCTGATCGTCCGGCGCGCCGACCACGGCTTCGAGGCGGGCAGCGAGGTGGAGTCGGCCACCGGTGACGCCGGCTACCTTTACATCAGCGACGACCAGCCGTGGCCGGCGGATCTCGACACGGTGCTCAGCGACGCCCGGCTGCCGTACTCGTGGACGCTGTTGGCCGACGACGGCCGCACCATCGTGGCCCCGACGAAGGAACGCCACCTGCCGGAGCTGGTGTATCTCGACCCGATGGGCACCGAGCAGGCACCGGGGCAGGGGGTGCCGGCGGCCTGGATCTCGTCGCCGTTCCGGTTCTGTCTGCGCTGCCAGGTGTCCTACGAACGCCAGCGCGGCAAGGATTTCGCCCAGCTGGCGAAGCTGTCCGTCGAGGGCCGCAGTTCGGCGTTGTCGGTGGTCGGGGCGAGCGTGGTACGCGCGTTGCGGGCCGCCCCGCAGTTGCCGGCGGAGGCCCGCAAGCTGCTCGCCTTCGTCGACAACCGGCAGGACGCCTCGCTGCAGGCCGGCCACTTCAACGACTTCGTCCAGGTGGTGCAGCTGCGCGGCGCGCTTTACCGGGCGGTGGCGGCAACTCCGGACGGGCTGACCCACGAACGGGTGGCGCAGCGGGTCACCGAGGCGCTGCGCCTGGAGCTGGGGCAGTTCGCCCGGACACCGGAGGTGCGGTACGGCAAGGACGAGATCTGGCGGGCGCTGCGCGAGGTGGTCAACTACCGGCTCTACCTCGATCTGGAACGCGGCTGGCGGGTCACCATGCCGAATCTGGAGCAGACCGGCCTGCTGCGGATCGGCTACCGCTATCTCGACGAGGTCGCCGTCGACGAGGAGATCTGGTCACGCAGCCACCATCTGCTGCGCGACGACAAACCGGAACGCCGCCACGACGTGGCCTCGACACTGCTGGACGAGCTGCGCCGCAACCTGGCGATCGACGTACGGTGCCTGACCGAGAGCGGCTTCAACGAGATCGACCAGCTGTCCCGCCAGCAGCTGGCCGAGCCGTGGAAGCTGGGTGAACGGGAGCGGGCGGTCGTCGCCGGGGTCGCCTTCCCGAAGCCGAGTGGCAAGGGTGAGCGGCGCAAACTGCTGCACCTGCACCTGTCCGGCCGGGGCGCGTTCGGCAAGTACCTGATCCGCCAGTACGGCAAGGACGGCTGCACGGTCGCCGACGCGCAGGACATGATCCGCGACCTGCTGGCGGTGCTGGCCGAGGCCACGTTGGTCATCGAGGTGCCGCCGGACGGCGACGACCTGGTCAGCGGCTACCGGCTGAAGTCGGACGCGCTGATCTGGCAGGCCGGGGACGGCACGGTGGGCGCGGAGGACCGGGTCCGCAAGGTGCTCTCCGGTGAGGCCGGTGCCCGGGTCAACACCTTCTTCCGGGACCTGTACCGGGACACTTCGCATCTGCTGGCCGGGTTGCAGGCGAAGGAACACACCGCCCAGGTGGAGGCGGCGGACCGGCAGAAGCGGGAGAAGCAGTTCCAGGAAGCGGCGCTGCCGCTGCTGTTCTGCTCGCCGACGATGGAGCTGGGCGTCGACATCAAGGACCTCAACGCGGTGGCGATGCGTAACGTGCCGCCGACGCCGGCCAACTACGCCCAGCGGGCCGGGCGGGCCGGCCGGTCCGGGCAGCCGGCGCTGGTGGTCACCTACTGCTCGACGGGCAACGCGCACGACCAGTTCTATTTTCGACGCCCGCAGCTGATGGTCGGCGGTGCGGTGCAGGCGCCCCGGCTCGATCTGGCCAACGAGGATCTGGTGCGGTCACACGTGCAGGCGATCTGGCTGGCCGAGACCGGTGCCGAGCTGCCCAGTTCGCTGGTGCGGCTGTTGGAGACCGGTGGGGAGGCCCCGGCGCTGCGGATCCGGCCGGAGTTCGTCCGCAAGCTGCGCGACGACGATGCCCGTAAGCGGACGCTGGCCCGCGCGGAAGCGGTCCTGGCCGGCGATGTCGGCGGGGCGTTCGGTGGGACCCCAGGCGGGGCGCTTGCCGGGGCACCCTGGTGGCGGGACCGCTGGGTCGCCGACACGGTGGAGCAGGCGTACGACGAGTTCGACGCGGCGTTGGGCCGCTGGCGGCAGCTCTACCAGGCGGCGCTGCGCGAGTACGAGGTGCAGAACCGTCGGGCGGTGGACACCAATGTGACCGGCAAGGCACGTGAGGAGGCGAGCCGGCGGGCCAACGACGCCCGGGTGCAGCTGAACCTGTTGGCCAACGAGGACTCCGACGAGCCGCAGACCGACTTCTACACGTTCCGCTACCTGGCGTCGGAGGGCTTCCTGCCCGGCTATTCGTTCCCCCGGCTGCCGCTGGCCGCGTACGTGCCGGGGCTGGCCGGTGGGCGCAAGGGCGACTACATCCACCGACCCCGGTTCATCGGAATCAGCGAGTTCGGCCCGGGTGCGTTGATCTACCACGAGGGCGCCCGCTACCTGGTGCGCGGCGTGCAGCTGCATCAGGTGGCGTCGAACGCCGACGGGGTGTTGACCTCGTCGGCGCGGCGGTGCGCCGAGTGCGGGCATCTGCACGACGACGAGGTCGGCTGGGACGTGTGTGTGAACTGCGGGCAGGGGCTGGGTGCGACGGACACCAATCTGCTGCGCCTGTACACGGTCCGTACGCAGCGGCGGGAGCGGATCTCGTCGGATGAGGAGGAGCGGCGTCGGTCGCTGTTCGAGATCGAGACGTCGTACCGCTTCCATGAGCACGGTCGGCGGCCGGGCCGGTTGACGGCGACGGTGACCACCGCCGACGGCAGCCCGCTGGCTGAGCTGGTCTACGGCGACGCGGCGACGGTGCGGCGGGCCAATCTGGGGTTGCGCCGCCGCAAGGAGGCCAGCGTCCGGGGCTTCTTCCTGGATCCGGCGACCGGTGACTGGCTGTCCGAGCGTAAGGCGACGGAGAAGAACCGGGCCGACGACGAGGAGCTGACCTCGGATGAGGCGGCGATCACGGGGATCGACAAGGTGGCCGCGCCGGAGCGGGTAATTCCGTACGTGCAGGACCGGCGCAACATTCTGGTGCTGCGGTTGGCCGAGCGGGTGTCCGACGACATGGCGGTGACCCTGCTGTACGCGGTGGAACGCGGCATCGAGGCGCATTTCCAGCTGGAGGATTCGGAGCTGACCGGTGAGCTGCTGCCGGATCCGGATGACCGTGGCCGGATGTTGTTCATCGAGAGCGCCGAGGGCGGGGCGGGGGTGCTGCGTCGGCTGGTCGAGGAGCCGTACGCGGTCGCGCGGGTGGCGGCGAAGGCGTTGGAGATCGCGCACTTCGACCCGGCCGGTGTCGATGTGGACCAGCCGGACGCCGGGGCCGACCACTGTGTCCAGGGCTGCTACGACTGTCTGTTGTCGTACTCGAATCAGGGGTTTCACCGGCGGATCAACCGGCACCTGGTGGCGCAGCTGTTGGTGTCGTTCGCGTCGGCGGCGGCGACGGCTGAGCGACCGGCGACCGACCAGCCGGCGACCGACCAGCCGGCGACCGACCAGCCGGCGACCGGCCGGACGCCGGGCGGCGACTGCCCACCAGTGGGCAGCGACGGGCCGGCTGGTGCCGGTAGCGTCGGCGGGTCGGTTGCCGAGTTCGTGGCCTGGCTGGCGCGCGAGTCGTACCGGGGGCCGGATCCGGTGGCGGAACCGGTCGCCGGGGCCAGCCCGGATCTGACCTACCGGCAGCAGCGGGCGGTGGTTTTCGTCGACGAGCCGGGCGCGCAGCCGGGTGCCGGGCGGGACGTGGACGCCGAGGAGAGTGTGATCGACGCCGGCTGGACCCCGATCCGGGTGACCGCCGGTGACTGGCAGGGCGTGGTGGATCGGTATCCCGGTGTGTTCGGGCGGCGGCAGGGAGGCAGTGCGTGACGGTGGCGGCGCAGCGGTTCGAGCCGGGGACGTTGGTCACGGCGCGGGGCCGGGAGTGGGTGGTGCTGCCCGAGTCGGAGCCGGAGGTGCTGGTGCTGCGTCCGCTCGGCGGGGCGGACGACGAACGCGCGGCGGTGCTGCCGGAGGTGGAGGAGGTCCGGTCGGCGACGTTCGCGTACCCGGATCCGACCGATGCCGGCAACGCCAGCCGGGCCGGCCTGCTGCGGACGGCGCTGCGGATCGGGTTCCGCTCCTCCGGCGGGCCGTTCCGGTCGTTGGGCGCGGTGGCGGTGGAGCCCCGGCCGTACCAGCTGGTGCCGCTGCTGATGGCGTTGCGTCAGGATCCGGTGCGGATGTTGATCGCCGATGACGTCGGCATCGGCAAGACCGTCGAAAGTGGGTTGATCGCGGCCGAGCTGCTGGCCCAGGGTGACGCGGACGGGCTGGCGGTGCTGTGCAGCCCGGCGTTGGCCGAGCAGTGGCAGCGGGAGTTGGCGGCCAAGTTCGGCATCGCCGCCGAGCTGGTGCTGCCGGGCACCGTACGCCGGTTGCAGGCGTCGCTGGTCGGCTCGACCGATTCGGTGTTCGACCGCTACCGGCACGTGGTGGTTTCCACCGATTTCATCAAGCGGGCGGAGCTGCGCGAGCAGTTCGTCCGCAGCTGCCCCAACCTGGTGATCGTCGACGAGGCGCACGGCTGTGTGCCGGACGACGACCGGCGGGCCGGCAAGTTCCGGATGTTGCGCTACGAGTTGGTACGCCGGTTGGCCGCCGACCCGGCCCGGCAGTTGATCCTGGTGACGGCGACGCCGCACAGCGGCAAGGACACCGGGTTCCGCAACCTGCTGGGGCTGCTGGATCCGGAGCTGGCCACGGTGGATCTCCACCAGGTGACGGGTCGGGAGCGGCTGGCCCGGCATTTCGTGCAGCGTCGCCGCGCCGACATCCGGGGTTTCCTGGAGGACACCCCGTTCCCGGAGGACCGGCACACCGCCGAGCGCGCCTACCGGCTGTCCGGCGAGTACCGCGACCTGTTCGACGACGTGGTGGCGTACGCCCGGCAGGTGGTGCGGGATCCGCTCGGCGGGCAGGTGCGCCAGCGGGTGCGCTACTGGTCGGCGTTGGCGCTGCTGCGGGCGTTGGCGTCGTCGCCGGCCGCTGCGGCGGCGACGCTGCGGACCCGGGCGGCGAACGCCGACGCCGACAGCGCCGAGGACGCGGACAACCTGGGCCGGGCGGCGGTGCTGGACCTGCCCGACGACGAGACCCAGGAGTCGGCGGACGCGACCCCGGGCGCGGACCCAGGAGCAGAAAGTGGCGGCGGCAGCGCCGAGCAGCGCCGGCTGCGGGAGTTCGCCCGGCGCGCCGAGGCGCTGGCCGGAGCCGGCGACGCCAAACTGACCTTGCTGGTCAAGGAGGTCAAGACGCTGCTCGGCGACGGCTTCAACCCGGTGGTGTTCTGCCGCTACATCGACACCGCCGAGTATGTCGCGCAGCGGCTGGAGGCGGCGTTGGGCCGTAACTTCGCGGTCGGCTGCGTCACCGGGGCGCTGCCACCGGAGGAGCGGGCCGCCCGGATCGCCGAGTTGACCGCCGACACCAGCCGCCGCCCGGTGCTGGTCGCCACCGACTGCCTGTCCGAGGGGGTCAACCTGCAGGAACGGTTCCAGGCGGTGGTGCACTACGACCTGGCATGGAATCCGACCCGGCACGAGCAGCGGGAAGGCCGGGTCGACCGGTTCGGCCAGGTCGCCCCGACGGTACGCGCGGTGATGATCTACGGCGCGGACAACCGGATCGACGAGATCGTGTTGAAGGTGCTGCTGCGCAAGCACAACCGGATCCGCGAAACGTTGGGCATTTCGGTGCCGGTGCCGGACGCCAGCGACGACGTGTTGCAGACGATCGCCCACGAGCTGCTGGTGGCGCCGGAGCAGCCGGAGCAGTTGACCATCGACGCGCTGGCCGCCGGCCCGCGTGAGGAGCTGCACCGGCAGTGGGACTCGGCGGCCGAGCGGGAGAAGGAGTCGCGCACCAAGTACGCCCAGCGGGCGATCAAACCGGCCGAGGTGGCCGACGAGTTGGCCGAGATCCGGGCCAGTCTGGGCACTCCGGCCGAGGTGGCCGAGTTCGCGGCGACCGCGCTGGCCGCGTTCGGCGCCGATGTGGTCGAGCGGCCGTACGGGTTCGACGCCGACCTGGCCGGGCTGCCCGGCCAGGTCACCGACGCCTTCCCGTCCCGGCCGACGAAGGCGGGGCAGGGCAAGGCCGGGGTGTTGCAGCTGCGCCGTGAGCTGCCGACGCCGCCGGGCGCGGCGCATCTGGACCGGACCGACCCGTACGTGTCGGCGCTGGCCCGGCAGGTGCTGGAGTCGGCGCTGAATCCGTCGCTGCCGGCGGACAAGCTGTCGGCGGAGAAGCGGCCGGCGCGGCGGGCCGGGGTGATGCGTACGGCTGCGGTGTCGAAACGCACGACGCTGCTGCTGGTGCGGTTCCGGCTGCATCTGACGTTGCCGGCCGGCGCGGCGGCGGGCGGTGAGCCGCGTCCGATGGTCGCCGAGGAGGCGCGGGTGCTGGCGTTCCGGGGTGCCCCGCGGGCGGCCGAGTGGCTGACCGAGGAGGAGACGGCGGCGCTGCTGTCGGCGACCCCGACCGGCAACGTGCTGCCGGACACGGCGACACCGCTGCTGACCCGGGTCGTCGGCCAGCTCGACGCGGTCACCGACCATCTGTCGGCCACCGCCGACGAGCTCGCCGACCGGCTGCGGGCCGCGCATCTGCGGGTCCGGGAGGCGGTCGGGCAGCGGGTCCGCCGGCAGGTCACGGTGACCGCGCAGAAACCGGCCGACGTGCTCGGCGTCTACCTCTACCTCCCCGAAGGGCAGCAGTGATGAGCGGCGCGGGCATCTATCCGGCGGTACGGGTCGACGGCGGTCTGCTGCCCGGTGGTCTGCTGCAGCGCATCGGCCACGGCGACCGGGAGCTGCCGGGGATGGATCCGGCCGCGTACGGCCTGCAGTCGGGTGAGTCGGTGCGCCGCTACGCCAACCGGTCGTTCGCCTACCTGCAGGAGGTGTGGCGGGACTTCAGCCGGCAGCGGGAGCGGGCCGGCGACGGCGCACCGGCCCGGCTGACCCGGGAACGCTGGCTGCTGGTGCTGCTGCGGGAGCTGGGTTTCGACCCGTTGACGCCGGTGACCGGTGGGATCGCCGTCGACGAGTTGACGTTCCCGGTGTCGCACCGGTGGGACGCCGTACCGGTGCATCTGCTCGGCTGGGGGGTGGACCTGGACCGGCGGACGGCGCGGGTGCGCGGCGCGGCCGGCGCCGCCCCGCATTCGATGGTGCAGCAGCTGCTGAACCGCAGCGACCGGCACCTGTGGGCGGTGCTGTCCAACGGGCAGAAGCTGCGGCTGCTGCGGGATTCGACGACGCTGGTCGGCTCGGCGTCGATCGAGTTCGACCTGGAAGCGATCTTCGACGGGGAGCTGTTCGCCGATTTCGTGCTGCTGTACCGGCTGGCGCACGCGTCCCGGATGCGTCCGGCCGATCCGGCGGCCGGGCCGGCGTCGTGTGTGCTGGAGCAGTGGCGGGCGGCCGGTGCCAAGCAGGGCGAACGCGCGTTGGAGCAGCTGCGCGACGGGGTGGAACGGGCGCTGGAGATCCTCGGCACCGGGCTGCTGACCCATCCGGAGAACGCCGCGCTGCGCGGCCAGGTCGCCGACGCGACGCTGCGCCTGGAGGACGTGAAACGCTCCCTGCTGCGGGTGATCTACCGGCTGCTGTTCTGGTTCGTCGCCGAGGACCGCGATTCGCTGCTGGATCCGCGGGCGGACGCGGCGACCCGGCGACGCTACGCGACGTTCTTCTCGGCGGCCCGGCTGCGGGACCTGGCGGTGCGGCGGCGGCATTCCCGCCACGGCGACCTGTGGGAGGCGGTCCGCCTGGTCTTCGACTCGCTGGGCCGGGAGGCGGGCCAGCCCCGGCTGGGTCTGCCGGGCATCGGCGGGCTGTTCGAGCCGGGTCCGCTGGACCGGCCGTTGGCGGCGGCGAAGCTGTCGAACCGGCATCTGTTGGAGGCGGTGGAGGCGCTGGCGGTGCTGCCGCAGCGGCGCGGCGGCGGCCGGCAGCGGGTCGACTTCCGGCACCTGGGCGCGGAGGAGCTGGGCAGCGTCTACGAGTCGCTGCTGGAGCTGCGGCCCCGCTGGGACGCGTCAGCGTGGCGGTTCGGCACGGAACGGCTGGCCGGCAACGAACGCAAGACCACCGGCTCCTACTACACCCCGTCTTCGCTGGTGGAGTCGCTGCTGGAGTCGGCGCTGGATCCGCTGATCGACGAGGCGTGCGACCGGCCGACCCCGCCGGAGCGGGTGGCGGCGCTGCTGGAGTTGACGGTCTGCGACCCGGCGTGTGGGTCGGGGCATTTCCTGATCGCGGCGGCCCGGCGGATCGCGAAGCGGGTCGCCGCGGAGGAGACCGACGAGTTGGAGCCGACGCCGCTGGCGGTCCGCTCGGCGCTGCGCCGGGTGATCGGCCGCTGCATCTACGGCGTCGACGTCAACGAGATGGCCGCCGAGTTGGCGAAGGTGTCGCTGTGGCTGGAGGCGATGGAGCCGGGCCGACCGTTGGGCTACCTGGACGCCAACATCCGGGTCGGCAACTCGCTGCTCGGGGTGACGCCCCGGCTGCTGGCCGACGGCATCCCGGACGCGGCGTTCACCGCGTTGACCGGCGACGACAAGAAGGTCGCCACCGCGTTGAAGAAGCAGAACGCGGAGGAGGCCGGCGGCCAGACGGAGCTGTTGTGGAGCGGCGGCGTCCAGGTCGGCAACGCCACGCTCGCCGAGGAGGCCGCCCAGCTCACCCGGGTCGAGCCGGGGTCGCTGGCCGACGTGCACGTGCAGGCGAAACGGGCGCAGGTCCTGGAGCAGGAGCGCCGTCACGCCCGGCTGGTCGCGGACGCCTGGTGCGCCGCGTTCGTGCAGGCCAAAACCCCAGATTCCCGGGGTACGGCGATCACGCAGGCGGTGTTGGAGCGGCTCGGCAAGGGTGAGGCGTCGCTGGACCTGGCCGCGGTCGAGGAGCAGGTGGAGCGGCTGCACCGGCAGTTCCGCTTCTTCCACTGGCACATCGAGTTCCCGCACATCTTCCGGGTGCCCGACCACGGCCCGGTCAACGACGCCACCGGCTGGCAGGGCGGCTTCTCCTGCGTCCTCGGCAACCCGCCGTGGGAAAAAATCGAGTTCAAGGAGCAAGAGTTTTTCGCGGCTCCGGCGCCACACATCGCGAACGCGGCCCACGCCTCAGCGCGGAAGAAGGCGATCGCCGCACTGGAGCACGCCGAAGAGTTCTCGTATCAGTCGCTGTACCGGGACTACCTGACCGCTGTCCGCGAAGTCGAGGCGATCAGCCACATGATCCGCAGCTCCGGACGTTATCCACTGACCGGCCAGGGCCGGCTCAACACCTATGCGATGTTCGCGGAGTCATCTCGCATCATCCTTGCACCTGCCGGCCAGCTCGGCATGATCGTCCCGACCGGGATCGCTACCGATGCGACCACGCAGGACTTCTTCAAGGACCTGGTACGTCGTCGGAGTCTGGTGTCGTTGTTCGACTTCGACAACGAAGAGAAGCTTTTCCCCGCCGTCACCAACCGCGCCAGCTACGCGCTGCTCTCGATATCGGGTCGTGATCGAAGGATCGATCACTCATCGCTGGTGTTCGGTGTCCGCCAGGTGCACCAGATTGCCGAGCGGGCGTACTCGTTGACACCGGAGGAGATCAGCCTCCTGAACCCAAATACAGGAACGTGTCCGGTCTTCAATAGCCGACGAGATGCAGATATCACGTTGGGGATTTACCGGCGAGTGCCGATCCTTTGGCAAGATGACAAAGTGGACGGAAACCCGTGGAAAGTCTCGTTTAGCCAAGGTCTGTTCAACATGGCTACCGACTCCGGACTGTTCCGGAAGAGAGATGTGTTGGAGTCAGACGGATGGATGCTGGAAGGTAACCACTTCGTCCGAGGCTCGGAGCGGATGGTGCCGTTGTACGAGGCGAAGATGACGCATCTGTACGACCATCGGTTCGGCACATACGAGGATGCGACTGAAGCTCAGCTGAACAAGGGTACACTGCCGCGATTTGCCGATGCCGATCACGATGATCCGGTGCGGTTGCCGCTGCCGCGTTATTGGGTGCCGAAGGCGGAGGTGGATGGTCGTCTGTTCAGTCGATGGCCGCATGACTGGTTGCTCGGCTGGCGTGACATCGTCCGCAGCACCGACGAGCGCACTCTAATTTCCACAGCTATTCCCCGAGTTGCCGCTGGAGACAAGTTCCTTCTGGCAATGCCGGAGAATGGTGCGGCGATCCTGCAGGCCAACATGAGCTCAATGATAACCGATTATGTTGTGCGTCAGAAATTTGGCGGGAGTTCCCTCAAGTACTATGTGATGAAGCAGATCCCATTGCTGCCTCCCGGTGAGTATGCGAGTCAGACTCCTTGGGATGATAGCGTTACTCTCGCAATGTGGATCCGCAGGAGAGTGCTCGAATTGGTTTATGTTGCTTACGATATGGCCGAATTTGCCCGTGATCTCGGCTATGAAGGTTCCCCGTTCCGGTGGATTCCGGCTCGGCGGGAGCTGATTCGAGCTGAGTTGGATGCTTGCTACTTCCACCTGTACGGGGTGGATCGGGACGACGTCGACTACATCATGGAGACCTTCAAGGTCGTCCGAGAGAAGGATGAGAGGGCACACGGCGAGTTCCGCACCAAGCGTCTGATCCTGGAGCGCTACGACGCGATGGCCGATGCCATCCGCACCGGTACGCCGTACCAAACCCCGCTCGACCCCCCACCTGGCCAAGGCCCGCGCCACCAGAGCGCAGGTTACTGAGATCGGATCGGTCACCAGGATCGAATTGCTGGGCGAACCCGACTCAATTTGTGAGGTAAAGCTGATGTGGTCTTACGATGAGTTTGTTGCCAAGGCTGAGCTGTATTTCAAGCGCTCGGCAAACCATGATAGGGTGGATGACGAATTTTCTTTGTGGCTACTTCTTGGTCTCGAATTTCTCCTTAGAGCGCCGTTGGCCAAACTTCATCCGTCACTTCTGGTTGCACTGAATAATGGTGACAGCATCTTGCATGCTAATGGCGTGAGGACGAACTCAAGAACGGGACCAAAGTCGGCAACTATTAGCGACGTGATCGACAGACTCCAGTATATTGTCGACGACTTTGGTGCGGACAGGCAAGCTGATGCATCCTATCTCGTCAACCTGCGTAACAGCGAGTTGCACACGTCGGCCGATGCGCTGCGGAGCGCGGATGAGTCGTGGCTTCCGCGTTTTGCGGGAGTCGCGCGGGTGTTGTGTAGCCACTTGGACGTTCCGGTCGAGGATCTCGTTGACAAGGATATCCTCCGTGAGGCCTCAGCTCTTCAGGTCAAGATTGACAAAGAAATAGAAAGGCAAGTGCGGGAAAAGTTCTTGAGAGCCAAACATCTCTTTGCGGACCTGACAGAGGGCGAGGTCCGTGCTAGAAGGTCGACCTTCAGTCTGCGACCTGACCCATCGCCGAATCATGAGGAGCCATATCCTTGCCCGGTCTGCAAGAGTCGAGGAGATCTTTTACTTGTCCCTGGTCGGACCGTGAAGCGGCGGTTCGATGAAGAGGATAATCAGTTTGTGCAAGACGTGATATTTGTAGCGCGTTCCTTCGATTGTCCGGTTTGTAAGCTGAACCTGCCAGATACTTCATCCGTGGCGGCGGCTGGGATCCGGCGCGTTCATCAACGCAGCGTCGAAGAAGATCGCTATGAGGGATGGGAGGATTCGACACGAGAAGACGACGGATCGGCTTGGGCTAGGTTTTCGTCGCTGATTGACTAGAGACTCTTATGTTTGGCTAAGATTGGTGGTAATAGCGTGTTTCAGCGTATGCGTGACCGGAAGCTCGCGCGGAGGGTTGCATTCTGTGTCGGCGAACTGATGCCGAACGAGGAAGCGTACGACAGCAACGTCGGGATGTTCTGCGGCATTCGGGACTGGACTGAGGGTGAGATGCTCTTGACATCGGATCGCTTCGTTTTCCGTGCACGTGGTCCGGTTGGGTGGAGCTTCACGCTTCCACACGCTGTTCTCGTCGATGCAAGAATGATCGGACGCAGTCCGCACAGTGCGGGTATCACCAAGTTGTTTGTGATCCGGTACGAGAACTCTGGGTCAATCGAGCAAGTTCAAGTCGACTCATCGCCTATTTTTGTAAACCACTGGTTTTCCGTTGTTCAGGAATACCAAGACGCAAGCGATGTTGACGACCTGGCTAGTCCTGGTGGTAGTGATCAACTCTAATAATTGAGCTCTGGTCGTCTACCAACTCCCATTGGACATCGGTCGGAGTGGCGTTGGGATCGACGCCTTCATCCCAATCCACACCGGCTGGGCGACTGTCCGTAGCGACCAACTGGCGGACGAGTGCAATAGCCCGGTCAGGCGTGATCCGAGTTTCGGAGGAAGTATAGTCGGTTGGCTGGCCGCCATAGCTGAACTCGATGTCACAACCCCAGGGTTCAATTCCAGGCTCGACCGCGTACCCGCCGTCTGGCTCGCCAAAGTAGAGCACGAACGACCGGTCCGGATGACCTACCCCGACCTGGGCACCACCGTCAGGTCTACCGTCCCGGTGACGGAACACGTCGACCACGCAGGGCTGTCCACCGTCGTGGAGCGCGCGGAGCACCTCGCCGATCTGTGCGGGGTCGCTCACAGCAGCGCGACCCGTCCCGAGCCAGGTGACCTCGTACGTCGTCATCTGCTCATCCAGGGGGCGTGGTGAGCCCTGCTACGGGCGGATGAGGACGTCGTAGGTGGGGGAGTTGTCCCAGTTGGGGCGGAGCTGGGCGACGATGCGCCAGCCCCAGGAGGCGTATGCGGCCTGCGCCGGGGCGTTCTTTGGGTCGGCGAGCAGGGTTGCTCTGGGCTCCTCCCGGTTGCCGAGCAACGCGTCGTGCAGCGCGCGGGCGATCCCCTGCCGCCGCCACGACTCGCGGACCATGAGTTCGCTGATCGCGAAGGTGCGCCGCCCGTCCTCTGAGGTGAATCCGTCCGGTACGGGCGTGAGCAGCCCGGCCCACCAGCGGTCCGATGAGAGCGGGAAGCCATAGGTGTAGCCGACGAGTTCGTTGCCGACTGTGCCGGTGACGAGCTTCCAGCCTGGCAGCGCCATGTGTCCGTTGATCTGCCTGCGGTAGCGGTCCTCGCCGTGGAACGCGTCGGCCGGCTCGTCGTAGATCTCGATGTAGACGGCGACCAGGTCTTCAAGGATTGCCTTCGCCTGGTCAGCGTCGTAGACGTCGAGCTTGAGACCGTCGACCGCCATCAGGCGACCTTCGCGGCGTCGTACGCCTCGATGAAGTCCCGAGCTGCCGGCACGTGGGGAGCCGTCCGCCCGAGGTCGGCACGCAGGGACGCCAGGCGCTTCCGCGTGCGCCGAGACTTGAGCGACGCGACGGCAGGCAGAACGTTGAGCGCGATCACGCCGGATCCCGCATGGTCGCCCTGCTGGTACAGGGCCGTAGCCATGTTGAGCTTTCCCAGGTACTCGTTCCGCTTGAAGACCGGATCGGGGCGTTCGAGTCGGCCGATGAAGCTGGCTGCTGCCCGGTCGGGGCGGTCAAGTGCCAGGTGGGAGAGCCCTTCGGCGGCATTGACCTCGTGGATGGTGACGAACCCGATGTAGACCGGATCATCGTCGTTCAGACCACGGTCGAATTGGATCTTGGCGTTGACCAACTCCCGTCCGAAGCTTGAGACGTCCCCGGCCTGTGCGTGAGCGAGGGTGGAGCGGAGGTGCAGCAGGGTCTTCAAGCGGGGCGTCGCCCACGGCGCGGCGATCCGCTGAGCGGCCTCGGAAAACCGCAAGGCTTCCTGCGGGTCCGTCTCGCGCAGGAGCATCGAGAGTTGCTGGAGCGCGCGTACCTCAAGGCGGGGATCGTCGCGAAGCCGGGCACGGACGAAAGCTGCGTGAAGGTAGTGGCGCGAGTCGTCGTGGCGCTCGGCATCAAGGGCGAGCCAGCCGGTTTGCGCTTCCAGATTGCCGAGGCAGTCTTGCAGGGCTTCGCCGACCTGGCGGCTGTAGCTCGCTTCGCGCTCCCAGCGGGTGAGGCGGCGGTGCATGGCGATTGCGACGTCGCACAGGCTGTCGCCGCCGACCGCCGCGTCGGCCCGCCGGAAGGCCAGGATCGTCTCGGAGACCTGCTGCATGTGCTCCATGCCGAGATGCTGTGGCACCTGCGGCGATGTGATCCAGTCGCGCAGTGGTGTGGCGATGCCGAGGCCGGCGAGAGTGGTGTTGATCGCGAAAGCACGGCGGTTCACAAGATCACCTCCATCGGTATCCCCAAATGCCACCGTACCGCCGGAATCGGTGCTGTCCAGAGCGAGATTCGTCGGCTCGGCGCTGAGCAGCGCGTCGAGCTGATCAATTGGCAGGTCAAGGGCCTCGGCGAGTCGCGCGCGTACCGCTGGGTGTGGATCTGTCTCCCCGCGCTCCCATCGGGCGACGGTGGTGCGGTCGATGTACAGGTGTGCGGCGAGCCCTTCCTGAGTGAAACCGGCGGCCTTGCGGTGCTGGATGAACCGGTGTCGCCGTGTCGTCGTCACCTGGACGCCCTCCCGTCGCGTCGGATCAATGTCCACGGTGCACGTAGTACACACAGAAGAACAAGATCAATGCAACGGGCTGTGGATAACCTTCTAGCGCTGTGGATTACGTGGAAGTTCCACGGCTCGAAACCGAGGAAAGCGTGATAGTGCAGCTCGGTGCGGGTGCCGCTACAAACGTGCATCACGAGCTCGGCACAGCGTGCACCAAACATGCGCTGTTCTCCGGCCGTGTGCGCCCGGCATTGTGGTGGCACGGCCCGGGGCGGGTGCCCGGCAACGCGGCTCCCAGGTCTGCAAACTCGGTTGGCGTGATCCCGCCCGCCCCGGCGCCTCTCCACGATTCTCTCCCCCCAAGGAGGCACAACGTGTTCAGGCGTAACGCGGCGACCGTGCGGCACCGGCTGGCAGCCGTTACCGGCGGCGACTACCGGAGCAACAGCGGGCACAGCGGCGTACGGCGGTCGCGGCTGACCGGGCCGGCGGTGCGCGCCATGCGGTTCCTGCCGCGCCGCTGGCGCGGCGGCCTCGACCCCGACGAGGTGTACGGCTACCTGGAACGGGTCGCCGACGAGGTCGACGAGCTGCGCCGTGAGCTGCGGATGGCCTGGACCGAAGCCGACCGGGTGCGCAACGCGCTGCGCGCATGGCAGACCGAGCAGTTCGAGGCCCGGTTCGACCCGCAGCGGCAGGCCAACGGCCAGCACCACTACTACGCGGGCGCACGGTGAGCAGCGGGTACGACGGGGCGACGTACCCCGGCATCCTGCTGCGCGACGGCCCGACCGGGCAGCGGGCCGCGCTGGCCGGCGGCCCCGACGTGTGGGAGGTCATCGCCGCGCGACAGGCCATCAAGGCCGCGTCCCCGGAGCTGGACGGCGACGAGTTGGTCACCGAGATGATGGCGAGCACCGGGCTGGGCCGGCACAGCGTCGACGTCGCGCTGCGCTACTACGCCGACCACCGGGCCGAGATCGACGAATGGATCGCCGCCAACGAGGCAGCCGCCGAGCAGGGCGAACTGCTGTGGCGAGCCGAACAGGCCCGACGAACCGTCAGGTGAGTCGGCCGGTCTCAACCGCAGCGCCGTCGCCGTTCATCGGCTTGAGATAGTCACGCAGGGCCTGCCACCCTGCCGCGTCGTCGACCGAGCCGGTGTGCGGGCGGCGTCCCGCGCGTACGGCCCGGTCTGCGGGCGTCAACACCCCGCCCACGGTAGAGCTCCCACCCACCCCGGCAACCGAATTCGGCTCGTCGTCGGTCGGTCAGGGGACCACGACCCTGCGTGGTTCCTTCTAGACTGCATGGCGAGGCACCAGGTCCTCGACGACAGGGATCAGATGTAGGAGTCGCGGCTCATGAGGATCGTCCGGGCGAAGCTGGAAGGCGTCAACGCCGAGCCCGGCCGCGTCGCGGCGGCCGACGTCGCCCGCATGATTCTTGGTCTTGAACGTGCCATAGCCCACGCGGCGTACCTGGTCCTCGGAAAGGCCCGGCGTGGGACCGGTCGGCACGTCCAGGCTATCGAAAGCGCGGCGCGCCTTCGCATGGTAGATATCCAGAGCGGAAGCTTTGTCGGAGTCTTCGCCTTGCCGGAAGCGGCAGAGCCAAACGACGACGAGCTGCCTATCTCCGTCGCGGACCTGAGTTCTCTTGCTTTTGATCGGCTGCTAGCCGTGATCACCGGCGGTGGCCCGGAAACAGACGCGGAGCTGGCCGCTGCGGTCGCTCGGTTAGCCGCAGATCTAGGGATCGGCGACCGAAACATAGCGATGACCTTGATCGATGACTCCCCGATGTCGACGGGACAGGCTTCACGCCAAGCGACTATCGATGCTGCAGTTCGGGAACGCCTGCAGCGCATCGGTGACCGGGTGCCCACGAGCAGGGATGAGACCCTGACCGGGGTGCTTTTCGAGGCAGATTTCGAAAGCCACACCGCTCGGTTGCGTCTTGCCAGCGGCGACGCTGTAGCAGTCAACTTCTCCTCCGAGCTTGCTGACCAGATTCAGGAGGCACTGCGCTCCCGCGCGAATCTTGAGGGCTACGTGCGTTACCACCCTCGGACAGCGCAGGCTACCAGCGTCGACCTGCGCGCTGTCTCCCGAAGCACCCAACTGGAGCTTGACGTTGACTCGTTCTGGGAGCCCCAGACCTTTGCTGGACTCCAGACAGCACAAGGAACGGACGGCTGGGTCAACGCGGCCGAGCTAGGGATGACCGATTTGACGGACGATGAGCGAGCCGCATTCCTCGCGGCTCTCGCCGAATGAGGCCGGAGGACGTCCCCAATGGGCCACTGCTCATTGACACGGACGTCGTGAGCTACTGGCTGATGGGAGCCGATCATGGCAGGGCGTTCATTAGCCTCACCGCAGGTCACGAGCAGGCCGTGAGTTTCGCTACGTACGGTGAGCTGCTCGCCAACGCCCACCGTCGACGGTGGGGTGCTCGTCGCATAGAGGATCTGCGCAGGCGGCTCAAGTCCTTCGTCGTGGTTCCCTACACGTCCCAGGTCGTAGAGCTTTGGGCAGAGATGCACGCGAAGCTCTCCGGGCACCTACAGAAGGGCGGCACGAACGACCTTTGGACCGCTGCGTGTGCCCTGGCGCTTCGCCCGCAACTGCCGGTCGCCACGAACAACCTGAGCGACTTCGGGACGATCTCGAAATCTTTCCCTGACCTGAGACTCATTCACCCTGATCTGTGAGGTTGCGATCTCCGGACGGTCTGTGTGGGGTGTGGCAGGGTCAGCAAGGACTGTGAGACTTGTTCGTTTTAGCCACCGCTCCCTGCTGCAAAATTTCGCTGCCTTCTGCAATATTAGTCGTACAGGCAAGTTTTGCAGTAGCTGAGCCAAATATCGCAGCCCTCGCGGTGGCTGTGCCGCCATGTTCACGCCTGAGATAACCTGGATGTTACTAACATCAGTGTTACTAACATGGGAGTTAGCGTGGCGAGCTTCGTCGGGCGTACCCGGGAACTAGGCGCCCTCGCTGCCGAGCTGGACCGCATCGCCTCGGCCCGGGACGACCGGCCCGGCCGCTGCCTGCTCATCCGAGGGCGGCGGCGGGTCGGCAAGTCCCGGCTGGTCGAGCGGTTCGTCGACGTCGCGCAGGTGCCGTACCTCTACTTCACCGCCGCCGGTGCCGGCACCGCCACCGAACTGCGGCAACTCGTCGCCGACGCGGCCGAATCCACCCTGCCCGGCCGGGACCTGATCGCCGCCGCCAACCCGTCGGACTGGGACGCCGCGTTCCGGCTGCTGGCAGCGGCGCTGCCCGACGACACTCCCAGCGTCGTCGTCCTCGACGAAGTGCCCTGTCTGATGGATCCCGAGCAGCAGTTCGAAGGCATCCTGCAGCGGGCCTGGGACCGGCTGCTGTCCCGCAAGCCGGTGCTGCTCGTCCTCATCGGCTCCGACCTGGCGATGATGGAGGCGCTCAACGACTACCGTCGGCCGTTCCACCAGCGTGGCCGCGAGATGGTGCTCGGCCCGCTCAACCCGGCCGACCTTGCCACCATGCTCGACCTGCCACCCGCCGACGCGATCGACGCCGCTCTCCGCGGAACGGTCACTCGCCGCCGAGTTCCCCGCCCAGCTCCAGGCCCGCGAGGTGCTGACCGCGATCGGCTCCGGCGAACGGACGTTCACCAACATCGCCCGTACGGCCGGCGAAATGTCGGCTACGTCGCTGCAACGATCCCTGGAAACCCTGCAGGCCAAGCGGCTCGTCACCGGTGAACTGCCGCTGTCCACCCGCCCGTCGAAGGACCGCCGCTACCGGATCGTCGACCCGTACCTGCGCTTCTGGCTGCGGTTTCTCGCCCCCGCGATGCCGGAGATCGAACGCGGCCGGGGTGACCTGACCCTGACCCGCATCCGGACGAGCTTTCCGAGCTGGCGGGGCCGGGCCGTCGAGCCACTGATCCGCGACGCGCTCGCCCGGCTGCTGCCCGACGACTCGCTGCCGGCGGCACCCGCCATCGGCGCGTACTGGACCAGATCCAACGACGTCGAGATCGACATCGTCGGTGCCGACCGGGCACCGATCGCCCGCGAACTGTACTTCGTCGGCTCGATCAAACGGCACGACCAGTCGCCGTTCGACGGGCACGACCTGTCCGCGCTGTTCCGGCACCGGGCATCGCTGACCGACGAGCCGGTGCCGACCGTCGCCGTCTCCCGCAGCGGCGCGTCCTGCCGTGGCCTCGACGTGCTCTACCAGCCCACCGACCTACTTGCCGCCTGGCAGGACCGGTAGCACGCGGTGATCTGTCGGCTACTCGACAGCGAAAGATTGCTGATCGTGACTGAATGATCGCCACATGTAGACGCGGGGGCTCGGCCTGGGGAGGACGAGCATGGCGCTGGCGCACTCGGCGGTCAACCTGGTCGGCAGCCTGCTGCCCGGCGGCGTCCTCGGTCGCATCCGCGACGGCGACCCGACCGTGCCCGGCATCGACGCCCGCTCATACCACCTGACCGCCGGCGAATCCGTCCGCCGGATCGCCAACCGCGACTTCGGCTACCTGCGCGACGAATTCAACCGGTACGCCGACCAGCAGGCCGGCACCGGCAGCCGCCGCACCCGGCGGCGCGCCGCCGACGACTGGCGGCACACCCTGCTGCGTACCCTCGACTTCGACGGCATCGAACGCCTACCCGGCGGCATCGTCGTCGACGAACAGCCGTTCCCGGTCAGCCACCGATGGCAGCAGGCCCTGCCGGTGCACCTGGCCCCCTGGGGTGCCGACCTCGACCGGCGGGCCGCCGGAGTGCCGCGCGGCACCCGCTCCCCGGCCGACGCGGCACCACACGTCATGGTGCAACGGCTGCTCAACCAGAGCGACCAGCACCTGTGGGCGGTGCTGTGCAACGGGCCGCAGCTGCGACTGCTGCGCGACTCCACCAACCTCGCCGGCAGCGCGTACCTCGAATTCGACCTGGCGGCGATCTTCCAGGGCGAACTGTTCGCCGACTTCCTGCTGTTCTACCGGATCGCCCACGCCAGCCGGTTCCAGATCAGCGACCCGCAGGCCGGTGCCGCCTCCTGCCCGCTGGAGGAGTGGCGCACCTACGGCGCTCGGCAGGGCGAACGCGCCCTCACCAGCCTGCGGTACGGCGTACACGAAGCGTTGGAAACCCTCGGACAAGGTTTCCTCAGCCACCCGCACAACCGGCAACTGCGCGACGACGTCGCCGCCGGCCGGCTGACCCTGGCCGACCTGAAACGCTCCCTGCTGCGACTCGTCTACAAGCTGATCTTCTGGATGGTCGTCGAGGACCGCGGCGTCCTGCTCGACCCGCACGCCAGCCGGGCCGCCCGCGACCGCTACGACACCTACTTCTCCTCCCGCCGGTTGCGCCGCCTCGCCGACACCCGCCGCCACTCCTGGCACGGCGACCTGTGGCAGAGCACCGCCCTGGTGTTCCAGCTGCTCGGCTCGGAAGCCGGCGGCCAGGTGATCGGCCTGCCCGCCCTCGGCGGCGTCTTCGAAACCAGCGAACTCGACCTGCCGCTACGCCGCGCCCAGCTCACCAACTCAGCACTGCTCACCGCCGTCACCCAGCTCAGCGTCCTCACCGGCCGGCGGGCCGACCGCCGGCAGTGGGTCGACTGGGCGCGGCTCGGCGCGGAAGAACTCGGCAGCGTGTACGAGGCACTGCTGGAGCTGCACCCCTGCTGGGACGCCCACACCGGCAGGTTCTGCTTCGTCAAGGTCAAAGGCAGCGACCGGAAGAAAACCGGCGCCTACTACACCCCGCCGTCCCTCGTCGACGAACTTCTCGACTCCACGTTGGAGCCACTGCTCGACGAGGCCTGCGACGCCGAGACCCCCGCCGAACGCGTCGCCGCCCTGGAACGCCTCACCGTCTGCGACCCGGCCTGCGGATCCGGGCACTTCCTCATCGGCGCGGCCCGCCGCATCGCCCGCCGCATCGCCATCGAGGAAACCGACGACCTGGAACCCCACCCCGACGCCGTCCAGGCCGCGATGCGCAAGGTCACCACCCGCTGCCTGTACGGCGTCGACAGCAACGAAATGGCCGTCGAACTGGCCAAACTCTCCCTCTGGCTGGAAGCGGTCGAACCCGGCAAACCCCTCGGCTACCTCGATGCGCACCTGCGGGTCGGCAACTCGCTGCTCGGTGCCACCCCGGCGCAACTCGCCGCCGGCATCCCCGACGCCGCGTACACCGCCCTCGACGGCGACAACCGAGCCGTCGTCACCGCCCTGCGCCGGGAAAACGCCAACCAGTCACCCGGTGTCCGACCACTGACCGCCGGCAGCGCCGGCAACCTCGACCTCGCCGCCGAAGCCGCCGCCATCGCCCACCTGGCACCCTGCGAAACCCTCGCCGACGTACACATCCAAGCCCAGCGGGACCGCACCCTCGACCCGCACCGGCGCCGACTGCGGCAGATCGCCGACGCCTGGTGCGCCGCGTTCGTCGCCCCGAAGATCCCCAGAAACCGGGCGTACGGCCTCACCAACGCGATGCTGGCCCGCATCGCCACCGACGAGCGCAGCGACGACGTCGAGCGCGCCCGGCAGCTCGTCGACACGATGGTCCGGCAGTACGGCTTCTTCCACTGGCACATCGAGTTCCCGCACATCTTCGAAGTCCCCGCCGACGGGGTTCCCGCCGACAGGGCCGGCGTCGACCCGGCCACCGGCTGGCGCGGCGGCTTCAGCTGCGTACTGACCAACCCGCCCTGGGAGCGGGTCAAACTCCAGGAGCAGGAGTTCTTCGACGGCCAGCACGAAGCGATCGCCGGTGCGCCGAACGCCGCCGCCCGCAAGAAGCTGATCGCCGCACTCGCCGACAGCGAGCAGCCCGCCGAGCGTGACCTGCACCTGAGCTGGACGAAGGCGCTGCGCACCGCCAGCGGCATCAGCCACCTGCTGCGGACCGCCGGCCGGCACCGGCTCACCGGACGCGGCGACATCAACACGTACGCCGTCTTCGCCGAAACCAGCCGGACGCTGCTCGCCACCACCGGCCAGGTCGGCATCATCGTCCCGACCGGGATCGCCACCGATGCGACCACCCAGGACTTCTTCAAGGACCTGGTACGCCGTCGGAGTCTGGTGTCGTTGTTCGACTTCGAGAACGAGGACCGGGTCTTCTCGGAGGTGCATCACTCGTTCCGGTTCGTTCTGTTGACGGTGGCGGGTGTGCGGCGGCCGGTCGATCGGGTGTCGTTGGTGTTCCGGGTGCGGCAGGTGGATCAGATCGTGCGGCGGGCGTACGTGTTGTCGCCGGAGGAGATCAGTCTGTTGAACCCGAACACGGGGACGTGTCCGGTGTTTATGTCCCGGCGGGACGCGGAGATCACGTTGGGGATCTACCGGCGGGTGCCGGTGTTGTGGCGCGAGGACCGTCCGGACGGTAACCCGTGGGGTGTGTCGTTCCTGGCGATGCTGCACATGGCCAACGACTCGGGGTTGTTCCGTGGCTACGACGACCTGGTCCAGGATGGCTGGACGTTGAAGGGCTACCACTTCGTCCGAGGCGACGAGCGCATGCTGCCGTTGTACGAGGCAAAGATGGTCCACTTCTACGACCACCGGCTGGGTACGTACGAGGGTGCGACGCAGGCGCAGTTGAACGTCGGGACGCTGCCCCGCCTTACCGACGCCGATCATGACGATCCGGCGCGGCTGCCGCTGCCACGCTACTGGGTGCCGAAGTCGGCGGTGGACGATCGGTTGGCCGGGCGCTGGTCGCATGACTGGCTGCTGGGTTGGCGCGACATCGCCCCCAGTACCAACGAACGCACCCTGATCCCCGCCGTCATTCCGCTAGCTGCGGTAGGCCACACCAATCCGCTCCTGATCTCCGACCAGCAGCGGGTGGTTGTGGGGTCGTTGGCGGCCAACCTGGCCACGCTGGTTACCGACTACGCCGCGCGCCAGAAGCTGTCCGGAACCCACTTGACCTACGCGGTGCTTCGCCAACTGCCGGTGCTGCCGCCGCAGCGGTACGCCGATCGGGCGCCCTGGGATCCGGATGTCGTCGACCTGTCGGAGTGGATCCGGCCCCGGGCGCTGGAGCTGACCTACACCGCGCACGACCTCGCACCGTACGCCCGTGACCTCGGCGACGACGGCCCGCCGTTCCGGTGGGACCCGCAGCGACGTGAACTCATCCGCGCCGAACTCGACGCCGCCTACTTCCACCTGTACGGGGTGGACCGTGACGACGTCGACCACATCATGGAGACCTTCAAGGTCGTCCGGGACAAGGACGAGAACGCGCACGGCGAGTACCGCACCAAACGCCTGATCCTGGAGCGCTACGACGCGATGGCCGCTGCCGTCCGCACCGGTACGCCGTACCGTTGCCCGCTCGACCCGCCCCCTGGGCGTGGCCGGCGGTCCGATCAGACCGCGGAGACGAGGCGTTGACGGTACGCCTGAAGCTGGTCACCGTCGCGGGTGTGCCAGCACGGCCCGAGCTCCCAGCCGAGCCGTTCGTAGAAGCCGGTCGCTCCGGCCGACCCGACCGGGGTAACCAGCTCGGCCTCTGCCGCCCCGGCGCGCCGGGCGTCCGCAACGAACCGGCGGACAAGCTCCGCCCCGATGCCACTGCCCCGCCACTTCGGTTGCACCGCCACCGCGACCATCACCGCGACCTGCGCATTCTCGGACGGCGCGTCCGCCGGGGTCGGCTGGCCGGACCGGCGCTGCGCGATCTGCCGGGCCCACGGTCCAACCCGGGAGGACAGCTGGCGGGCCAACCATGGACGGCGGACCACCGCACCTACGCCGGAAACTGACAGTGCGGCCAGCGCCCGCCGGTCGGCGAACAGCGCCGCCATGTGGGCGGCCTGGTCGGTGGTGCCCAGCAGGAATCCGACAACGTCGCCGTCGGGCGTCGTCGGGTTGGTGACCACGTAGCCGACGCCGTGCCGGGAGTCGAGGTAGGTACGGTGCCAATGGCGGACGAAGCCTGCCCCGAGAGACGGAAACAGCCCGACCGGCAGGAACTCCACATGCGTGCGAGCCGTCGTCGCCAGGTCGGCGTGCTCGGCTGGCCGCACGAGGGCTCCGCTGCGGCCCGACCCCGTCACCGGGGTGCGGGACCGCGTCAGAGTGTTGGCGCTGCCCATCATGGCCTACGAGTACCCGCCGTCAGGGTGGACATGCGAGGGCTGGATCTGCCGCCCGACGGGGCCAGGCCCGCAGGTCGAGAAGCAGGGCGCGGTGGTCGGAGACTTCCGGCTGACGCACGATTTCGAACCGTTCGACGGCGGCGACGTCGGAGACGAGCAGATAGCTCGCGTGCCGGACCGGCTTCGGATAATGCGACGTACGGGTGTCCGCCGTGCCAACCAGCTCAGTCAGCCCGATACCGCCCAGCACGTCGAACGTCTCACTGTCGGGCAGTACGTTGAAATCCCCGCACACCACCACCAGATCGTCCGGCTCGCGTATCCGCTGGACCAGCTCGGTCAGCCGTACCGCCTGGGCCCGGCGCGCCGGGGTGTCCGCCTTGCCGGCCGGGTCGCGCAGCCCATGCACCTGCACCACCCACACCTGCCGGCCGTCCGTGCGCCCGACGACGCCGACGGCGAGCGCCACCCGTGGACGGTCCGCGACGGTCCACTCGCCATGGGCGACAAACTCCCCGTGTACGAAGGCCGAGTCGACACCGACGACAGGCAGCCGTTCGGCGACCATCGTCGCCACGCCGAAGTCCTGCCGGTGCCGGGCACCCGTCGCGTCGGTCACCGGCCCGGAGTCACTGGTCAGGAAGAACCCCTGGTGGCGGGGCAGTACGGCGCGGACATCGTCGAACAGGTTCGCGCGCTGCGGCAGGGCGCGGTCGCCGTCGTCGAACCGGGTCCACCCGGTCAGGCCCGGCGTCCGGGTCACCTCCTGCAGGCAGACCACATCGGCCGCGCCCTCGGCCAGCCAGGGCAACAGCTCGTTGGCCAGCGCCCCACCCCAGGCGTTCACACTCACGATCCGCATCGTCCCCCCGGACCCCATGGGACCACGGGATTCCGCTCTCCGACATCCGAGTTTCGAGTCGGTGGTTCGTTGGTCGTAGGCTGCGAGGTCACCTTGAGATCGAGGAGGGGGACGCTCGTGGCTGACGGTGTGCGGAACGGGCTGCTGGTGCGTACCTGCCTGGAAGTTCTCCGCGACAGCGGGCAGCGGCTGCATGGCAGGGACGTGCTCGACCAAGTCGCGGAGCGGATCGATCTCAACGAGGCCGAGATGCGACCGCACCGCAACGGTTCACCGGCCTGGGCGGTCGCGGCCCGCTTCTACGCCGGCGACGCTGCCACCATCGGCTGGCTGATCAAACGGGACGCGCTGTGGTGGATCACCGACGACGGCTTGGCCGCCCTAGACATGTTTCCCGACCCGGACACCCTCTTGAGTGAGATCAACAAGCGATACAACGGCATCGTCCGAGATCGAAAGGCCGCACGGAAGAAGTACGACGACCGGCTCGAGAAGATCACCAGCACCCTGGAGCTTGTACCGGCCGGCTCCTGGACAGCGTACGACGATCTGGCCGAGCTGGTCGACGGCACGCCGGACGACATCGCCCACCTACTGGCCGACACCTACGTCGACAACGCGCACCGCGTCCTCGACGCTTCCGGTCGGGTCCCCGATGCCAGGCACCAGCATGCCCGGCTACGCGGTAGCGACCTGGCGGCCCGGCTCAGCGAGGAAGGTATCGAGTTCGTCGGCGGTCGGGCGAACGCCGAACAGCGGATCACCGCTGACTTCCTCGCCGAGCGACTCGCCGAGACCGCCACCCTCGCGGCTGAACCCGTCGCGCGGCGGGCCTGGCTGGTCCGGGGCAGCAACGTCGACGGCGCCGACCTGGTGCCGCAGTGGCTAGCCGAAGGTTGGGTGTCGCTGGCAGCCTCCCAACTGCCGCACCTCGGCCCCGGCATCGACGAACAGCAGCTGACCCAGGCCGTCGCCGACGCCTACCGGCACAAAAGCTATTCGGTACGGGAGAAGCTGACCGGCGAGTTCAACGCCTTCCTGCGGTTGATGCGGGACGGGGACTTCGTGGCGACCGCGCACCACGGCGACGTACACCTCGGGTTGGTCACCGGCCCGCCCAGCTTCACCGGCGCCGAGGAGCTACCGTCCCACCTGCGCCGGCCGGTGCGCTGGCTGGAGCTCGACCCGCCGGTGGACCTGTCGGCGCTGCCCGCCGCCCTGTCCAACCTGTTGCAGAGCCAGGACGACGTGGTCGACCTGACCGACGGGCTGGCCGCGCTGGAACACCTCGCTGCGCCGCTGCTGCGCGAACCGGCGCCGACCGCGGCACCGGCCACCCCCGCGACGCCGCCGCCAGGTCCGATGGCGACCCAGACCCCGCCGCCAGCGGCCGAAGCGCGACTCGGTGACGTCCCCGCCGACCTGGCCGACACGCTGCTGCTCGACCTCGACTGGCTGCGGGAGCTGCGGGAGCTGCTAGCCAGGCGGCGGCAGATCATCCTGTACGGCCCACCCGGGACCGGCAAGACGTACGTCGCCCGCGCCCTCGCCGCCCGGCTCACCGAACCCCACGCGGTACGGCTGATCCAGTTCCACCCGTCGTACACCTACGAGGACTTCTTCGAAGGGTTCCGGCCCGAGGCCGGCGACGACGGCACTCTACGGTTCAAGCTCACCTCCGGGCCGCTGCGCCGGCTCGCCGACGCCGCCCGGGAACACCCGTCCACGGCGTACGTGCTGATCATCGACGAGATAAACCGGGGGAACCTGGCGAAGGTCTTCGGCGAGCTGTACTTCCTGCTCGAATACCGTGACCAGCCGATCGCGCTGCAGTACTCGGCGAAGGACTTCACCCTGCCGGCCAACCTCTACCTGATCGGCACGATGAACACCGCCGACCGGTCGATCGCCCAGATCGACGCCGCGATGCGCCGCCGCTTCGCGTTCGTCGAGATGCACCCGGACCGGCCGCCGGTCGCCGGCCTGCTGCGTCGCTGGCTCACCGCCCGCGACCTGCCTGCCAAGGCCGCCGACCTGCTCGACGCTCTCAACGCCCGGCTCGCCGACGCCGACTACGCCGTCGGGCCGACGTACCTGCTGGACGAGGCCGACCACCGCGACCCGGACGGCCTCGACCGGGTCTGGCGCCATGACATCCTGCCGCTGCTCGCCGACCACCACTACGCCGACGACCTGGACGTACCCGGCCGGTACGGGCTCGACGCGCTGCGGGCCGCCCTGGCTGATCGGCAGCCGCCACCGTGACCCGGGTGATCCAGCTGCGGGAGGCCGGTCCGGCGCTGAACGTGGCACTGACCGGCGAGCAGGCCCGGCAGCTGGCGGCGGCCCGCGCGGGCCGGCAACCGGTCGTCGAGGTACGCCCGGGCCCGTCGGCCGGGCGTTGGCTGCTGCGCGCCACCCGGCTCGTCGGCGCCGCCCGCATCGGCGATCTCGATGTGTACGTCGCGCCGAAGGTGCCGGTAGCGCGGCTGTTGTTCCTGTTCGGCTACGCGCGGAACCCGCACCGTTGGCAGCCGGCGAGCCTGCCGTTGGGTGCCAGCGACGAGCTGGCTCCGGCGCTCGCCGAGGCGCTGTGTCGGCAGGTCGACCGGGCGATCCGGGGCGGGCTGCGACACGGCTACCAGGAGGTCGACGCCGCATCGACGGTTTTGCGCGGGCGGATGATGCCGGCCCGGCAGTTGACCCGTCGGCTCGGCCAGCCGCTGCCGCTGGAAGTCCGCTACGACGAGTTCACCGCCGACACGCCGGAGAACCGCATCCTGGTCAGCGCGGTCGAACGGATGCTGCGCGTTCCCGGGCTGGTGCCGTCGGTACGTCGCCGGCTCAGCCAGCTGGCTGAGCGGTTCCCCGGTGTCGCTCGGCTGCGTCCCGGTGCCCCGGTGCCGATCTGGCGTCCGGGCCGCAGCAACGCCCAGCTGCACACCGCCCTGTGGCTGGCCGAGCTGGTCCTCGCCGGATCGTCGCTCGACGCCCGCGCCGGTGACCGGGCCGCGAACGGCCTGCTGCTCGACATGGCGCGGGTCTTCGAGTCGTTCGTCGCTGCCGCGCTGCGGGCCGTGCTGCCCGCCGGCCAGCTGCGCACCCAGACAACCGATCACCTCGACGAGGCCGGCCTGATCGACATCCGCCCCGATCTGACCTGGTGGGACGAGGGCCGGGTAGCTGCGGTGGCCGACACCAAGTACAAGACCCGGACACCCGTCGACGACTTGTATCAGATGCTGGCCTACTGCGTCGCGTACGGTCTGGACACCGGCCATCTCATCTACGCCGGGGAGGGCGGTCCGACCGCGCACGTGGTCCGCCGGACCGGGATCCGGCTCGTCTGCCACCGGATCGACCTGGACGGGTCCACTGGCGACCTGCTGGAGCAGGTACGGCGGGTCGGTGCCGGGATGACGCTGGGCCGACGCCCGGGACGCGGGTCGATAGAGTCAGCGGCGTGAACGCGGCGTACCTGGTGGTCCTCGGTGAGCTGAGCCGGTGAGCTGACACCGCCCACTCGGGCGGCCGCCAGCCGCCCTTGTCGATTTTGTCGCGACAACAGCGCCGATGCCGGGTTTGCGGCTGACATCGCCTACTTAACGGCAAAGATGACAACGAGTCGTTGTTACGCCCGGGTAGGGCGGTAATAATTCGTCCTGTGGGCATAGCTTCATTTGCGGGACGATTATCCTCAAGTTCGGATTGAACGATCCGCTGGCTGCTTCTGGGTCAACTTGAAGTATTGACATGCTTGCGCTCCGGTTGGGGCGCTGTTAGCCTTCTGTCCGTGGCCCGGTCAGGGGCCGGTAGGTCGATTTATTTCACCTGAGTTACGCCCGCCAAGACAGTCTCAATCAACCACCCCTTGGGACGTTCATGTCGACGATGTGGCCGAAGTGATGACCGCTGCCTCAACCGCTGATTCAACGCCGACTGATGGAGATCGTAAGAGGGATTTCCGGCTGTACTGGATAGCCGGGGCCGTCGACCAACTCGGGTCGCAGACCTCCGGCATCGTCTTTCCGCTGGTCACCCTCGCGATAACCGGTTCGCCCGCCGCCGCCGGTCTGGTGGGCGCGCTGGCCCTGGCCGGTCGACTTGTCGCCGCGCCTGCGGCCGGCGTACTGGCCGACCGGTTGCCCCGCAAGCGGATGATGGTGGCGTCACTACTGCTGGCCGCCGCCACGATGGCGGTGCTCTTCGTCGCGGTCGCCAGCGGTACGGCGACCCTGGTGGTGCTCACTGCCGCCGCCTTCGTCGAAGGGCTCGCCCAGAGCGGCTACGAGGCGGCCGGCGCGGGCTCGATTCGCCGGGTGCTGCCGGCTGACGACAAGAAGGCGCTGTCCCGGCTGGAGGCGCGCAATCACGCCGTACAGATCGTCGGTCCGGTTTTCGGTGGCGCACTCTACCAGATAGGCCGGTGGGTGCCATTCCTGGTGGACGCCGTGTCATATGTGGTGTCCGCATTTCTGGTCGGTGCGATCCGCACCGATCTCACCCCGGACCGTGCCGAACGCACGTCGTTCCTCACCGATCTGCGGGACGGCCTGCGCTTCGTGTGGCGGCAGCCGTTTCTGCGATTCGTGACGATCTGGGCTGCCGGGATCAATTTTACCTTCGGCGCACTCATCTACTACGCGATTCTGACCGCCGGGCAGCAGGGCGCGGCCGCGTCGTCGATCGGACTGGTGCTGACCGTGGCCAGCGTAGGCGGGTTGACCGGCGCGTTGCTGGCGCCCGCCGTGTTCAGCCGGATCCGGCCGATGACCGTCATCGTCGTCGCCTCCTGGGCGATGGTCGCCCTGGTCGCGGCCATGTCGCAGGCCCGGCAGACCTGGACGTACGGCCTGCTCTTCGGCCTGGTCTTCCTGCTCAGCCCGTTGCTCGGGGTCATCTTCCAGTCGCGGGTCATCGCGTTGACGCCGGACGAGCTACAGGGCCGGGTCGGCACCGTGATGGGCACCGCCGGCGAGGTGCTGCAGACCCCGGCGCCGCTGCTCGCCGGCCTGCTCGTCGCCTGGTACAGCCCGACCGCCGTTGCGCTGATCTTCGCCGCCGCACTGGCCGGGCTGGCCGTCTACACGACGGTCAACCTGCGCCAACTGCGCGCCGGGGCGGAGGACCCATCAGACGACGCGACGCCGACCGAACCCGACGTGACGTCGACCGAACCCGTGGCAGAGGAGGCACGCCGATGAGCCGTGAATACCGACTGTTCTACCCGGCGCTTCCGGCGGTCGCCGAGCACGCGCCGCACCGGGTGGTCTACGTCGGCGACGCCGACGGTCGATGCCAGATCCTGGCTTGGGACCGTCGGGCCGACACGGTCACCCAGCTCACCGACCGGGCGACCGGAACGATCCGGGCCGCGTTGGACCCGGCCGGCGAGACGGTGTGGTGGTTCGACGACGACCTCGCCGGGGTGGGTGTCTGGCGTACCCGCGACTTCCCGAACATCGCCACCGACCAGGTCACCTCGCCGGTCTCGGCTCCGGCGCTGCCCGGGGTGACGCCGGCGCGGCACGCCGGGATCGCGATGGCCGACGACGGAACCGCCCTGGTCGGGCTCGCCGACGAGGACGGCCTGACCCTGCACCGGCGCGACCCGCACGGGCGAATCACCGAGGTCACCCGGACCGCCGGGTACGCGTACCTGGTCGACCTGGACCCGACCGGTGAGCTGGCGGCGGTCGGCACCGACTCGGCCGCCGCGGACGCCGTGACCGTGGTCGGCCGCGACGGGGCCACGGTCGGGGTGGTGTCCGGCCGGCCGGATCGGCGGGTCTGGGCGCTCGGCTTCGCCCCCGGCGGCGGCGAACCCAGGCTGCTGCTCGTGCTGGAGCAGGACGACCGGTATTTCCCGGCGACCTGGACCCGGGCCGACGGACTGCAGCCGCACAGCTGGTGCTGGTTCGACACCGAGATCACCGCGAGCTGGTACCCGGACGGCCGGCGGATCCTGATTCGTCAGGACCGGCACGCCCATACGATCCTGCACGAGGCCGACCTGACGGTGCGGGCCAGCGCGGTACTGCCGACCCCGCCGGGCAGTGTGCTGGACGCGGCGGTCTGGCCGGACGGCGACGTCGTCTACATCTGGACCGACTCGCTGACCCCGCCGCAGCTGCGGTCGGGCCGTGACGTCCGGCTGCCGGACAGCGGCGCCGGCCCGGACCCGGCGGCGTCCGCCACGGTCGACGACTACCAGCGGCAGGAGCTGTGGGTGCCGGGGCCGGGCGGGCCGATCCACGTGCTGCTGACCACACCGAACGACGACCGGCGTACCCGTCCCGCCGTGTTCCTGGTCCACGGCGGACCGTCGCAGCACGCGCGGGACGCGTACGACCCGCTGGTGGAGATCCTGGCCAGCACCGGCTGCGCGGTGGTGCGTGCCAACTACCGGGGGTCCAGCGGCTACGGCTCCGCCTGGCGTAACGACTTCAGCTCCGGCGTCGGGCTGACCCAGGTCGCCGATCTGGCGGCGGTCCGCGAGCATCTGGTGACCGAGGGGCTGATCGAGGCGGGACGGGTCGCCCTGTGGGGCACCTCGTGGGGTGGCTATCTGACCCTGCTCGCCCTCGGTGTGCAGCCCCGGCTGTGGCGGCTCGGGGTGGCGATCAGCCCGATCGCCGACTACGCCGCCGCGTTTCATGCGGCGTCCCCGGCGGTCCAAGCGCTCGACGTGATGCTGTTCGGCGGCACCCCGGAGCAGGTTCCCGAGGCGTACGCCCGGTCGTCGCCGGCCAGCTACGTCGACCAGGTCACCGCGCCGGTGCTGCTCGCCGTCTCCAGCGACGACGTGCGCTGCCCGCCGGCTCCGGTGGAGCGGTACGCCGGCCTGTTGGCCGCCCGCCGCGTTCCGCATCAGCTGGTCCGCCGCCGGGCCGGGCACGACGACTTCGACGCCCGCAGCCATCTGTCGCTGATGCAGACCGTGCTGCTGTTCATGCAGCGGCACTTCGACGGCGTGCAGGAGGAGGGTACGGCGGTCGCGCTCGCCATGGCGCGGCCAGTCGGCTGACCTGTTCCCCGCACGTTGGCAGGTTCGGTCCGATCGGGAGAGGAGGTGAACGGTATGCGGAAGAACGTTGTCGAGAACGACCCGATCAACGGCAACCGCGACCAGCTTCGCAGCGCGAACGTCACGGTCACGGTCTCGGTCAAGATCAAGTTCTGATCCGGGTCGTACGGGGTGGAGGCGGGCGGGTCGCGCCCTGGCCGGTATCGCCTGACCGCCTCCATCCCATCGGCGCCGACCTCACCATCCCACCGGGAATCCTGTCCACCTCCGACACCCGCGCTGACCGGGTTCGTCGGTCGCGGCTCGCATAGAAGGGAAGGGCACATGCGGATCCTGCTGGTCAACATGCCGTGGTCATCGATCGATGTCCCGTCGCTGGCACTGGGCATCCTCACCAACAGCGTCCGCCAGAAGATGCCGGACGCCGAGGTCGAGGTGATGCACGCCAACCTCGACTTCGTCGACTGGGTGGTCGACCGACGTGAGTTCGGCCTCGGCGACTACTACTACTATTCGCTGTTCACCTACTTCTCCGGCTGCGGTGACTGGGTCTTCTCCTCCGCCCTCTACGACGACCCTGAATGGCGGGTCAGCGAGTTCACCCGCGTCGTCCAGGGCCAGATGTCCGAACGCGACCTGAGCCGCAACATGGACCTGCACCGGGCCGCGCCGGAGTTCATCGACGAGATCGCCGCCCGGATCGTCGACCGGGCACCCGACCTCGTCGGATTCACCTCGACGTTCCAGCAGAACACCGCAGCGCTGGCGACTGCCCGGGCGGTGAAGAAACTCGACCCCCGGATCCGTACCGCCCTCGGTGGGGCGAACTGCGACGGCGAGCAGGGTGCGGCGCTGCACCGCAACTTCTCCTTCATCGACTTCGTGGTACGTGGCGAAGGGGAGGCGGCTTTTCCCCAGCTGCTCGCCGCGCTGGCGGCCGCGCCAGCGGACAACCAGGGCGACTTTTCCAGCATCGAGGGCCTGTGCTGGGCCACCCCGGACGGCCGACACGTGGCCAACCCGATGAGCACCGCACCGCTGCCGCCGGCTGAGATCGTCAGCCCGGACTACACCGGCTACTTCGAGCGGCTGGCCCGCTCCAAGGCGAACAACTGGGTCGAGCCCCGGCTGGTGGTGGAAGGCGCCCGCGGCTGCTGGTGGGGCGAGAAGCACCACTGCACCTTCTGCGGGCTCAACGGATCGTTCATGCAGTTCCGCAGCAAGCATCCCGGCCGGTTCTACGACGAGATCATCGGACTGGTCGAGCGCCACCAGGTGCTGGACATGTTCGTCGTCGACAACATCCTCGACATGAGCTACGTCAACTCGCTGCTGCCCCGGCTGGCCGAATCCGACTACGACCTGCGGCTGCAGTACGAGATCAAGTCGAACATGCGTGGCCCGCAGGTGCAGGCCCTGGCCGACGCCGGCCTGGTCAGCGTCCAGCCAGGCATCGAGAACCTGAACAGCCGGGTGCTGAAGATAATGGACAAGGGGGTGACCGGCTGCCTCAATGTGCGGATGCTGCGCGACGCGGAGACCAGCGGCATCACCATCGCCTGGAACTACCTGTACGGCTTCCCCGGCGAGACCGACGCCGACTACCAGTCGATCATTGACCAGATGCCGGCCCTGCACCACCTCTGCCCACCCGACGGCAGCACCCGGATCGCCATCGAACGGTTCAGCCCGTACTTCGTCAAGCCGGAGCTCGGCTTCACCGACCTGCGGCCGGCCGCCCAGTACCGGCTCATCTACGACCTGCCCGAGTCGGAGCTGATGGACCTGGCGTACATCTTCGACACCCCGACCCAGGGCATCGACGAGGACCTCGCCGAGACCCTCGACCGGGCCGTCACCAGCTGGCAGCACGAGTACGCCCGCAGCCGGCTGACCCACCACGACCTTGGCACCGAGATCGTGCTGGTCAGCGAGCGGCGGCAGTTCGACTGGCACGTGCTGCGGTTGACGGATCCGACCGAGATCGCCGCCTTCCGGCAGCTGGACCAGCCGCACAGCGTCGCCTCACTGGCCCGGCGGATATCCGCGTCGGAGGAGGCGGTGGCCACGCTGCTCGCCCGCTGGAGCGACCTCGGCCTGCTGTTCAGCGAGGCCGACCAGTTCATCCAGATCGCACCGCAGGCGATGAACCAGGACCTGCTCCGCATCGACCACCTGCACCAGGAGCGGGCCGCCGCGCAGGCGGAAGCTGCGTCGACGGACCCGGCCACGTCCGCCGGGCACCCCACGCCCGAGCCCGCGCTCACCGCTGTCTGACAGGAGCACCGCGTTGATCAGCACCGACATCGAGGCACCGCCGACCGGGCCGGTCGTGGTCCGACTGCACCGGGACCACGATCCGGCGGTCGCCGACATTCCCGGCATCGACCTGGGCACGGCCGAGTTCACCGGGCTCGCCGCCGATACCGTCGCGGACTGGCTCGACCGGGGGGTACGCAAGGTGGCGCTGCCCGGCGTCGTCGACCTCACCGCCGCCGGCTCGGTGGCGGCGGCCGACGCGGTCCGCCGGCTCGTCCTGGTCCGGGAGCTGACCAGCTACGCCATCGAGGTGGACTGGTCGATACGGCTGCCGGGCGGCGACGGCGACCTGTGGCGGGTGTACGGGCATCTGCGTCCGCCAGCGACGGTCGAGATCGTCGGCGCCGACCCTGAAACCGATCCGGGGACGGTGGCCGCTGCCGCCTGGCGGGACGCGTTCTACTTCGACAAGTGCACCTACCGGCGTGGCCCTGGGTTCGTCCAGGTCCGGGATCGGCGGGCTGGTCGGCTCAACCTGCTGACCATCGACGACCCGGCCTACCTGGCGGTGCTGGAGCAGTTGCTCGACGGTGCCGAGATGACCACTGTCGACCTGGACATCGCCCGCGAGTTCGGCGAGGAAGGGCTGGTCACGAAGGTGGGCGACCGACTGGTCTGGTTGCCGCACCGGCTGCGCCGCTGGCCGCTGCCGTCGATGGTGGTGTGACCTCGTCGCCCATCGCCTCCGGCGGGACGCCGGTCCAGCGGGAGTACGCGCTGTCCACGAAGTACGCCTCGCCCGGATCCCAGGTGTGCCCGGCGGGCCGGCGATGGTAGAGGTAGCCGAGCGGGTGGGTGCGGTAGATCGTCGCGCCCTCCGCCCGGAGCCGCTCGATCAGGCCGAGGTCGACCGAGCGGGGCACCGGCCGCCAGCCCCCGACCGCCTCCAGATCACCCTTGGCGAGCAGCATCGTGCCGCCGGCGACCACATCGCCGTACGCCTCGGGAATGCCGGACGATCGGCGCAGGGTGACCCTACGGTCTTCCAGGTAGACGAACTCGGCGCTCTTGCCGACCAGGGTGGCTCCGGAATAGTGCCGGGCCAGCACCAGGTCCCAGACGTGTTCGGCACCGTAGCTGTCGTCGTCGTCGAACTTGGTGACCAGGGTGCCCCGGGCCCGTCGGGTGGCGGCGCCGAGCGCCGCCCCGAAGTCCGTCGTCTCCGGCAGGTGCACCACCTCGAACGGGCGGCCCGCGTCGGACAACGCCCGGCGGGCCGGCTCCGGCAACTCGATGCCGTGCAGGCCCAGGATGATTTCCATCTCCGGATAGGTCTGCGCGATGATCGCGGCCAGCGCGGTGGTGACCAGCTCCGGCCGCCGGGTGATCAGGACCGCGCTGACCGATGGCGGCCGACCGAGTGCCGGCAGCCCGTCGTCGGCGAGGCCGGGCAGCCGCAGCCCTGCGGCGTGGCCGCGCATCGCGGCCCGGCGCTGCCGTACGCTGCGCGCCTCGACAGCCAACGACCCGTCCGGCCCGGCTGATCCGGGCGGCTGTCCGGTGACGAGCATGCGTAGCTGCGGGTCGAGCAGGTCGGCCACGGCCGGCGGCAGGATCGGGGCGTGTACGAGTACCCCGGTCGCGGCGAGCTGGACCAGCAGCCCGGCGGTCTGCTCGGGGTGTTCACCGGGCACCAGCCGACAGCGCACCGCGCGGACCTGCCGCAGCGCGGCCAGCGCCGCCGCGTCCAGCCCGGGGCCGGTCAGCGACCCGTATCGGGTCGATCCGCTGGTCGGTCCGCGGAACCTGGCCCCGGACCGGTCGGCGCGGGCGAACTCCAGGGAAATCTCTGCCGCCTCCGGCCGGTACGCGGCAGCCAGCCGGCCACGCGGGTTGATCCGTTCCGCGTCGATCAGCACGAGCCGCTCGCCAGCGGGCGTGGTGACCGCGTGCCCGGCGCCGGCCAACCGGACACCGTACGCCGCGCCGCGCTCGCCCTGCGGGCCGGTGGCATCCCGGCCGGGATCCTGCGGGCCGGTGACGTCCCGGCCGTCCAGCACCAGGTCGTGGGCGCGGATCTCGTCGCGCTCGGGCAGCGGGCCGGCGGTCAGCACGGTCGCCCCCGCCGGCAGGTACGCCGGCGGGGCACCAAGGGCGGTGAGATCGGCGGTGCCGGGGGACGGCATCGGCCGAGATCCGTCCAACGCGCGCAGCGCCGCCCGTACCGCCGACCGCAGCGGCACCGGGGCGGCGAGCGCCAGCCGGACGGTGGCCGCGCCCCGGCGCAGCCTGGGCAGCCCGACCCGGTGCCGACGCAGCTGCGGCAACGTGCCGATGCTGCCGGACCAGCCGAGCCCCGGATACCGCCACCAGACGACGACCACGGTGGCAGCGCGTACCGGCTGACCGGCCGACGGGTGGTGGGGCAGGTCGCGTAGCCGGTCCACGGTGCCGGCGATCACCAACGCGCGCCGGATACCGGGTATCCGCAGCACCCGCAACCCCACCGCGCGGCCGAGCCGTTCGGCGGGGTGGGGTGCCGGTAGTCCGGTGAGGCGCCAGGTGATCCGGCTGCCGGCCGGCGCGGAGGCGTCGGAGCCGGCGTCTCGCCTCACCTGATCGCCCCCTCCTCGGCTTCGTCGTCGACCGCACCACCTCGGGCGGGTACGGTGCCGGGCCGCGCCGCCGCCGGCGGTGTCCGACCGGCTGTGGTCGGCCGCCCACCGGCTCCAGTGGCTCCGCTGGTCCGGTCGGCCCGGCCGAGCAACCGTTTGCGCAGTGACCAGACGGCCATCAGCGTTCGATAGAGAGAGTAGGCGTTCGCCGCGACGAGTCGGTGCTTGATGGTCTCGTTGCCGTTGCCGTTGCCGTTGCCGTTGCCGTCGCCGTTGCCGTTGCCGTCGCCCGGGACCGGGTATCCGCCGACTGGCCGATGCTGGTGGTAGAGCTCGCAGGTGCGCCGGAAGTAGCGCCGCCGGTGGGACCTGGGGACCCGGTGCCGGTGTCCGAGCACCTGCAGGCAGTGCCAGATCATCCGGCCAAAGATCAACGGGCGTACGCCGGCGGCCCGGCCCGGGTGGGCGTCGAGGTAGGTGAAGACCCGCTGCCACTGGTCGAAGACCTCGAAGTGCCGGTCGCTGACCGTCCGGGTGATCGCGCCGTCGTCATGCTGCCGGTACGCGTAGCAGTCGCGATCCAGCACGGCGATCCGGTCGATGGCGACCAGCAGCGGGATCACGAACGAGACGTCTTCGTACCAGCCGGACTGGAAGGTGATCCCGGTGTCGACCAGCCGGTCCCGCTTGATGATCTTGTTGCAGGCGATCCACAGCACGTCGAGCAGCCCCGGCTCGTCGGCGAAGCGGAAGACCTCCGGAAGTTGGCGGCCGGGGGCGATGCCGGTGACCGGATGTTCCTCAGCCCGGCCGTCGGGGTAGATCCGGGAGTACCCGGTGATCAAGATGTCCGGGTCGGTGTGCTCGACCCGGTCGGCGACCGCGTCCAGTGAGCCGTCCGGCAACCAGTCGTCGCTGTCCACGCACCATACGTAGCGGCCGCTGGCGTGGGCGATACCTGCGTTGCGGGCGGCGCCCAGCCCGCTGTTGCGGTCCAGGGTGACCACGGTGATCTCGGGGTGTCGCTGTGCGTAGCTGGCCAGAATGGCGCTGGACCCGTCATCGGAGGCGTCGTCGACTGCCACGATCTCCACGTCCGCCCGACGCTGCGCCAGGACCGAGTCGAGGCACGCTGCGAGGTACTTCTCGACCCGGAACACCGGGATGATCAAGCTCAGCAGTGCCATCGGTGCAGCGCGCCTTCCACGTACGTCGGTGCGTCGGTCCGGCGGCGGGGGTCAACCGTCGGTCCGACATCGTCCGTCGGGTAGGGGAAGGGGGCCCTGGCAAAAGGCTAACAGCTGGTGACCAGTTGGCGAACGTCCGGGACTTTCCCGCCCATGTCACCGATCGTCGCCCACCCGACGTCTATCTCAGCAGGGATCGGACACCGGCAGGTCCACACCGGGGAGGGTGCCCAGGCATGGGAGTGCAGCGTGTACGGCGCGGCTGAGATCATCTTGCCCGGGCATGTGGCGGGCAGGCCGCGACCCGCCGTCGACCGGGTGGTATCCGCGTCAACGGCCCTGGACGGGTCGAGGACGGCGGACCGGGCTCCGTCCGGGGTGGTGGAGGAGTTCGCCGCGTTCGCCTCGGCCGCAGCGCCACGGTTGCGCCGCACCGCCTACCTGATGTGCCGCGACTGGCATCTGGCCCAGGATTTCACCCAGACGGCACTGGCCAAGATGTACGCCGCGTGGCAGCGGGTGTCCCGGTTCGACAACCTGGAGGCGTACAGCCGCAAGGTGCTGTTGCGGGTGGTGCTCGACCACCGCCGCCGGCTGAGCGCGCGGGAGCTGCCGGTCGCCAGCCCTGGTGAGGACGGGGATCCGGCCCGGTCCGCCCGGCCAGATCTGCGGGTCACCATGATCGACGCGCTCGGCTGTCTGCCGCCCCGCGACCGGGCGATCGTGGTGCTGCGCTACTGGGAGGACCAGAGCGTCGAGACCGTCGCCGAGACGCTCGGCGTCTCGGTGTCGGTGGTCAAGACCCAGAGCCGGCGTTCCCTGGCTCGGCTGCGGGAACTGCTCGGCGACAGCCGCGCCGACCTGTTGGCCGAGGACCCCTGATCGGCCGCCGGCCAGTCGACGTCAGTGATCGGTCGGTATCAGCGGGTGGTCAGGCGGCGCAGCCGTTGGCGGCCCCGGCGGGCCACTCGGACCCCGCGCCGCGCCGCGCGTCCAGCCTGGTAGCGGGCCATCCGGCTCCACCTTGCCGGCGTCGCGGCGGCGGTGACCAGCGGGTCCGAGACAACCAGACGCAGCCCACGGCGGCCGGGTGCGACCCACACGGCACGGCCCCGGGCGGTCAGCGTCGCCCGGGTGCCGGGCGCGCCCGGGGTCGGCGGGAGCACCAGCTCGGCACCGTCGTCGCGGGCGACGATCCGCAGCGCGTACCGGCCGCGGGGCAGCGTGGCCAGCGGTACGTCGGCCTGCCATCGGAGCCGGCCGCCGCTGCTGTCGGCCACGGTCAGCGGCAGCCGTAACCGGGTGTCGCCGATCTCCAGTACCAGGTCGTCCCGCTGGTCGCCGGGTGCGCCACCGGGGCCGGGCAGGCCGCACCACCCGGTCAACCGGACCATCTCGTCGCCGGCCGGGCCACCGCGACGGACGCTGCGCACACCGACGGTCGGCGCGGGCACCCGCAGCAGGTCCCGGTAGCGGTCCCAGCGCGGATGGTCCAGGTAGAGCTGCCCACCGCACAGCCGTACCGGGCCGGCGTGCCGGGGCTGGCGTACTCCGTCCGGGTCCTGCTCGTAAAGGGCCACCGCGCGTAGCCCGGCGTGCGGGTTCCGGCTGAACTCGGCGGCGACCGGCACCGGTACGTCGGCCAGCAGCGCCGCCATCCGGCGGGTGAAATCGGCCAGCTGCCCGTCGTCGAGGGCGTCGGCGGCCCGCCCGGCGTAGTGCAGCTGCATGTACGCGACCCACCGTCCGATCGCCCCGGCCACCTCGGGCGCGACGTCGGAGCTACCGGCGACCAGCCGCTCGATGATGTTCAGATGCTGCATGATCTTCGCCGGCCGAAACCGGCCTTCCATGATCGATGAGCCGTTGCCGCGTTGCCGGTAGAGGTAGACCAGTCGCGGGCTGAGCGCGGTCAGCGGGGAGCGGACCAGCAGCGGGACGGTGAACAGGACATCCTCGAACGCGCTGCCCTCGGTGAACTCGGCCCCGACCTGGTCGACCAGGTCGCGGGCGAACACCTTGTTGCAGGCCGACGGGTTGCCGATCAGCAGCGGGGCCTCGGCGACGGACCCGATGGTGCGGGCCGGGCCGACGATCTCCGCCCGCCAGGGCGGGCTGGGCCGGGGTGGGAAGCCGTGCATGTCGCCGACCGCAACCGGCGCCCCGGCCCGATCGGCGATGTCGACCAGGTGGTCCAACCCGCCGTCGGGGTAGAGGTCGTCGGAGTCCAGAAAGCCCAGGTAGTTGCCGGTGGCCAGGCGTACCCCATGGTTGCGAGCGGCACCGAGACCGGCGTTGTCCTGCCGGACGTAGCGGACCCCCGGCGCCCGCCGGGCGTAGTCGCGGGCGATCTCGCTCGACGAGTCGGTGGAGCCGTCGTCAACGACGACGACCTCGATCTCGGTCCGCCGCGGCTGGCGGTCGATCGACGCCAGGGCCGCGCCGAGCCAGGCCTCGGTGTTGTAGACGGGTACGACGACGCTCGCCCTCGGGGCAGCCACGATCACCTCTCGGCGGGTTGTCCGACGGTGCCGCGCCGCTTCCGGCGGCGGGCCGGGTATGCGGTGGCGGCGGCGGTCAATCTACCGCGCCCGGGTGGCCGGTGCCCCTCAGCACGGCTCGCCGGCCGCCGGGTGCATGATGGCGGACGTGCTGGGGAAACTGCAGACCGAACCGGTCCGGAGCCGACTCGACCTGGTGGCCGCGCCGGTGGCCGCCGCCGTCGAGCAGTGGTCGGCCGAGGTGCTGGTCGACGTGGATGACGTGGTGGTGGCGCCGATCGACCCCGAACTCGCCGACACGGCCGCCTTCTGCGCCGCATACGGGGTCGCGCTCGACGAGTCGGCCAACTGCGTGGTGATCGCCGGCAAGCGGGGCGGTGCCGTCCGGTACGCCGCCTGCATGGTGCTGGCCACCACCCGGGCGGACGTCAACGGGACGGTCCGCCGGCTGCTCGACGCCCGTAAGGCGAGCTTCGCCCCGATGGCCGACGCGGTACAGACGACCGGGATGGAGTACGGCGGGATCACCCCGATCGGGCTGCCGCCGGAGTGGCCCATCCTGGTCGACGCGCGGGTGGTGGCGCCGCCGCACGTGGTGATCGGTTCCGGGGTGCGGGGCAGCAAGATCGTGCTTCCCGGTCCGGCGCTGGGGGTACTGCCCAACGCACGGGTCGTTGACGGGCTCGCGGTCCCAGCCGGCACCTGACCGGGCTCGCGGTCCCAGCCGGCACCTGACCGGGCTCCGCCGGGGTGAGACTCGGCGTCGGTGACGGTACGGTGATCGGCGGGCGTCGGGTCAGCGTGGACACCGGTGAATCAGTCGGCGGTATTCCGGTGACTGAACGGTCGTTCAATTCGGCTAGACACACGGTTAGGCTGGCCAGGTGACGGTAGATCAGCAGGCGGCAACGACGGACAGGGTGGAGCCGGGCGCGCCACGGCGACGCTCACGTCGCGACGAGATTCTCCAGATCGCGGTCGGGCTCTTCGCGGCCCGCGGCTACCACGGCGTGTCGATGGACGACATCGGGGCCGCTGCGGGGGTCACCGGTCCCGCTCTCTACCACCACTTCGCCGGCAAGGAGGCGATGCTCGCCGCAGCGCTCATTCCGGTCAGCGAGGAGCTGCTCGACGGCGGCCGCGCCCGAGTCGCGGCGTGGCCTGGCGACGCAACCGCCGCGCTCGCCTCGCTGATCGAGTTCCACGTCGAGTTCGCCCTGGCCAACCCGGCGGTCATCGCCCTGCACCTGCACGAGCTCGACCGGTTGCCGGAGGAGCCGCGTCGGCGGATCCGGCGGCTGCAGCGGCTCTACGTCGAGGAGTGGGTGGCAGTGCTCACCGCGCTGCGCCACGACCTCGACGCGGCCGAGGCCCGCGTGCTGGCGCACGCCGCGTTCGGCCTGATGAACTCCACCCCCTTTCTCGGCGGCGAGGTCAACCGGGAACGACGGGCCACCCTGCTGCGAGCCGCCACCCTCGCCGCCCTGCACGGCTGAGCAGCACACCGGGCCCATCCCCGCGCCCGGCACCGGGCGCCGCACCCCGCGAGGAGAGACATGATCGAGTCGCTGCTGGTGGCCAACCGGGGCGAGATCGCCCGGCGGATCATCCGTACCGCCCGACGGTTGGGGGTCCGGACCGTCGCCGTGCACTCCGAGGCCGACGCCGGCATGCCCTTCGTCGCCGAGGCCGACCAGGCGATCTGCGTCGGGCCAGCGCAGCCGGCGCAGAGCTACCGTGACACCGAGGCGATCCTGGCCGCCGCCAAGAGCAGCGGCGCGCAGGCGATCCACCCCGGCTACGGGTTCCTGTCGGAAAACGCCGGCTTCGCTCGCGCGGCCGAGTCCGCCGGTCTGATCTGGGTCGGACCGGGTGGTGACGCGATCGAGGCGATGGGCGACAAGATCAACGCGCGGAACCTGATGTCCGCCGCCGGGGTTCCGGTGGCCGCCGGCAGCACCGAGCCCGCCGAGACCGTCGAGGCCGCACTCGACGCCGCCGCGACCATCGGCTACCCGGTGATGGTCAAGGCCGCTGCCGGCGGCGGCGGGATGGGCATGGGCGTCGCGGCCGACGACGCCGCGCTGCGGACCGAGTTCGACAAGGTCCGGGCGTTCGCCGCGCGCATGTTCGGCGACGGGTCCGTGCTGATCGAGCGCTACTTCACCCGGGTACGCCACGTGGAGGTGCAGATCCTCGGCTGGCGGGCGCCGGACGGCACCGACCGGGTCGTCGCCCTCGGCGAGCGGGAGTGCTCGGTGCAGCGGCGCAACCAGAAACTCGCCGAGGAGTCGCCGTCGCCGGCGGTGAGTGCCGAACTCCGGGCCGGGCTGCTTGCCGCCGCCGTACGGGCCGGGGAAGCGGTCGGCTACCGCAACGCCGGCACGGTGGAATGCCTGCTCGATCCGACCACCGGCGAGTTCTTTTTCCTGGAGATGAACACCCGGCTGCAGGTCGAGCACCCGGTCACCGAGCTGGTCTACGGCGTCGACCTGGTCGAGGAGCAGTTGCGGGTGGCCGCCGGGCTGGAACCGACGTTCGACCCGGCCTCCCTCGCGCCGCGCGGGCACGCGATCGAGCTGCGGATCAACGCCGAGGACCCGAAACGCTTTCTGCCCGGACCGGGCGCGATCACCGCCTGGTCGGAGCCGACCGGCGACGGGGTCCGGGTCGATTCCGGGTACGCCGCCGGCACCACCGTCACGCCGTTCTACGACTCGCTGATGGCCAAGCTGATCGTCTCCGGCGCCGACCGGGCCGAGGCGATCACCCGGGCCCGGGCCGCGGTCGCCGGGTTCGAGGTGGCCGGGCCGAAGTGCAACCTGCCGTTCTTCGCCGAGCTGCTGGAGCACCCGGAGTTCGTCTCCGGCGACTACGACACCGGCATCGTCGGCCGGATGCGGGCACGGTGACCTTCACCGGATCCCATTGAGTGGACGGCACGGGCGCGGGATGCTGGACGGATGGCAGCGACGCCCCTTCCCGAGTCCGTGTCGATCCGCGAGGTCGGGCCGCGTGACGGCCTGCAGAACGAGCAGCCGATCCCGACCGAGGGCAAGGTCCGCCTGCTGGACGCGCTGTCCGGCACCGGCGTACGCCGGATCGAGGCGGTCTCGTTCGTCCACCCGAAAGCGATCCCGCAGATGGCCGACGCCGACGAGGTGTGGCAGCGGGCCCGGCGGGCGCCCGGGGTGCGCTACTCGGCGCTGGTGCCGAACCTGCGGGGTGCCCATCGAGCGCTCGACGCCGGCTTCTCCGAGATCGAAGTGGTGGTGTCGGCCAGCGACACGCACAACCGGCGCAACGTCAACCGGCCCACCGCCGAGTCGCTGGACGACATCGCCGAGCTGATTGCGCTGCTGCACGCCGCCGGGGCGCACGTCGAGGTGATCGTGGCGACGAGCTTCGGCTGCCCGTACGAAGGGGATGTCGACCCGCAGCGGGTGGCCGGGATCGTCGACCGGGTGGTGGCCGACGGGGCGGACCGGGTGGCGTTCGGCGACACCACCGGGATGGCCACCCCGCGCCGGGTCCGCGAGCTGGTCACGGCGGTGCGTGACCGGCAGGCGGCCGTACCGGTGCTGCTGCATTTCCACGACACCCGGGGTACGGCGTTGGCGAACCTGCTGGCCGCGCTGGAGCTGGGGGTCACCGAGTTCGACGCCAGCGTCGGCGGCCTGGGTGGCTGCCCGTACGCGCCCGGGGCCAGCGGCAACGTGGCTACCGAGGAGGTGGTGCACATGTTGCACGACATGGGCGTCGAGACCGGGATCGACCTGGATGCGCTGCTGGCCGCCGCCGAGCTGGCGGAGGAGCTGGTCGGCAGGGAGCTTCCCTCCGGGGTGCTGCGTGCCGGCCCGCGTACCCGGCTCACCCCGACCAGCTGACCCGCCGGCGGGGGGTCGCGAGGGCGACCGCCGTACGGTAGCCTAACGATCGTTTAGTACGGGCTGGCGCGAGGGGGCGGCGTGACACTGGACGGTGAGGCGCTGGACCGGCTCGACAAGCGGATCCGGGCCGGCGGTGCGGAGAAGTACCATGCGGCCAACGCCGCCCGGGGCAAGCTGTTCGCCCGGGAACGGGTCGACCGGCTGGTCGACGCGGGATCCTTCGTGGAGGACGGCCGGTACGCCAACGCCCTCGCCGACGGGCTGCCCGCCGACGGTGTGGTCACCGGCACCGCCACCATCGACGGTCGACAGGTCTGCCTGATGGCCAACGACTCCACGGTCAAGGCCGGCTCGTGGGGCGCCCGTACCGTCGAGAAGATCATCCGGATCATCGAGCGGGCGTACGACGCCGGCCTGCCGATGGTCTACCTGGTCGACTCCGCCGGGGCCCGGATCACCGACCAGGTCGACCTGTTCCCCGGCCGGCGCGGCGCGGGCAAGATCTTCTGGAACCAGGTGCGGGCCTCCGGGGCGATCCCGCAGGTCTGTGCCCTGTTCGGGCCGTCGGCCGCCGGCGGTGCCTACATTCCGGCGTTCTGCGACGTGGTGGCGATGGTCGAGGGCAACGCCAGCATGTACCTCGGCTCGGACCGGATGGTCGAGATGGTCACCGGCGAGAAGACCACCCTGGAGGCGATGGGCGGTGCCCGGGTGCACTGCGCCGAGTCCGGCGTCGGGCACTTCCTCTGCAAGTCCGAGGACGACGCGCTCGACGTGGTCCGCCGCTACCTGTCCTACCTGCCGGCCAACTGGCGACAGCCGCCACCGGCGACGACGGCCGGCGACCCGCCGGCCGGGATCGACCTGGCCGCCCTGGTGCCGGCGAGTGAACGGCAGGCGTTCGACATGCGCCGGTTCGCCAAAGGACTGCTCGACGAGGGCAGCTTCCTGGAGATCCAGGCGCTGTGGGCCCGCGAGCTGACCGTCGGCTTCGGCCGGCTGGCCGGCCAGGTGGTCGGCGTGGTCGCCAACAACTCGATGTTCAAGGGCGGGGTGCTCTTCGTCGACTCCGCCGACAAGGCGACCCGGTTCGTGCAGCTCTGCGACGCGTTCAACGTACCGCTGCTGTTCCTGGCCGACGTGCCCGGCTTCATGGTCGGCAGCGCCGTGGAGAAACAGGGCATCATCCGGCACGGCGCGAAGATGATCAGCGCGATCTCGGAGGCCACCGTACCCAAGATCTGCGTCGTGGTCCGCAAGGCGTACGGTGCCGGGCTGTACGCGATGGCCGGCCCCGGATTCGAGCCGGACGCCACCCTGGCCCTGCCCACCGCGAAGATCGCGGTGATGGGCGCGGAGGCCGCGGTCAACGCGGTCTACGCCAACAAGATCGCGGCGATCGACGATCCCGACGAGCGGGCCGGCTTCGTCGCCGCCCGCCGCGCCGAGTACGAGCGCGACATCGATCTGACCCGGCTCGCCAGCGAACTCGTCGTCGACGACATCGTCCGGCCCGAACAGTTGCGTGCCGAACTGGTCCGGCGGTACGCGGCGGCCGCCGGCCGGGACCGGCACTTCTCCCACCGCCGGCACGGCGTCACTCCGGTCTAGCGGCACCGCAGGTGCGGCGGCCGGTGCCAGTGGCAGCCGATTGGGCTTCGAGTCCTCCAGAAAGGATCTGAGCATGGACTTCAGGCTGACCGACGAGCAGCAGGCGCTGCGGGAGAGCGTCCGCGAGTTCGCCCGCGAGGTGATCGCGCCGGTGATCGGTGACTACTACCAGCGGCACGCCTTCCCGTACGACATCGTCCGTCAGATGGGCAGGATGGGGCTGTTCGGGCTGCCGTTCCCGGAGGAGTACGGCGGGATGGGCGGCGACTACTTCGCGCTCTGTCTGGTGCTGGAGGAGCTGGCCCGGATCGATTCCAGTGTGGCCATCACCCTGGAGGCGGCGGTCTCGCTCGGCGCGATGCCGATCTACCGGTTCGGCACCCCGGAGCAGCGTGAGCGGTGGCTGCCGGAGTTGGTCAGCGGGGCGGCATTGGCCGGTTTCGGGCTGACCGAGCCGGGATTCGGGTCCGACGCCGGGGGGACCGCCACCCGGGCGGTGCGCGACGGCGACCATTGGGTGATCAACGGTTCGAAGGCGTTCATCACCAACTCGGGTACCGACATCACCTCGCTGGTGACGGTCACCGCGGTGACCGGGACCGGGCCGGATGGTTCGAAGGAACTGTCCACCATCATCGTGCCGGCCGGGACGCCGGGGTTCACCGTTGCGCCCGGCTACTCGAAGGTCGGCTGGTGTGCCTCGGACACCCACGAGTTGACGTTCGACGATTGTCGGGTTCCGGCCGATAATCTACTGGGTGAGCGGGGTCGGGGGTTCGCGCAATTCCTCCGGATTCTCGACGAGGGGCGGATCGCGATCGCCGCCCTCGCGGTCGGCCTCGCGCAGGGGTGTGTCGACGAGTCCGTCCGGTACGCGGGTCAGCGCCGCGCATTCGGCCAGCTCATCGGCGGGTATCAGGCGATTCAATTCAAGATCGCCGACATGGAGGTACGGGCGCACACCGCCCGGCTGGCCTACTACGACGCGGCCGCCCGGATGCTCGCCGGTGACCAGTTCAAACGTCAGGCCGCGGTGGCGAAGTTGCACGCCAGCGAGTGCGCCGTGCAGAACGCCCGGGAGGCGACCCAGCTCCACGGTGGTTACGGCTTCATGAACGAGTTCCCGGTCGCGCGTTTCTGGCGTGACGCGAAGATTCTCGAGATCGGCGAGGGCACCTCGGAGATCCAGCGAATGATCATCGCTCGTGATCTTGGGCTGGCCGCCGCTTGATGATCTTGTAAGGGCGCTCCGGAGGGCACCGCACCTCACCGGTTGTGTCGGAAATCCGTTCCTTTCGGGTCGTCAGCCTGACGCAAGGCTGACCCGGGCACCCCGCAATGCGTACCCTCTCCTGCCATGAGTCCGGATCATGCTCCTGACCAGAGCAGGGTCGGGTTCGACGAACTACTCCGCAGCCGTCGGCTGGCCGTCGGCCTGACCCAGGCGGAGCTCGCCGCGGTGGCCGGGGTCGGCGTGCGGACCGTCCGGGACCTGGAGCGGGCCCGCACGGCCCGGCCGCAGCGGACCACGGTCGATCTGCTCGTCGCCGCGCTCGGCCTGACCGGCGAGGACCGGACGGAGTTTCACGCGGCGGCGCGGGGCCGCCCGGCCGAGCCGCGTCCGACGATCCCGCGCCAGCTGACTCCGGCACTCGCCACCGCAGCGTTTTCGGCCGGGCCGCCCAGCGAGGCTGCCGGCGACATCGAGACGTTGGTCGGGCCCGGCCGTAGCCGTGGTGTCCCACTGCCCGGCGAACTGATCGGCCGCGACTGTGACGTGGCCGACCTGGCCGGCCTGCTGACTGCGGGCCCCGGTGCCGGGGCAGGGCTGGTCAGCCTGGTCGGACTGGCCGGAGTCGGCAAGACCAGCCTGGCGCTCGCGGTCGCCGCCGAGGTGACCGACCGGTATCCGGGCGGCACCGGTGGCATCGTCGTCACCGAAGGCTCCACCGTAAGTGACGTACTGACCGCCTCCGCCACCGTCTTCGGTGTCGGGCGGGTCAACGATCTGGCGGCCCGGCTCGCCGACGGCCCGACACTGCTGCTGGTCGACGCGGTGGAACGGGCGCCGGTGGCGATAGCCGACGCGCTGCACTGGCTGACCCGTACCGCGCCGTCGCTGCAGGTGGTGGCGACCGGCCGGCACCCGGTCGGGCTCCCCGGTGAACGGGTCTGGCCGGTCACGCCGCTGGAGGTTCCGCCGGCCGACACCGAGACCGACCTGGCCACGGTCGCCGGCTACCCGGCGGCGCGGCTTTTCCTGGCCCGGCTCCGGCAGGTACGCCGGGAACCGGTGCACCCGGGCGAAGTCGGCGCGCTGGTCGGGCTCGTCCGGCGGCTAGGCGGGCTGCCACTGGCCATCGAGCTGGCCGCCGCCCGGGGGCGGGCGCTCGACCTGAACGAGATCTTCAACCGGTACGGCGACCGGCTGCTCGATCTGGCGGTGCCACCACCCAGCAGGGAAGTGGTGGCGGTGACCCTGCGCGACGCGGTCGCGGCCAGCTACGCGCTGCTTACTCCCGCCGAGCGGCGCGGCGTACGTCGGCTCTCGGCGTTCCGCAACCGGTGGTCGGTCGAGCTGGCCGAGGGGATGCTCGCCGGAAATCCGATCCAGCCGGTTGTTGGCCAACTCGACATCGGCCAACCCGACATCGGCCAGTCGGATCAGGGCGGTCGGGTCGACCCGGTGCCGTTCCTCGACCGGCTCATGTCGTTGGGGCTGCTCGGTGCCCGGGGCGCGGGTCCGTACCGGTTCCGGCTGATCGACGTGGTGCGGGATCTGGCCACCGAGCGGGCCGCCGCCCACGGCGAACTGTCGGCGATCCGGCGTCGGCACGCCGTGCTGTTCGCGCGGCTCGCCGAGCGGGCGGCGGTCGACCTGGCCGGGCCGAAGCTGGTCACCGTCGTCAGTCGGCTCGACGAGGTGGCCAGTGACCTGTGGGCCGCGCTCGCCCACTCCGCCAACGACGACCCGCACACCGCACTGCGCCTGGCCGCCGCCCTGCCCCGGTGGTGGCGGTTCCGGGGACGCGACGTGGCCGGGCGGCGCTGGCTGCGCCGGCTGCTCGACGACCCGCGGTCGGCCGACGCGGACCCGGCGATCCGGGCCTGGGCCCAGATCGGCATGGCTCAGCTCGCCCTGGAGCACGACGCCGGTCCGCAGGAACTTCCGGCGGTCCGGTCGGCGCTGGCCATGTTCATCGAGCTCGGGGAGACGTCGGGTGAGCTGGCCGCGCGTACCGTGCTCAGTTCTGCCTGTCTGGCCGCCGGTCGGTTCGACGAGGCGCGGGCGCACTCCGAGGCGGTGCTTGCCCTGGCCGGCCGGATCGGCCGGATCCGGGAGATGACGCTCGCCCAGCACGCGTTGGCCCGGCACGAGATCCGTTCGGGTGACCTGCGGGCCGCCCGGCGCCGGCTGGCGGCGGTCGACCGGCTCGCGGCCAGGTCCGGCGAGGACCGGTTGCGGCTGCTGGCCCGGGCCAACCTGGCCGAGGTGGCCAGGCTTGAGGGCCGGTACGCGCGGGCAGCCGACCTGGGACGCCGGGTGTTGGCGGCGTTGACCGCCGTCGGTGATCCGAGTCACCGGCGGCAGGTGTTGGGCATCGTCGGGCTGGCGCTGGCCCAGGACGGCCGCCTCGCGGATGCGGCCGACGCCCTTACCGAGCTCCGTGGCCAGGTGATGCCGGTGGAGGTGGTGGACCGGCCGGGTCCCCCTGCCGACCAGGCCGGGCCGGGCGACGATCCCCGGTGCGCGTTGATCGAGGCGACCCTCGCGGCGCGGCGCGGGGAACGGGAGCTGGCGTTGGAGTGGTACGCCGTGGCTGCCCGTTCGCTGGGCAACGGCCCGGAGCCGCGGGACGCGGTGGAGGCGATGGTGGGGCTGGTGGTGCACGCCGAGACGGCGGTGTCGCGGGCCGCGGCCCGCGACCGGTTGGCGGCGGCCTGCCACAGTGCCGGGATCACGCTGCTGCCCCGGGAACGGGACGCGGTGGGTCAGGGATGAATCAGGTCAAGACGCGGACGTCCGGCGGGGCCATCACTGGCCACCCGCCGGACGTCGACACGCCCCCCGGGTTGGCGCGGAATCGCCCCCCGGCCTGGACCACTGTCCTGGCCTTCGCGCCGCACCCCCCGTTACGCTCCCGGTCGCCAGTACGCTATCCAGCCCATCCGAGCTGTTTGCGGCTTTCAGAGCATTATGTCGTTGATCGAGGGTGCTTTCTGCCGGTCCTTCTGCCGGTGCCGGCGTCGGTCAACGGACCGGCGCGTTCGCTTCGTCACTGCCGGCGGTTGCCTGCGGATGCACCGCGTCACGAAGGCGCCGGAGGGAGTCGAGTAGCGTCGTCAACTCCGCAGGCTCGAACTGACCGGTGAACCACTGCCCGATCAGCTGTAGGTGACCGGGGAGGGTGTCGTCGAGGCGTTGCTGACCGGCCCGGGTGAGCACCGCGTACGAGCTGCGCCGGTCGGACGGGCAGGCGCGCCGGCAGACAAGCCCGTCGCGCACCATCCGGTCGACCACCCGGGTCGCGCCACTGGTGGACAGCGCAGCCTGAGCGGCCAGGTCGGTCATCCGCAGTTGATGACCTGCGGAACGGCGCAGCCGCATCAGCACCTCGAACTCAACCGTCGACAGGCCGTGCTCCTCGAACTGCGCCGCGAAGCGGGCCGCGAGCCCGGTGTGGACTTCGAAGAGGAGGCCGATCGCGGTGATCCGGGGATCGTCGGCGAGGTTCTCGGTCACCAGGTCATCGTAGCAGTACTTGACATGAGGAATATTGCCTAGTCTATTGTTGCTGTCGCACATGTTTCCCCTTCAACCGGATGTCCCGCGAGAGGCAGCAGCCATGAGTACCGACCAGACCACCCGCGAGTGGAGCGGCATCACCATCCCCACCGCCGGCAGCTACGAGCTCGACCAGGCCCACCGGCGGGTCGGATTCGTCGCCCGCCACATGATGGTCAGCAAGGTCCGTGGTGAGTTCACCGACGCCACCGCCACCATCACCGTCGCCGAGGACCCGCTGCAGTCGTCGGTCACCGCGGTGCTGCAGGCGGCCAGCATCAACACCGGGCAGGCCGACCGGGACGCCCACCTGCGAGGCGGCGACTTCCTCGACGTCGAGAAGTTCACCACCATCGAGTTCCGCAGCACCGGGATCGTCTCGCACAGCGGCAACGAGTTCGTGCTCGCCGGTGACCTGACGGTCAAGGACGTGACCCGGCCGGTGGAGCTCGCCGTCGAGTTCGAGGGCGCCGGCCGCAGCCCGTTCGGCCAGGACATCTTCGGCTTCACCGCCAGCACCGAGATCGACCGTGAGGAGTTCGGCCTGACCTGGAACGTCGCCCTGGAGACCGGCGGCGTGCTGGTCGGCAAGAAGATCAAAATCGAGATCGAGGGCGAGGCCATCCGTCAGGGATGAACCCCGGCGTCCGTACCCGGCGTGACACAGCGGCACCCCGGCCACCTCTTCGGTGACCGGGGTGCCGCTGTCTGTAGTAACCCCAGTAGAAGACGCCCGTCGGATGTGAAAAGGTGAAACCGAGCGCTTCGGTCCGCTCACTTTGGGGCGATCAACGCCTGTCCCGGCTGGGGGAGCCGACGACAGCCGCGGTCGAGCAGGGTTGCACCACCACACAGTCGGAACGGTTCTGCCACGCCGCTCGGCCAGCGAGCGTGGCGGCGGTCGTTCAGGGCGCGCCGGGGAGGGCATTATGGGCAGGGATGTCGGTTCACGCGCGTCGTTCAGTCGGGAGGATCGCGTACGTTACCGGCAAAAAGTTCGCCGCTGCCTCGACGTTTTCGCGCTGATGCTCGACGACTTCAAGTTCGACGCCGACCGGCCGACGACCGGGCTGGAAATCGAGCTGAACCTGGTGGATCCGTACGCGGAGCCAGCGATGCGCAACGCCGAGATCCTGGCCAACCTCGCGGACCCCACCTTCCAGACCGAACTGGGGCAGTTCAACCTCGAACTCAACGCGCGCCCGCGGCTGATCGAGGCCGACGGATTCGCCGACTACGAAGCCGACCTGCAGGCCAGCCTGGCCCGCGCCGGTGGCCGGGCGGCGAAGGCCGAGGCGGCCATCATCCTGATCGGCATACTGCCCACCCTCACCCCACAACACCTGGTGCTGAACAACATCTCCACCAACGGGCGTTACCGGGTGCTCAACGAGCAGATCGTCGCCGCCCGCGGGGAGGACATCCGGCTGGACATCCGGGGCGTGGAGCGGCTGCAGGCGTACACCGACTCGATCGCCCCGGAGGCCGGCTGCACCAGTGTGCAGTTTCACCTGCAGGTCTCCCCGGACAACTTTGCCAACTATTGGAACGCGTCCCAGGCCATCGCGGCGGTCCAGGTGGCGCTCGGCGCCAACGCACCGTACTTCTACAGCAAACAGCTCTGGGCGGAGACCCGCATCGTGCTGTTCGAGCAGGCCACCGACACCCGGCCGGACGAGCTGAAGGCGCAGGGCGTACGGCCTCGGGTGTGGTTCGGTGAACGGTGGATCACCTCGATCTTCGACCTTTTCGAGGAGAACGTCCGATACTTCCCGCCGTTGCTGCCGATCTGCGCCGACGAGGATCCGGTCGAGGTGCTGCAGGCCGGCGGCGTGCCCGAGCTCAGCGAGCTACGGCTGCACAACGGCACCGTCTACCGGTGGAACCGGCCGGTGTACGACATCATGCACGGTCGACCGCACCTGCGGGTGGAGAACCGGGTGCTGCCCGCCGGGCCGACCGTCGTCGACATGCTCGCCAACGCCGCCTTCTACTTCGGCCTGGCCAGGGAGCTCGCCGAGGCGGACCGCCCGGTGTGGAGCCAGCTGAGCTTCGGCGCGGCCGAGGAGAACTTCCACCAGGCGGCGCGGCGCGGGATCGCCGCACATGTGCACTGGCCGCAGCTCGGCGAGATCCCGGTCACCGATCTGGTGCTGGACGTCCTACTCCCCAAGGCGTACGCCGGGCTGGACCGGTTCGGGGTCTCGCCACAGCAGCGCGACCGGCTGCTCGGCATCATCGAACAACGCTGTCGGTTGAGGCGCAACGGCGCGGTCTGGCAGACCGAGTCGGTCTGGCGGGCCGAGCGGGAGCAGGGCCTGGCCCGACCCGACGCGCTGCACCAGATGCTGTACCGCTACGCCGAACTGCAACGCAGCAACGAACCGGTGCACACCTGGCCGGTCGACTGATTCGCGCTGTTCAGCTGCGGTCGGGGGTGGTCGGCGCCGGCCGGCCACCGCCGGTGACCGAAGCCGTGCCTCGGGTCGGCGGGCCGGCCACCTGGCCACTGGTCGGCTGCTCCGGCACCGGCGCGTCGCGGCCTTCAGCGGAGCCGGAGCCGGAGGCATCGTCCCGGCCATCGGCAGACGCGTCGGTGGCCGAAGCGCCGTCGTGGTCGCGGGCGGTGGTGGTGGCGGGCTGCCGGCGGGACATCTCCAGCCGCTGCGCGATCGCGGTGACCAGCACCGACCCGGCCAGGCCGGCGATCACCGCGTACGGAGCGAGCAGATGCGCCGAGAGCTGCTCCGCCCGTGGTCCCACCAGCCGGGGGGCGGCCAGGAAGTACGCTGCGGCGATCAGTACCGGGCCGACACCGCCGGAGATCGCGGCACCCACCCGGCGACGCGCGTCGCGGGCGGCCGGCCAGGCCGAGACCGCGCCGATGATGAACGCCGAACCCAGCGACAGCGCCGCCCCGGGCAGGTAGATGTTGCGGAACCAGTACTGTTCGCTGTCCGCGGTGATCTGCCAGACGCCGAGTTGGGCGCTGGTCAGCCCGGTGCCGGAGATCACCGAGTCGATCACGGCGACCACCGCCAGCAGCCAGAGCCAGCCGACGGTGGCGATGGCGTTCGTCGCCGCCGCCCGGGAGGCGACCGCCCAGATCGCCATCAGCAGTCCGACGACCGCGCCCACCATGGCGTACCCGGCGGCGATGGTCTGTGGGGAGAAGGTGTCGGCCCGGGTCGCGCTGCGCGCGGGTACGGCGATCAGGGCGACCGTGAGCATCCCGCCGATCGCGGCCGCTGCGGCCAGGGCGAGTCGCCACAGGCTTGCGGTCAGCAGGCTGTCCGGCGTTCGATCCGGATCGGCGCCGGCCGACAGTTCCGAGTTGGGAGGTGACGGCGCGAGCCGGTCTGCGACGACGGCACCGATCACCACCGAGGTCGCCGTGATCCACGTAGCCCAGGCGAGGCTGGCGACCCAGGAAGCCTCTCCTCCGCCGTCGACTGACGGTAACCAGGCAACTATGCCGAGGCCGTAGCCCAGACCGAGCTGCGCGGCGCCTGCGCCCGCAGCGATGCCGGTCGCCGTCGCGACCGATCTTCCCCAGCCTCGTACGGCCATGCCGGGCACTGTAGCGGTAGTGGCGAACTCCGGCGACTCGTGGGCGTGGGGCGCGCTGTCCGGTGGCCGGGTCGATATCTTGAGCTCTACCGAAAGTCACGCCCGGTGGTACGGAGAGGACGAGTCATGGCCGACAGACCGAGGGATCCTGCGGAGGACGGCTCGGCGGGGCGTGACGCCGGGGACTACACCAGCCAGCTGCCCCGGCCGGTCGACCCCTGGGCGACCAGGGCTGGTGGGCCAGCTGACCAGGCCGGCGAGTCGACCGGTGGGTCCGACCAGCCGCCCGGTTGGCCCGGCACACCGGGTGGCGACCCGGGAGCGACGGTCGCCGACCGGGGCGGGCCCCTCGGCTCGACCGCACCCGACCTTCCGGCGGGTTCCGCCGCCGGTGGTGCTCGGGAGCCGGCGTGGTCCGGCCGGGCCGGGGTGCCGGTGCGCCCGGGGGCGGGTGGCGGCGGCACCGGCGACTGGCCGGGACCGGGCGGTACGGAAGGCGGCGGCCGGCCGTGGTGGCTGCCGATCCTGATCGGTGTTCTGGTGCTGCTGCTGGTCGCGTTGGTCGGCCTGGTGATCTGGTGGGTCAGCACGCTCGACGACTCCACGGATCCGGTTGAGCCGACGCCGACGGCGGCTCCGACCGCGACGGTGCCGACCGCGCAGCCGGAGACGGAGCAGCCCGAGCCGACCGAGGAGCAGCCGGAGCCGACCGAGGAGCAGACCAGCGAGGCGCCGCTGGTGGTCGTACCGACGCTGACCGGGCTGCCGTTGGCGGACGCCCGTGCCGAACTCGACGAGCGCGACCTGGTGTACCGGCTGGAACAGCGCGGCTCGGACCAGCCGGCCGGCACGGTGCTCGAGACCGACCCGCCGGCCGGGACGGAGGTGCCGCCCGGCACCGAGATCCTGTTGGTGATCGCCGCGACCAACACCGAGCCGACGGGTCCGGCCGAACCGACGGGGGTGGCCGAGCCGACCGGGGAGCCGGGCGACGGAGACGAGGACTGAGCGGGGTCAGCTGGCCCGCGCCGACATCACCGTCGAAGCCGGCCGCCGGGCAGCTGCCCGACCCGGCCGGTCGGCCACCACCCGGAGCTGGCGTAGGCCGTCGATCTGGACGAAGATGGAGCGCCGGTCGACGGCTTCGCCGCTGGCGTTGAGTTCGTAGCCGTCCAGCCAGACCCAACCATGGTAGGTCGGCCAGTCGTGCACCCGGATCACCCGGAAGAGGAGCGGCTCGAGGAACTGCACGCTTGCCGCACGGGTCACGTGGAGGACGTCTCCTGAGCGGGGTAGTAGCACCGCTACTCCTGTTCCGAGCTGCCGTTGTCCGATTGCTGCCGGGCATGCGGATCCGCACCGGGCACGGTCGGATGTTCCACCGGGTTGCCGGTGGTCAGACGGGCACGGCGTTGCTGGTGTCCGGACAGCAGGCACCGTCGCGGTACGGCGCAACCGCGGCGGATACGATCTTGGTTGAACGCTGAGTGACCTGTGGCCTACGCAAAGAGTGCACCACCGTCGCCCTCGATGCAAGTTGCAAAGTGGTTTTGGCGTAATGCGAAAATCACTCGACTGATTGCTGCTTGAAGTCCTACATGTACGGGCGGCAGACTGAACAAGCTTTCTTTCCGCGTCGGCCTTCCTCCCCGTCCACGCACGACCGCTCGCGACGTAACCCCGTCGCCCCTCAACCGCGTGCGCGGAGGCGGCCGACTGCCCCTACCCCTAACCGGAGGTGACCGGTGACCGAGCGTCGAAGCCCAACCGTCCGTCGCCGCCGTCTCGGCGCCGAACTGCGCCGGCGGCGGGAAGGCGCGAAAGTCACGATCGATGCGGTGGCCGAACAGCTGGAGTGCTCCGCCTCCAAGGTCTCCCGGATCGAGACGGGACACACCGCCGCGACTCCGCGGGACGTTCGCGACATGCTGGAAATCTACGGCGTGACCGGTGTCGAGGCCGAGGAGCTGGTGCAGATTGCCCGGGAGGCTCGGCAGAAGGGCTGGTGGCATCCGTACTCCACGGTGCTCACCGGCGCGTACGTCGGCTTCGAGGCAGCGGCTCGGTCGGTCCGGGCGTACGAGCAGCAGGTGGTTCCCGGTCTGCTGCAGACCGCCGACTACGCCCAGGCGATGATCCGCTCGGCTCGGCCCGACATCACCGACGAAGAAGTTGCCCACCGCGTCCATATCCGACTGAAGCGTCAGTCGTTACTGACTCAGGAAGATCAGATCGATGTATGGGCGGTGCTCGATGAGGCGGTGTTGAGTCGGCCGGTCGGCGGCGACGCGGTGATGCGCGCCCAACTGCACCGCCTCGTCGAGACGGCGGATCTGCCGAACGTGACCCTGCAGGTCCTTCCGTTCGAGGTGGGGGCACACGCCGGGATGGACGGGACGTTCACCATCCTCGACTTTCCGGAGCCCAGCGACGCGGACGTCGTCTACGCGGAGAATGCCACCGGTGGGCTCTTCCTGGAGAAGACCGATGAACTACGCAAGTACCTATTTATCTTCGATCACATACGCGCGGCGGCGCTCACTCCCGAGGAGTCCGTCGCGATGATCGCTGAACGCGCGAAGGAGCCATTGTGGACATCGAGGTCAAGGGGCTTCGGGTAGACCTGACCCGTGCGGCCTGGCGAAAAAGCTCGCGCAGCGGGCCGAACTGCGACAACTGCGTGGAGATCGCGTTCGTTGACCAGGCCATCGCGGTTCGCGACTCGAAGAACCCGACCGGGCCGGTCCTGATCTTCACCTCCGACGAGTGGGACGCCTTCCTCGGCGGTGCCCGAGACGGCGAATTCGACCTGGACTGACCCATGGTTGAGCCCCGGGTGCGTCCCGGGGCTCAACCATGCCCAGCATGCTCAGCCAGCGCGCTGTGCCGCAGCGCATGCCGCACTCCGACCGCGACCAGCAGGATCACCGCCACGGTCAGCATCAGTCCGTCGGCCACCACCCCGAGCCCGTCGGCGACCACCCCTACTCCCGGCACGCCACCGAAGTACCGCGCCGAAACCGGCACCAGCGCCACCGCCGTCACCTGCACCGGCAACGCCACCAACGGGTGCGCCGCGCGGGCCAGCAGCCCTGGCGGATTCGGCGCGGCGGGCGCGGTGACGAACGCCGCCGATCCGCCATACAGCCGCCGCAGGCGCGGCAGGGTGACCACCGCGACCGCCACCGCCGGCACGGCGAGCAACAGCACCTGCGCGCTGGCCGCCCCGCTACCGATCAACCCGGCGACCCCGCCCAGGCCGGCCAGTACGAACGCGGTCAGCCAGCCGACCCGGCGCCGCAGCGCGGCCGGGCTGCCCGCCGACGGCAGCGATTCGGCGATCACGGCGGCGGCGAGCCAGCCACCGGTCAACGCCAACCAGCCGACCAGAGCGATGTCCATGCTCAGAATCCTGCCGGCCGGTCGATGTCGGCACCTCCGGGCGCAGCCCTGGTCAACCACCCATCGGTCACCCGTAGGGGTTCCGGCGGGCTGAAGCGTCCGCTGGCTACAGCGTCCGTACGTGGAAGCCACCGTCGACGTCGATCACCTGGCCGGTGCTGAACGGCAGCAGGTCGGTGGCGACCGCCACCACCGCCCGCCCGACGTCGTCCGGCTGGCCCCAGCGGCGGATCGGCGTCAGACCCTGGTTGAGAATCAGATCGTCGTACTTCGCCTGGACCGGGCCGGTCATGTCGGTGGCGATGATGCCGGGCCGGATCTCGTAGACGTTGATGCCCTGCTCTGCGAGGCGGGCCGCGTACAACTGGGTGGTCATCGCCAGGCCGGCCTTGGCCACGCAGTAGTCACCCCGGTTGACGCTCGCGGTGTAGGCACTGATCGACGACACGATCACGATCTTCGGCGCCTCGACCACCCCGTCGGCCAGCTGGCCGATCATCGTCCGGCCGACCAGCTGGGTCAGGAAATAGGGACCCTTCAAATTGATGTCGATCAGCCGGGCGAAGGACTCCTCCGTCGCGTCGAGCAGATCCGCCCGTACGTCCGGAGCGACGCCGGCGTTGTTGACCAGCAGATCGATCCGGCCGAAGATTGCCACGGTCTGATCGACCAGCCGTTGCCGGTCCGCGCTGACCGAGACATCCGCGCCGACCAGCAGCGCTCGCTGACCGAGCGCTTCGACCTGCTCGCCGACCTGCTGGGCTGCAGTCGCGTTCCGGGCGTAGTTGACCACGACGTCGTACCCGGCGGCGGCGAGCGACAGCACGATCCCGCGCCCGATGCCCCGCGAACCGCCGGTGACGATGGCGACCCGCGCGGGGGCGGTCACCGACCGCCCCCGCCGGTGCCCGCGCTGTCGGCGCTGCCCGTGCCGTCGGTGGCGTCGGCGTCGGCCGGGCCGAAGAACGTGTAGTACGGCTCGTCGCGCGCCACCCGCTGCAGGTAGAGCGCCAGCTCACGGGCGTGGTAGTCGCCCCACATGCTCGACTCGCCGTGCGGCACCCGGCTGCCGGCCGGCACATGGTCCCAGCCGTTCGGTCGGTGGTAGATCGAGTGCAGGATCAGTCCCTGGTGGCGGGCGTCGGTGCTCAGGTACGGCTCGTCGAAGAGGGTGCCGGCCACCGTCAGCCCGGCCTGCCAGTAGCGGCGACCGGCGTCGGGCTGCCCGGCACCGGTCAGGTAGCGGCCGAGTCGCAGCAGCCCCTGCGCGCCGATGCAGGCCGCCGACGAATCGATTGGCTCATGGTCGTTGTACGGGTCCGCCGGCCGGTCCAGGTAGTCGCCGAGCGCGGCCAGGCCGGGTGCGCCGGTGTCCCAGTACGGGATGCCGTCGGTCGGGGTGTTTTCGAGGTAGAAGTCGCAGGTGGCGGTGGCGGCCTTCAGCAGCATCGCGGTCACCTCGGCCCGCCCGCCGTACGGTTCGAGGTCGCTGTCCGGCAGCACGGCCAGGTATTCGAGCTGCTCCGGGAAGCCGAGCATCGCCCAGGCCAGGCCGCGGGTCCAGGTGGTGAACGGCGAGTAACCCTGCTGGGTGCTCGGGCAGCGGAATCGGCCGTCGTTGACGTTGAAGATCGACTCGTGGGCGGTGCGGCCCCGGATGTCGTAGCTGTCCCGGCCGTCGCCGTAGAAGACGTTGTACCGGGCGGTGTTGGTGGCATGTTCGATCAGCCGGCCGAGCAGCGAGATCCGCTCGTCCTGTTCACCCATGAGCGCGTGGCCGAGCAGGTGGGAGACGGCCAGCGCCCGGCAGGAGCGGATGGTGTCGACGAACAGCGACTGCGGCCCGTTGAACGAGTAGATGTAGCCGGTGCCGTCGGCGGTGTCCCGCCAGCGGGCCGCCTGCACCGCCCCCGTGAGCTTCAACGCCAGTTCGTAGAAGTCGCGCTCGGCCCGGTCGTGCGGGATCCGGCCTTCGGCCATCAGCCGCCACAGGTTGCCGTACGTGCTGACGTTGTTGAAGCCGTGGTCGTGCACGCCGATATGGCTGACGTGGCTGGCCATCACGGCGACGGTCAACTCGCGGGCGGAGTCCAGAAACCGCTGCTCGCCGGTGGCGTCGAACTGCAGCAGCGCCGAACCGTACTGGAAGCCCTGGGTCCATTCGGTCCAGCCGCGCGCGGCGTACCGGCCGTCGATGGTGAAGACCGGCGACGCCGAGCCGGGCGGGCAGCTCTTCTCGATCGAGTCGATCTTGTGGGCGGAGGCTTCCCAGAGGCGGTCGATCCTGGGTTGCAGGCTGGCCGGGGTCAGCGAGTCGTCGATCCGAATCATCGGATCAGCATAGGAAAGCGCTTGCCTAGGCGGAAGGCCTCGGCCGTGGCGGAAGACCAGGCCGCCGAACCCGCGTCCCGCTACGCGACGAGTTCGACCCGGCAGTACGCGCTCGCCGCGCGGGCGAGTTTGCCGTCGGCGGTCACCAGCGTCAGGGCGCGGCGTTCCGCGAGGGCGACGTAGGGGGCGTCGTACGCGCTGATGTTCGCTTTGACCTGCCACATCCGGGTGAGCAGGTCGTCGACCGGAACGGTGCCGACGCCGAGGCGGCTGATCCGGTCGACCGCCCGTGTCGCCATCTCGTTGGTGATCTTTCCGCCGAGCGCGAGCCCTCGCATGACGGAGAAGACCTCGACCTTCCAGTGCTCCGGTGCCGCCCACTCGAGATCGCGGCCCAGGACGGCGCGGGCCTTGCGGCCACGGTCGTCGCTGTAGACGAGCACGCTGGCGAGGACCGAGGCGTCGACGACGATCACGCGACGTCCCGCCCGGAGGGCATGGAGTCGGGGAGATCCCGTTCGGCGCGGGAACGGGCCAGCAGGTCGGCGGCGTCAGGTGCGGTGCGTCCGGCCCCGCCGCTGCCGCCGTCGAGTTCGTCGCTGAGCTCGGCGAGGAGCTGCCGGTTGCGGCAGAAGTCGGCCTGACGGTTGAGGACGGCCAGCAGGTACGCCTGCAGCGACTGGCCGCGTTCGCGGGCCTGCTGGGCCAGGAGGTCCCGCACCTCCTCCGGCACGTCGCGGATGGTGAGCACCACAGTCATGACTTCATTCTGACTGCATCGTGATCGCAGAATCAAGTCACCTTCGGGATTGGCTGGTGGACTGCGAACCCGATCTCGCGCTCGCGCATAGAGATAGCTGAGAGGATGCAGGCAGGAAGGATCATCGTGAACCTATCGCCACCGCTGGGCTCCGGGTGAGGGGCATTGCGGCGGAGTCGACCAATGATGCTGTGATCATCGTGGCGTCGCTCGACGACCCCGATCGATTCGCGCAGGTGTACGAGAAGCACGCCGGGATGTTGTACGGCTATGCCTACCGACGGGTGGGCCGGGAGATTGCCGAGGACGTCGTCGCGGACGCGTTCGTGGCAGCGTTCCGCGCCCGGCACACCTACGACCCTGGCTACCCGAACGCGTTTCCGTGGCTGCTCGCGATCGTGCACCGTGAGTTGGCCCGACATTAACGCGCCGAGAGCGCCCGGTACCGAGCGTATCTGCGGGTGAAGCCCGACAGTGGCGAAGAGGCGTTGGCGGATCGGGTGGCAGCCGCAGCGTCTGCCCAGGCGTGGCGAGGACCGCTGGCCACGGCGCTCGCCCGGCTCGGCCGCAAGGAGCGGGACGTGCTTCTCCTGGTTGCCTGGGGAGACCTGAGCTACGAGGAGGTCGCTCGGGTCCTGCAAATCCCGATCGGCACGGTCCGATCACGATTGAACCGGGCACGCCGCAGGATGCGGGACGTGTTGGAGAGCGATCCGGCCCGGAGCACTTTGACAGGTACTGAGCTTGAGGAACGATGGTGGAAGAGATGGAGCAGGGCGTGAGTGAGATGGATCGACTCAAGGAACTCGGCGCCGACTTGGCTCCGGACGCCGGGGACGCACCGACAGCCTGGCGCGATCGCATCCTCGATGGACCCAGCGCGGAAACAGGAGTGCCGTGCGGCGGCACGGCATGGCCCGGCCGGCGGTTGAACCTCGGCCTGGCAGGAGCGGCATTAGCTGCCGTTCTCGTGTTCGCCACCGCAGTCGTAGGAGGCGGGTGGCCGGTAGGTGGATCAGCGCCCCCGTCGGGCGCGGCCGAGGCTTCTTCCATCCTGCGTACCGCTGCCTTGGTGGCTCACGAAGCGGACCTCCCCGTCCCGGCAGCTGGACAGTTCGTGTTCACCGAGACGGTGGCGAGCCCGATCAACCAGGCGCAGCAGCCGGACGGTGGCTTCACCATTAGCAACGGGCCGCGGGTATTGCGGCAGATCTGGCTTTCGGCAGACGGTGCTCAGGACGGATTGATCCGGGACAGGGCGTACCAGCAGGACCAGGCCGAGCCAAACGACCTAGTGCTGCCGGCCTGCTCACCGAATCGTTCCGGTCCAGCCGCCGATCCGACGAGTGACCAGCAGTGTGTGCTGCAGCGGGGGTACGACGCGGAGATGCCGGACAGCCCAGCAGCGGTGCTCGACTGGCTCCGAGCCGATGTGTCTTCGGTGGGGGAAGCGCAGTCAGAGCTGCAGGTCACGTCCTCTGCCTCCCCAGATGGCAGAGCAACTGATGCGCTCATCTTCCAGCGGGCCGGTGAGTTGCTGGTCGGTGGTAGGTACCTCACCTCACCTCAGCGAAGCGCTTTGTTGGACGCGTTGGCCTCGCTGCCAGGCGTGACCGTCCGACAGCAGGCACAAGACCTTGCCAACCGGGATGGGGTAGCGGTGGGCATGCCCGAAGGGACGACGCTCATTTTCGATGCGACGTCGTTCGTGTTCCTCGGCACCACCAACAGCGCCCTGCTACGCCAGGTCATCGTGAACGACGCAGGTAGGTCGCCGGCCTGACTGAGGCACGAACCATAATCGACGTTGTTGCCATTCTGTTATACAGATCGCACTCTGTCATTCCTTCGGCTAACTCGGGTTAGATCTCGCCTGCTAGCCCTGGCATCAGACGGTCGTCCCACAAGCACTCTCTGTCATGTCGATCATGGGAAGGTGAGCATGGCGCACCGCAATCCGCTCAAAAACCTCTGCGCATCGGTAGATGCCGATGCAATCGGCTGTGGGTCGACCGCCGTGGATCGACCTACGGGTGCCTGTCGCGATTGGTTTTAGCTTGCTAGGAAACAGCTTGCGCTAATCGTTCCAGTGTGTACGGAGCAGGGGAGTCCAGATCTTAGTGAACCAACGTATTGGACGCACGCTCTTGACATTTGTGACTGTGCCGATGGTTATCCTGACCTCAGCGGCCTCACCAGTGCAGGCTAAAAGTCTTCCAGTAACGTCTCAACACTCGATGGCACTCCAGTCTCTGCTTGACTATTATCCAGGATCTGTCGCTATCGACGAGAACACCGTCCGAGCGGCACCCGGCGTGCTCGTCACACTGCCTGCCGATCATCCGCGGGATAAGCGTTTCGCCAATACCACCGCAGCTGAAATGCCGACCGCCACTAAGCGCATCGCTCCACCCGCACCGTCCGCAGTTCATGTAGCCAAGAACGCCGAGCCAATTTCGCCCGCCGCAGAAGACTATTTCTACGGCTGCTACTATGAATATCTTTGTCTTTATACAGAACCAAATTTGCATCCTAGTAGTGCGACCATTTCTTTTTATTACTGCCAGTTCAAGGATCTTGGTGCCATTCCATTCCCTGGGGTGGGTACTGGAACGATCGAATCTCATCCTGGGTGAACAATCAAACACCAAATACTGCTAGCCATTTCTACAACTGGAACGGCGTCAACCAATGGACTCTCCTGTTTAGCTCCTACGCGTTCGAATACAATACTGGAATGGGTCCATGCGATAACATTCTCGATGCCGTCCGCGTTTGTTAGTGGCTCTTGAGGACCGGCTCTGATATTTAGCTCGCTGGCTTGCCGGTGGCGATGGGGTGAATTGCGGTCTGGCTGCGCTCTCTTCGTCACCGGCAGTTCGCGATAGTTTGTAGCGAACCCGGTAACGTATCTTTACCAGGACGGTTAGTACCTGCCAGCTAAATTCGCAGTTCCCATTTTCAATCGTCGGGGGATGTAGGGCTCGGCTCAGTTGCGGCCGCATGAAGTCTCCCACGGGGTGCGTGCTTCGGCCGGCGTACTCATGAAACGTCATCAGGTTGCGGTGGGGTGGGTGCGGTCGGGTTGGATGCGGATGGTGGCGGGCTGGCCGGGGTGGCTGGCGGCTTGCTGGCGTACCTGGGTGATGTAGCTGGTGGTGTCGGGAGCTGGACCGGCGGTCGTGAGCTGTTGTGGGGCGGGGATGGGTTGTCGGGGGTCGGTGGGGATGGTCGCGCGCAGCGCGCCGTAGGGGTAGCGGTGGCAGAGGGCGACGGCTTCGGGCAGGGCGGCGCTGGTGGGGACCGGGTCGACGGTCGGCGGGGTGGCCGGATCGGCGACCTGGACCGACCAGGTGTGGCCCTGCATCAGCTCGGGCCGGCCGATGCTGTCGCGGTGGTCGACGGCGGTGATGTCGAGGGCGAGGCCGAGTCCGGTGACGAGTCGGGCCAACTCGTCGAGGGTGGGGCCGGGCCAGTCGGTGGCGCGGGCGATGATGCGGGCGCCGTCGTGGGCGGCGGCGGCTTCGGCGAGGTACGCGGCGAGCGGGTCGCCGCCGTGGTGGATCTGGCTCACCCCGTTGCGCAGGTGCTGGTCGATGACGTGTTCGCCGTCGATGTCGGTCAGGTCGGTCGGCTGTACGCCGAACTCGGCGGCGAGGGAGCCGATCCGGTAGTGCTCGGGCAACTGCCACACGCTGGAGCCGGATGGTCGGTCGGTGTGGGCGAGAGCGGGTGGGGTGCCGTCGTCGTCGGGTCGCCAGTTACGGTGCACGGTGCGGCCGCGTAGGTCGGTGACGGTGACGACGGCGCCGTGGCGGACCCGGCGGGTGCCGTAGCAGTCGGTGCAGTAAGGCGGGTCTGCCGCATTGGTGCATTGTGGGCAGGGATGGGTGGGGATCGGCTCGCCCCAGTATCTCGGCGCTGGCGGCTCCCAGCCGCGTACGAATCGGCCGCCGGCCCCTCCCGGTTCGGTGTCGCCGGGTCGCAGGCTGGTGTGCCACCAGTGCCGGTTACGCCAGATCGCCTGCGCGCCGCCGTGCTGCTCGGCGTCGGCGATCATGCGTCGTTCGAGTTGGTCGAGGTCGTGGCCGCCGGGGTGCCCGTCGAGCCCGACCGGCACCGGGTGCGGCGTGAGGGCGGACTCGGCGAGGTAGTGGGCGGGGAGGTTCCAGTCGGCCACGGCCAGCCCGGACGCGGCCCGTTCCGGGCTGATCGAGGTGACCGCCGCCGGCAGGTCGGCTACCCAGCGGTGCGCGTAGTCGGGCACTTTCCCGCCAGCGAGTTCGTACCGGATGTCCCAGCTCAGCCCGCTCGGGGTCGACGCTGGTCGGGCTTCGAGGACCAGGTCGACATGGAGTTGGTCGGCGAGCGCGCACAGCCGGCCGAGCAGCCGACCCGGGTCGCCCGGCGGCGGCGGTTCGCTGCTGCGGCCGATCAGGACCAGCCACGGCGCGGTGAGCCGGTTGGCGAGCGCAGACGCCTCCCACCGGTGGCGGTCCCGCTGCGGGATGCCGGGCTGCCACTGGACCGGCAGGGTCAGCCCGGACGACGGGAGCCGGCCGGGTTCGTCGGGGAAGTCCGGGTCGCACAGTGTCGCGGCGGCCACCCCGGCACGCTGGGCGAGGTCGGTGACGATCGGGGCGTACGGCAGCCACCAGGTGCCGTTTGGGGTCGGTAGCGGGGTGAACGAGCCCGGCACGAGGCTGGTCGAGGCGACCGCCCCGGTGTCGAGGTTGGCGACGGTGACCACGAGTTGCGCCCGCCGCCGCTCGGACCCGAACCCGACGACGTGGACCGGGCCGGCCGGCACTCCGTTGACCCCGGTCACCCGGTCACCCCCGTCCCTGCCTGGAACTGTTGGAACTGCAGTGACTGCCAGTCCCGCAACGCCTGCTTGATCCGCACGTTCTCGTCACGGGTGGCGGCCAGTTCGGCGCGCAGTGCGGTCAGCTCGTCGGCGACCAGGTGCAGGAACGTGCGTACCTCGGTGGGGTCACAGCCGCGCCGGACGCGGTCGCCGAACCGACGCTCGCGGACCAGGCCGGGACTGATCGACGGCCGCACCGGCCGCCCGTACAGATGACCGACGCTGTTCGGGGCACGTCGCACCAGCCTGCGCTGGCCGGCCGCAGCGTCGGTCGGCCGCTGGTTGTGGCGCGCGATCTCGGCGAGCAACCGCCGGTTGCGCCGGCTCCGCACCGGCGGTCGACGGAACAGGTCAAAGAACCTACGCACAGCAGGAACCACCTTCCAAGAGTCGGAAACCTTCAGGGGTACGGGTCGAGAGGGCGCGGCTCACGTCGCAGTTGTGCCGCCGCCCTGGTCAGCGGTGCCGGCGTGGGCGCGGTGCCCATCGGAGACCGTCGCGCTGGACGAAGATCTCCCGCCGTTCGCGGGCTTCACCGTCCGGTGCCAACACATACCCGGACAACCAGACCCAGTCCTGATACGTCCACCGTTTGTCCACTGTCGTCACCCGGAACCGGAAGCCTCGCCCGGCCGTGAACTGGACACTCGCCCGGCCGTCGATGATCAGCTCGTCGCCGGGTCTGGGATCGGCAGGTGAACGGCTGGCCGGCACGCTACCGATCAGCCGCCGGCATCTTCACGCGGAGGAAGTCGAGGGGTCTGCGCACGGTAGGACCGCCTTTCAAGCTCGCTGATCGGGCATGGTCTTTGGTAGAGCGGGTGGAAGGGCGGCCCGACCCCGAACGGGGGTGCGGAGGTCGGGCCGCCCGCCCTGCGCACGCAGCCTCAATCGGCGGTACGAACACAGGGCCGCTGAGTACAGCCGAGGCGGATTGCTTCACAGGAGGAGTGGGCTGACTCCATTCAGTGACGCAGCCCGCCCCGGCTGCCGGGCCGGGTGCACCCGGAGGGTGGAAAGCCAAGCTGCCGAGCGAGGCGTTCCGAGGAGCAATGTTAGGTAGGTTAGATACCTAAGTCAACATCAGTCTTGTAGGTAGCCAAGTTCCATGGTCAAATCGAGGTGCCGAGCGAGGAGTACCTTGAAATGCCCAGTCGACCTGCCGACTACCTACGTGTCGTCGATGACATCACCCAGCAGATCCGGTCCGGTGAGCTGTCGCCGGGCGACAAGCTGCCGACCTATGCCCAGCTCTCCGACACGTACAAGGTCAGCGTCTCCACCGCCCAAGCCGCCCTGCGGCTGCTGCGCGACCGTGGTCTGGTCGAAGGCCACCAGGGCAAGGGCACGTACGTCGCCGAGCAAGCCACGGAGATGTGATCCCCGCGCCCGAGCTCGTGGCAAGGCCCCCACGCCGCCGGTGAAGCCCACAGCCCAGAGCACTGCGAAACGCATTGCCGACTACGCTACGCAGCAGCTGGGTTAGGCGCTCGCACCGGATCGCGACAGATCCGGATATCTGATCTTGATCCCGCCCCGCTCGGGACCAAACGAGACGGACCGGTGATGCTAGCTGGTGCAGGCACCGTCGGCGAAGGACCGAGCTTGTTACGGGGTGTCGACGATGGCAGTGGCCTCTGCCGGCCGGACGGGTCGACGGGGCATGTCTACCAGGGAAGGGCGAGCGGTGCGGATCGAGTTGATCACCGGCGACATCACGGCCGAGCGGGTGGACGCTGTGGTCAATGCCGCGAACTCCTCGCTGCTAGGCGGCGGTGGGGTCGATGGGGCGATCCACCGCAAGGGCGGTCCGGCGATTCTGGAGGAGTGTCGTGCCCTTCGGGCCAGCCGGTACGGGCAGGGCCTACCGGTTGGGCACGCTGTGGCGACCACCGCCGGGCGGTTGCCAGCCCGATGGGTGATTCACACTGTCGGGCCGGTCTTCAGCCCCGACGTCGACCGCGCCCCCCTGCTGCGCAGTTGCTACACGGAGTCGCTGAGGGTCGCCGCTGGCCTGGGCGCACAGGTCATCGCCTTCCCCCTGATCTCCTCCGGCGTATACCGCTGGCCGAAGGAGGACGCCGTTCTCCAGGCGTTGACCGCCCTGCACTCCGAGCAGCCGACTACCGTGGGCCTGATCCGCCTCGTGCTCTTCGATGAGCGGACCCGCCGAACCGCCGAGCATGTCAGCCAGACTTGCAATCACGGCCGGTGACATCCAGCGACGGCACTCGCACTCTTCAACGCGGCAGATGAGTGCGCCGGCTAGACGGTGTCGATCTCAACCGTAGGTGATTCCAGCGCAATCGAGCAGGCGGCACATGTCGTGAAAGCCCTCGACACACGCATCGACGACAGCGCCATGGCGGCCGGCCGACGTGGCGTACTGCAACAGAAAGTACGGGTCGACGGCATCGGGGACATAGATGTTGGCCTCGACAACCTCGCCGCTCGCCACGTTCTCGAACCGGCAGTGCTTCCCGTGCAGGTGCAGGTACCAGGTCGCGTCGTCGTACCGTACGGACTCCGGGTAGTCCGTGTCGTCGTCGCTCCCCGGCGGCGTACCAGCCCTCATCTGTTCGACGAGCGCTGCGGCTGTTCGGCGGAACTCGGCGACGAGGCTTTCCAGGATCGGGCGTAGCCTCGTGGCTTCTTCGTCATCGACGAGTCGCAGCACGGTAAGGACCGGCCCTCGACTCCGTGGCGAGGCGAAGACAACCACATCAGACCCGAGCGCGGCCTGCTGTCAACGACATTTGAAATTCTTCACGCGTCGTCGACACCTGCAAGGCGCGGGCAGTGACGGTGGCGGTTGGCATCGTCACTGCCTCGTCGAGCGAGATGAACAGACCGCGGCCACGAGCGACCCGCTGACGAATATCGGAAGGATCCGGCACGCCTGCGGCAATCACAGGACCTACCTTCCCATACGCGGCATGAGCGGATGTCGTCGCGTGTTGCGGGGCGGGTGTGCCACCGCCGGAACTGCCCAGCAGACGTACGCCAGCGCCCGCCCCGCCGGGCGGGCTCACCGCACGCCGATCACTGTGCCTCGATCATGCCCGTCGCCAGCAGCACGATCAGTAGCAGGCCCAGCCCCAGCCGGTAAACGATGAAGATGCTGTACGAGTGCCGGGCGATGAACCGCAGCAGCCAGGACACCGAGAAGTACGCCACCACGAAGCTGACCGCCGTCGCCACAAGAGTGTTCGTCCAGCCCACCCCGTCGGCGATATTGCCCGCCTTCTCCACGCCCTGCAGCAGCGACGCGCCGAGCAACGCCGGGATGGACAGAAAGAACGACAACTTTGTCACCGTCACCCGGTCCAGGTCACGCAGCAGGCCCGCCGACATCGTCGCCCCCGACCGCGACACCCCCGGGATCAGCGCCAGACACTGCACCGTCCCGATGATTAGCGAGTCCTTCCAGGTCACATCATTCTCGTGCCGCCCCTGCGTGGCAGCGTGATCGGCGTACGCCATCACCCCGCTCCACACGATCAGCGCCCCGGCCACGACCCACAGGCTCCGCAAGGTCGTCTCAATCGTGTCCTTGAACAGCAGCGCCATGACCACGATCGGCAACGACCCAAGTATCACCGCCCAGCCGAACCGGTAGCCCGGATCAGCCCGCGCTGCCGCGGAGAACAGCCCTCGGAACCAGACCGGCACGATCCGCGCGATGTCCCTACGGAGGAACAGGATCGTAGCCAGCACCGCACCGGACTGGATGATTACCGTGAATGCTGTGATGTCAGGATCGTCGAGCTCGTACCCGAGCAGCTTTTCAAGAATGGTCAGGTGGCCCGTGCTCGACACAGGCAGGAACTCGGTGAAACCCTCCACCGCGCCGAGTAGCACCGCTTCGAAGATGTTCAACCCTGACCGCCTTAATCCCGTTCTGATCGGGCTTGAGCATAGAAGCAATGATCATGCCCTGCCGTGCCGAGTCCGGACCGGCGCCACCGAGAGCTGGGCCCGGATCGATACGACGACCTGGGCGCAAATGCTTACGCCGGGTCACGGTCCGAACTGTCAGGCTCCCACGCCTATCGAAGCCACCAACGATGCCAATGTAGCCAAACGCTCGCTCATCGGCAGATCCGGACGCCATGGGGATAGCTAGCTCAACAACGCCTGTCACCCAACGCCACCGACCTGGACCTACAGCAGGTGCGCGGCCAGCCGACGAACGCAGCCAGAGGCTGGGTGTGCTTGCCAGTGCGCAACTCGGTACGGCTGGTATGTCGACAACGAGCGTTGGGCGGGCTGCAGCGACAGCGGCCAGGGTGACGGATATCCGTCGCGCAGGGTCGCCGGTCCGTAGCTGGTCGACTATGGTCGGGCGTACCTGACGAACGTGAGTTGCCTTCCGGTACGGCGGCTCCGCGACCGGGGAGGCCGGCTCGGTGAGCGTCGACGAGGTCAAGGCTCAGCTGGGCAGGGGCCTGGAGAGCGCCCGCAGCGGCATGAACACTTTGCAACAGGCTGCCGCTACAGCGGGCGAGGCCCTGGAGTTGGCGACTTACACCTGTCAGGGCAGCAACCATGAACTGGCTACCGACGCCCTGACCGAGGCCAGGTCCGCGCTCCGCGAGATCAAGTTGGCGATCGCCCGACTGGACGCGGGGATCGAACTGGTCGAGACGTACCGCGCGAGTTTGTGATGGCTGGGACGGTCGCCGAGGTCATTGCCCAGCTCACGCGCGCGTCCACCGGCCTCAGCTCGGCCGCGGCGACGTGCCTGCGCGCTCAGCAGGAAGTGACCGGCGCGTACCAGGCCCTTTCCACAGCCAGCGCTGGCGCATCGGCGCATGCTGTCGCCAACGCGACGGCCGAGTGGGAGACCGCCGCCGACAAGGCCGGGAAGGTTGCTCGCCTGCTCATGGAGGCTGTCGGGCACCTCAACGCCTACGCCAACCGCATCGCCCCCGGCTCGGCACCCACCGAACCGACGCTCACTGGCCCGACCGGCGAAGAACTCCTCGCCGACACCACCCGCCGCTCCGACGCCCGCCGGGGGCCCGGCAGCTTCTTCAACAAGATGGCACGCAAGTCTGAGGATGTGCAGGACACCGGCAAGAGCATGGTCGAGCTGGGCCAGGAGGCGATTCGCATCCTTGGCGGCCCACGCGGCCCGGGCGGCGCACAGACCAGCCACACCGGTACGCCGAACGCCGTCGTCCCAACCCATCCTGTCCGGATCGACCCGCCGGAGGCAGGTGGCCATATCCTCATCCTCGGGCTGATCGCCGGCATCACGGTCAACCGTGCGGTGAACGTCGCACGCGAGCAGATAGCGAGGTACTTGAAACGTGAGCGCCGACCAGAACCGCAGTGACATGATCCGTGCCATGGCCCGGGGAGACTGGGGCACGGCCGATCGGCTCCTCGCCGAGATCGGCGACAAAGGGCTACGAGAAGGGCCTCAGACCATCACCGCTGCCTTCTTCGTCGCGGTGCAACGACGCTTCGGCGAGACACCTGACCTGCAGCAGATCGCCAACTTCGTCGCCACCACCCGTCAGCGGTACGCGGACGGTCACGAACTGCCCGCCCTGGCGATGGAGGGCATGATCCGAGGAGCCCTCGGCGAAGCGGACCTGCTCGACGGCATCGCTCCGGACGTAGCCTTCTCCGCGCAGATCGTGATCCTCGGGACTCTGCTGCAGGACGAACAGTGGACCGAGGCCGAGCTGGAGGAGTTCATCCGCGACGTCGAGCAGACCGCCGCCCAGTACATGTAGCCAAGCAGGCCCGGATGCTACTGGACCTGCACTCGGCAACACCTGACAAGCGTTGCCGCTAGCCGCCGCTCCCGGGGCCGGGCAACGCGAAGGGATCTGCGGGAAGGAAGCAGCCGTAGTCCTGCAGCGGTTGCTCATCGTCGATGACCACCTGTTGCAGCCTGCCTGCGGGCGACAGACCGTCAGGCCGGTCCTGGCCACGTACGCCAGGCAGGGGCCCACCGACACCGACTACGTCGTCGTTCGCAGCGTCGGCCGCGAGCGCTCCGTCCCGATCGAGCATGGCGTGTACGGCGTCGTAGACGTCAGCCACCGCCTCGGCCGCCTCGGCATCGGTCATGCCCGGACTGCGATCACGAAGCGCCTGCCGTGCCGCTGCCATGAATCGGTCCGGATCCACCACGACTACATCGCGTCGTGTCCGGATGCTGATCGTCATGCCCGCTGTCGGTTTCCCGGCACCCGCCATGCCGCGAGGGTAGCTCCAACGAGCCGGCGCGGCGGATGTCAATGCACGGTGTGACGTTTCGCGAGCGTTCTGCCGGGCGGCAAAGCAGCTCGGCGCACGCGGACAGGGGTTCCCGGAGCCGGGACAGACGGGCCAGCCAGGGCAGGCAGTCAGACAGTGTCAGGGGGTCAGACGGCGAAGGTGGTGGGTCGGTCGGTGGCTGCCTTCGGCGGGGTGGCCTGCCACATACCCAGCTTCTGCGCGCCCAGCCGGCTCAGGTACGCCGGGTTGAGGATCACGTAGCGGCGCCACAGCCGTTTCGGCTCCAGCCCGAGCCGCCACAGCCACTCCAGGCCGGCACGCTGCATCCAGGACGGCGGCTTGCGTAGCAGGCCGGCGTGGTAGTCGAAGGCCGCGCCGACCGCCATCAGCGGCATGTCCAGCAGCGGGCGCATGGCGTACGCGAAGACCTCCTGGCGCGGGCAGCCCAGCCCGACCAGCACCAGCCGGGCACCAGAAGCCCGGATCCGGTCGGCGATCTCCACATCCTCACCAGGGCCGACGGCGCGGAACTTCGACGGCTCGACCCCGGCGAACTTCAACGCCGGGAACATCTGCTCCAGCTTCGGCACCAGCCGGTCCAGCGTCTCCTCGGTGGAGCCGTACAGGTAGACCGGCAGCCCTTCGTCGGCGCAGCGCTGCAGCACCCGCAGGGTGAGCGTCGGCCCATAGACGCGGTCTTTCAGCCCTGCTCCATGCAGCAGGTTGAGTCCCCAGCGCACCGGTTGGCCGTCCGGGGTGACCAGGTCGAACGAGTTGAGCCGGGCGTTGTGCGCAGGGTCGAGGACCCCGGTCATCACCCCGTGTACGGCGAGTGCGGTCAACGCCAGCGGCCGGCGCTCCCGGGCGGCGTCGACCACCCGCTCGGTGGCGGCCTCGTAGTCGACGGCGTCGACCAGCACCCCGAGCAGGTTGCGTTTGCCCTGGTCGATCATTTTCCGGGCACCCACTTGTCGACGTTGGCCTGGTAGATCTCCTGCAGGATCATCGGTACGTCGTAGACCTGCTTCCAGCCAGGGTAGTCACGCTGGAAAGCGGCGTTCGAGCCGATCCACCACTGGTGGTCGCCGACCCGGTTCGCCTCCTGGTACTCGGTGATCATCTTTTCGCCGGTGATCTGCTCGGCGATGGCGAACGCCTCCAGGTGCGAGCAGTTGGAGTGCCGGCCGCCGCCCAGGTTGTAGACCGCCGCCGGGCGCGGGTCGCGGAAGAACGCCTCGAAGGCGGAGACCACGTCGTGGCTGTGGATCGCGTCGCGGACCATTTTGCCGCCGTACCCGAAGATCTTGTAGGTCCGTCGCTCCATGTTGCAGCGCATCAGGTAGCCGAGGAAGCCGTGCAGCTCGGTCGCCGAGTGCGCCGGCCCGGTCAGCGTGCCGCCCCGGAAGCAGGCGGTACGGATGCCGAAGTAGCGGCCGTACTCCTGCACCATGATGTCGGCGGCGACCTTCGACGCGCCGAAGACCGAGTGCAGGCAGGCGTCGATCGACATGTCCTCGGTGATCCCGCCGGCGTACGGGTGGTCCGGGGTGATCTCCCACCGGGTCTCCTGCTCGATCAGCGGCAGGCTGTTCGGCCGGTCGCCGTACACCTTGTTGGTGGAGCAGTGGATCACCGGTGCCTCGGGGCAGTGTTCCCGGACGTTCTGCAGCACGTTGAGGGTGCCGCCGCCGTTGACGTCGAAGTCGGTGAACGGGTCGCGCACCGCCCAGTCGTGCGACGGCTGCGCGGCGGTGTGGATCACCACGGCGATGTCCCGGCCGTACCGCCGGAACAGGCCCGCCAGGGCGTCGCGGTCGCGGATGTCCACCGCCTGATGGGCGTACGCCGCACCGAGGTCGCGCCGCAGGGTCTCGACGTTCCAGGCGGTGGACGCCTCGGGGCCGAAGAACTCGCGGCGCATGTCGTTGTCGATGCCCACCACGTCCAGGCCGAGGCCGGCGAAGTGCCGGGCCGCCTCCGATCCGATCAGACCGCCGGAACCGGTAACCAACGCGACGCTCACACGACACTCCTGAGCTGGGGGGTGGAGTAAACGGTCAACAGGATATCCGGGCGATATGTGAAGAAGGCCCCGCCGTCCGGCGGAGCCTTCTTGATCGTTGCAAGCTGGTCCGGGTGGCTGGTGCCGCCCGACCTGCTGGTGGGGAAGGGGGGAGTTGAACCCCCACGCCCTTTCGGGCACACGGACCTGAACCGTGCGCGTCTGCCATTCCGCCACTTCCCCGGATGCTGTCCGGGACAGTCGGTAGAAGACTAACCCGGCCGGTCCTTCCCGATCCCGGTGGGGGTGTCGGTCGGGGCCACCCGCTGGCAGGTGCCGGGACATACTACGCTGTCCCTGGTCGCCCCGTGCTTGATATCGCCCGCGACGCCTGGCGAAGAGTAGCACGGGGCGGGTCGGTCGTTCGGGACAGGCCGGGAGCGGTGGTCGATCGGCGTGCGGGTGGCACGGGCGACGGCCGGATACCATCATGTCCTCGGAACCCGAGGAGGAGCCGGTGAGCGTGCTGCAACGCTTCGAGAAGCGTCTGGAAGGCCTAGTCGAAGGGGCCTTCGCCAAGGTGTTCAAGGGTGTCGTGCACCCGGTGGAGATCCTCAACGCGATGCAGCGGGAGGCTGAGGCCCACAAGGCGATCCTGGCTGGTGGGCGCACGCTGGTGCCGAACCGCTACGTAATCGATCTCTCGCCGTACGACCACAGTCGGCTGGCTCCGTACGCGGCGGCCCTGGCCCAGGAGCTCGCCCAGTCGCAGGCGGAGTTCATCGGTGAGCAGGCCTGGACGGTCTACGGCGACGTGATCGTCGAGATTGAGCGGGGCGACGGGCTCGACACCGGGATGTTCCGGGTGACGGCCGAGGTGTTCACCGGCGGCGACGTCGCGCCGGTGCAGCAGCCCGGGTACGACATGCCCGGGGGTGGTCAGGGCGGCTATCCGCCGTACGACCAGCAGGGCGGGGGGTACGGTCAACCGCCGCACTCGCCGGCCGGCACCCGCAACGTACGGCTGGTCTCGGGTGACGGGCGGACCTATCCGCTGCAGATGGGTTCGACCGTGATCGGCCGGGGTGACCAGGCCAATCTGCGCCTGCCGGACGTGGGGATCTCCCGCCGACACGCCCGGCTCGACTTCGACGGTGCTCAAGTGGTGCTGACCGATCTGGGGTCGACCAACGGGACCATGGTCAACGGGCAGCGGGTCTCCGCAGTGGCCCTGAACCCCGGTGACATGATCCAGCTCGGGACGACCACGCTCACGTTCCGAGTGGATGGCTAACCTTGCCCGAATTCGTCGTTGCCGTCGCCCGGGTCGGCTTCATCGTCCTGCTGTGGATCTTCGTCTTCACGGTGGTGGGGGTGATCCGTCGGGATCTGTTCGCCGGTGCCCGGTCCAGCCGCCTGGTCGCGGCTCCGCGCGGGGTCAGCAGCAGTACGGCACCGGCCCGGCCGGCCAAGGTCAAACGGGGGCGGGCCGCTCATCAGCTCGTAGTGACCGCTGGCCAACTGGCCGGGACTAAAATTACTTTGGGTGAGTCTCCGATTACGATAGGTCGGGCAGAGGACTCCACCCTGGTCATCACCGATGACTACGCGTCGGCGCGACACGCCCGGCTGATGCCCCGGGACGGCCAGTGGTTCATCGAAGACACGGGTTCCACTAACGGGACCTACCTGGACCGCGCTAAGGTCACCGGACCTACCCCCGTACCCCTCGCCGTGCCGATCCGAATCGGCCGCACATCTCTTGAGTTACGGCCATGACTCTGACCCTGCGCTATGCCGCCCACAGTGACCGCGGACTGATCCGTGACGGAAACCAGGACTCCGTCTACGCCGGGCCGCGGCTGCTCGCCGTGGCCGACGGCATGGGCGGGATGGCCGCCGGTGACGTCGCCAGCAACCTCGTCATCGGGGCACTCGCCCCGCTCGACGAGGACGTCCCCGGCGACGCCATGGTCGACGCCCTACGCGGCGCCGTCGGCCTGGCCAACCAGCACCTCCGGGACACCGTCGACGCCAACCCCCATCTGGAGGGGATGGGCACCACGCTGACCGCGACGCTCTTCTCCGGCAGCAAGATCGGCATGGTGCACATCGGCGACTCCCGGGCGTACCTGCTGCGCAACGGGGAGTTCGCGCAGATCACCAAGGACGACACCTACGTCCAGATGCTGGTCGACGAGGGCCGGATCAGCGCCGAGGAGGCCAGCAGCCACCCCCAACGGTCGCTGCTGACCCGGGCGCTGGACGGCCGGGACATCGACCCGGAGTACTCGGTACGCCAGGTCGTCGCGGGCGACCGCTACCTGATCTGCAGCGACGGGCTGTCCGGCGTGGTCAGCCCGGACACCATCGCCGAGACGCTGCGCGAGTACACCGACCCGGGCAAGTGCGTCGAACGCCTGGTCCAGTTGGCGCTGCGCGGCGGCGGCCCGGACAACATCACCGTCGTCGTCGCCGACGCCACCGACCAGAGCATCCACGAGCAGGCACCGATCGTCGGCGGTGCCGCCGCCCGCGACCGGGGCATGGCCACCGCCGCCGACGACTCCACCCCGGCCGCCCGGGCTTCCGCGCTGTCCGCGCCCCGGGCCGCCGTGCCGGAGCCGGCCGCCGCCGCTGCCGCCCCGGACGACGAGCCGCAGCGCCCCCGCCGCCGGCCGCTGCGCGCGGCGATCGTTCTGGTCGTGCTGGTCGGCATCCTCGGCGGTGGAGTCTGGGCCGGCTGGGCCTACACCCAGCGGCAGTACTACGTCGGCGCCACCGGCGAGGGCCAGCTGGCGATTTTCCAGGGCATGCCGGGCGAGGTGGCCGGCGTCAGCCTCTCCACCGTGCACCAGACCAGCGACCTCGCCCTGGACGACCTGACCTCCGTCGCCCAGGACCGGGTCAAGCGCGGCATCCACGCCGGCAGCGAAGCCGAGGCGCAGCGGCACCTGCTGGAACTCACCCGGGACGACGCGGGCAACCCCAACCTGAAGCCGATCTGCCCACCGACGCCCACCCCGACCCCGTCACCCACGCTGTCCCCGTCACCGGAGGCCGACGTGACCGGTTCGCCGGGTGCGACGCCCGAGGGCCTTGCCTCCGGATCACCGACCGGCCCGGCGAACAGCCCGTCACCGGGCGCCACCCCGAGCCCGTCAGGTGCCCCGGAGAGCTCCCCGGACGCCCCACCGGTCGAGCCGGTCCCGCCGGTGACCAACCCGGCCGGTTGCCGGACGGTCGGCTGAGGCCGGCGAGCGAGGTGAAGGAAACCCAGTGACCGCTTCAGTCGGACCCGCCCCGCCGGCCATTACCGGTGAGATGCCGCGGATCCGCCCCATCAGGACGCGGCGAAACGCCGAACTCGGCCTGCTGGCCCTCGCGCTCGCCGTGGTCGCGCTCTACTCGGCCGCGGCCGAAGCGGCCGTGCTCGGCACTATCCGGCCCGGCTTCTGGGTGCCGACCGCCGTGGTCGGCGCGGTCTTCGTCGGCCTGCACCTGGTCATCCGGTTCTTCGCCCCGCACGCCGACCCGGCCCTGCTGCCGGCGGTGGCCCTGCTCAACGGCATCGGCGTCGGTTTCCTGCGCCGCTACGACCTGGCCCAGGTGGCCGCCGCCGAACGGATCGACTATCCGATCTTCGCCGGCACCGGGGGGCGGCAACTGGCCTGGACCCTGGCCGCCGTGATGCTCGCCGCCGGACTGCTAGTCCTGGTCCGCGATCACCAGGTCGTCGCCCGGTACGCGTACACCCTCGGGCTGGCCGGGATCGTGCTGGTGATGATCCCGGCGGTGCTGCCGGCGCGGTACTCCGAAGTCAACGGTGCCAAGCTGTGGATCCTGATCGGCGGCTTCTCGATCCAGCCCGGTGAGTTCGCCAAGCTGGCCCTGCTGTCCTTCTTCGCGTACTACCTGGTCCGCAAGCGTGAAGTGTTGTCGCTGGCCAGTCGGCGGGTGCTCGGGATCGACTTTCCTCGGGGCCGGGACCTCGGCCCGGTGCTGGTGGTCTGGCTGCTCAGCGTCCTGGTCCTGGTCTTCCAGAAGGACCTCGGGACGTCGCTGCTCTACTTCGGTATGTTCGTCGTGACGCTGTACGTCGCCACCGAACGGGTCAGCTGGCTGATCATCGGTCTGCTGCTGTTCTTCGGCGGCGCCTTCCTGGCGTACCACCTGGGCAACATCGTCGGTGGCCCGTTCGCCAACTTCTACCAGCGGGCGAACATCTGGCTCGACCCGTTCTCCGACCCGTACGACGACGGTTATCAACTGGTCCAGGGCCTGCTCGGGCTCGGCACCGGCGGGCTGTTCGGCGCCGGACCCGGCGGCGGCCAGCCGTTGAAGGTGCCGGAGGTGCACAACGACTTCATCTTCGCCGGCCTCGGCGAGGAGATCGGCCTGTTCGGTCTCTCCGCGCTGCTCATCGTCTACCTGCTGGTCGCGCAACGCGGGCTGCGGGCCGGCCTGGCGGTACGCGACTCGTTCGGCAAGCTGCTCGCCGGTGGCCTGGCGTTCACCCTCTCCCTGCAGGTCTTCGTGATCGTCGGCGGGATCAGCGGGCTGATCCCGCTGACCGGTCAGACCACCCCGTTCCTGTCCGCCGGCGGCTCGTCGCTGATGGCGAACTGGCTGCTGGTGGCGATGCTGCTGCGGATCTCCGACGCTGGCCGTCGGCCGGTGGCGGGCGCTGAGCCCCGACCGCCCGGCGCGCCGGCCGGACCACCTGCCCAGTTGCACGGCGCGCCGACGGAGGTGATCCGCCGATGAACGCCCCGCTGCGCCGAGTCGGCGTGGTCATCATGGTGCTGTTCGGCCTGCTCTTTGTGAACCTCAACTGGGTCCAGGGCTACAAGGCCGAGGAGTACCGCACCAGCGACTACAACGGCCGGGTGCAGGTCGCCGAGTACGACCGGCAACGCGGCAACATCGAAGCCGGCGCCCGTGCCCTGGCCACCAGCACCCCGACCGACGGCGAGCTGCAGTATCTGCGCACCTACCCGGACAACGAGCTCTACGCGCACGTGATCGGCTACAAGCCGGTCAACCTGGCCGCCACCGGCGTGGAGAAGGCTGAGAACGAGTTCCTCGCCGGCACCAGCGACCAGCTCTTCGCCGACCGGGTCCGGGACCTGTTCACCGGCGAGGAGACCGGCGGCGGGAACGTGCTGCTCACCATCAACCGGCGGGCGCAGGAGACCGCGTACCGGCAGCTGCTGGACAACCGGGTCGGTGTCGACGTGGGCGCGGCGGTGGCGCTCGATCCGCGTACCGGCGCGCTGCAGGCCCTGGTCTCGCTCCCCAGCTTCGACCCGAACCCGCTGGCCAGCCACGACACCGGGGCGGCCCAGGAAGCCTTCAACGAGCTGGACAGCGACCCGAACCGTCCGCTGAACAACCGGGCCCTCGGCGAGGTGCTGCCGCCCGGCTCCACCTTCAAGGTCGTCGTCGCGGCGGCGGCCCTGGAGAACGGCACCACCGTCGAGACGCCGATCTCCGCCGGCCCGGTCTACCGGCACCCTGACTCCGGCACCGACATCCGCAACGCCGTCGACTCCATCTGCCCACAGGACGAGGTCACCCTGATCACCGCCCTGACCGACTCGTGTAACACCGGCTTCGCCAAGCTGGGTGTGGAGCTCGGCGCCGAGACGGTCAAGGCCAAGGCCCGCGACTTCGGCTTCGAGGACGAGGAGCTGGTCGTCGGCCGGACCAGCGGCGACGACGGCCTGCCGGTCGCGGCCAGCCGGACCGGCGACATCACCAACCCGGACGGCAGCGAGGACGGCGCGGCGCTGGCCCAGTCGTCGATCGGCCAGAACAACGTCCGGATGACCCCGCTGGAAGGCGCGATGATCGCGGCGGCGGTGGCCAACGGCGGCAGCCAGATGCGCCCGTACGTGATCCAGCAACTGCTGCACGCCGACCGGACCAGCAGCTACTACACCGCGGACCCGCGGGAGCTGCGCCAGTCGGTGAGCGGGTCGGTCGCCGCCGACCTGCAGGAGATGATGGTCAGCGTGGTGCGCAACGGCACCGGCCGCAACGCCCGGATCGACGGCTACACCGTCGGCGGCAAGACCGGCACCGCGCAGGCCGGCGAGGGCGACGACGACCACGGGTGGTTCATCGGCTTCGTCACGTCCGAGGACGGTGAGCCGATCTCGGCGGTCTGCGTACTGCTGGAAGGTGCCGGCAGCGGCGGCAGCGCGGAAGCGGCCCGGATCTCCGGCCAGATCATGCGGGCACTTGTCGCCGAGCGTGAGGGGCGATGAGATGCTGAGTTCCGGAGTCCTGCTCGGCGGCCGTTACCGGCTCGACGAGCGCATCGCCAGCGGCGGGATGGGCGACGTGTGGCGCGGCACCGACGAGGTGCTCGGCCGTACCGTCGCGGTCAAGAGCCTGCTCCCCGCGCTGCTGGAGGAGCCGGGCTTCGCCGAACGGTTCCGCGGCGAGGCCCGCACCATGGCCACCATCAACCATCCCGGCGTGGTCGACGTCTACGACTACGGCAGCGACAAGCACATCGCCTTCCTGGTGATGGAGTACGTCGAGGGCGACGCGCTGTCGCGCACCCTGTCCCGGGTCGGGCGGCTCACCCCGGCCCGCACCATGGCGCTGGTCGCCCAGGCCGCCGACGCGTTGCACGCGGCCCACGAGAAGGGCATCGTGCACCGCGACGTCAAGCCGGGCAACCTGCTGGTACGACCCAACGGCACGCTGGTGCTGACCGACTTCGGCATCGCCCGCTCGGAGATCGTCGGCCAGCTGACCGCCGCCGGCTCAGTGCTCGGCACCGCCTCCTACATCTCCCCGGAACAGGCGTCCGGCGCGGTCGCGACGCCGGCTTCCGACGTGTACGCGCTCGGCGTGGTCGCCTACCAGTGTCTGTCCGGTCGGCGGCCGTTCGAGGGCGACAATCCGCTGGAAATCGCCATGAAGCACGTGCGTGAAGTGCCGCGTGCGCTACCGTCGGACATCCCACCCGTGGTCCGCAGCTTCGTCGAGCGCGCGCTCGCCAAGGATCCCTCGGCACGCTGGCAGAGCGCCGCCACGATGGCCGCCGTCTCCCGGCAGGCTGCCACCACGCTCGCCGGCCCGCCCCGGCCACCACACGCCCAGCAGCACCCGGGCCAGCAGCATCCCGGCCAGCAGCATCCCGGCCAGCACCCGGCCGCGCCCCGGCCCACCCCGGCGGCGCCGGTCTCGCCGATGGCGTCCGGCCCTGCACCCATGTCTCCCGGGCCGATGTCGCCGGGGCCGATGTCGCCGGGGCCGATGCACCCCGGCTCGGTGCCGCCCAATTCGGTGCCGCCCGGTCAGCGGCCGCCGCTGGGGCAGCCGATGCCCGGACCACCCGGCTACCGGCCGGCCACCGCGCCGATGATGCCGGCCGGGTATCCGGCCGGCTACCATCACCCTGCCACCCCGGCGCGGCAGCCCCTTCCCGCGTCGGGTCGTCCACCCAACCCGTACGGCTACAACCGGCCACCAGCCCCGCCCCAGCGGTCCGGTGGCCTGCACCGGCAGGTGTTCACCGTCCTGGCGATCATCCTCGGAGCGTTGATCGTGTTGCTCTGCACCGGGCTGGTCGCTTACAAGATCATCGACAGCGCCGGCAATTCGGCCGCTCTGGGGCAACCCGTGGTGCGATTGGTTACGGCTGAGAACCAGATGGCAGCCGGACACGTCGAAATCAGCGTGGGACCCGTACCGTCGATGGAAGCACCCGACTTGGTCCGATCCGATGACGACCAGACGAGCGAAGGACGACAAGGACGATGACCGCGCAGGCCCGCCTGCTAGGTGGCAGGTACCAAGTCGGCGAGTTGCTCGGCTATGGCGGTATGGCCGAGGTTCACCGCGGCCGTGACCTGCGGCTCGGCCGTGATGTCGCGATCAAGATGCTGCGCACCGACCTGGCCCGGGACCGGACCTTCCAGGAACGGTTCCGGCGCGAGGCGCAGAACTCCGCCTCGCTCAACCACCCGGCGATCGTCGCGGTCTACGACACCGGCGAGGAGTACGCCGCCACCGGCGAGCCGCTGCCGTTCATCGTCATGGAGTTCGTCAACGGCCGCACCCTCAAGGAAGTGCTCGCCGCCGAGGGCCGGCTGCACCCGCGTCGGGCCCTGGAATACTGCGCCGACGTCTGCGCCGCCCTGGAGTTCAGCCACCGGCACGGCATCATCCACCGGGACATCAAGCCCGGCAACGTCATGCTCACCCAGACCGACCAGGTCAAGGTGATGGACTTCGGCATCGCCCGCGCGCTGGCCAGCGGCGCGACCACGATGACCCAGACCTCGGCGGTGATCGGCACCGCGCAGTACCTCTCCCCGGAGCAGGCCCGGGGCGAGTCGGTGGACGCCCGATCCGACGTCTACGCGGCCGGCTGTGTGCTATTCGAGCTGCTCTGCGGCCATCCGCCGTTCGTCGGGGACAGCCCGGTCAGCGTCGCCTACCAGCACGTCCGGGAGGACCCGCGGGCGCCGAGCGAGATCAACCGGGACGTCACCCCGGCGATCGACGCGATCGTGTTGAAGGCGCTGGCCAAGAACCCGGTCAACCGTTACCAGAGCGCCGGCGAGATGCGCGCCGACCTGCTGCGCGCCGCCTCCGGCCGGCCGGTGCTGGCCACCCCGGTGCTGCGCGACGACGACGAAACCGCGGCGATGGGCGCCACCGGGCGTACCGGCTCGACCCAGCGGATCCCCGGCGGCGTCGGCGGCCCGCCGCCGAGGCGGACCTCGCCGGCGGTCATCGCCGGGCTCAGCGCGCTGGGCGTCTTCGCGGTGATCGCCCTGGCCACCGGGCTGATCTGGATGAACCAACCCGACGAGCCGGTCACCGTCGTTCTGCCCCGCCTGATCGGCGCGCAGATCGAACAGGCCCAGCTGACCCTCACCGACCTGCAGCTGACAGCGGACGTCACCCCTCGCGACGACCCGAACTGTACGGTCAACACCGTCGTCGAGCAGTCGCCGGAGCCGGGCGCCGTCGAGCGGGGCTCCGAGGTGGCCCTCGTCGTCTGCTCCGGTCCAGGCAAGGTCCAGGTGCCCGACATGAAGGGCTTTACCCGCAGCGCGGCCGAGCAGCAGCTCACCGACCGGAAGCTGATCGCCGTTTTTGAGGAGGTGGACAGCTCGGCACCGAAGGACCAGGTGGTCGAGGTGCCCGGCGCCGGCGAGTTGGTCGAGGTGGGCAGCGAGGTCGAGGTGCACGTCTCGCTCAACAATCTGCGGGACATGCCGAACGTCGTCGGCTACACCGAAGCCCAGGCCGTCGCGACGCTTGAAAACCGCGGCTTCGACCCGCGGGTGATCGACGGGGAGGAAGTCGACCCGGCCGATGCCGGCATCGTCACCAGCCAGAGCCCGAACAACGGCGAGCACCGGGTCAACTCCCGGGTGGAAATCGTTGTCTCCCAGCCCCGGCAGGAGGAGGAGCCGTCGCCGGACCCGACCGGCAGCCCGTCGCCGACCGGATCCCCCCCGACGACCAGCCCGCCACCGGGCGACGGTGACGGCGAGGGCGGTGGTGGCGGCTCCAGCACCCCAGGCAGCGGAGTGAGCGGTCTGCTGCCCACCGCGCCCGTCTCCCGGCTGTTCGACTGAGTCGCGGGCTGCGCTCCCAAAGGCCAGGCCGGGCCCGGCCTGGACTCAGGCCGATACGAACGCGGCCCGCCGCCGGGTCTCCACCTCGGCGGCGAGCCGCGGTGCCCGCTGCCGGGCCTGCGGCAGACCGCACCCGGCCAGCCAGTTCGCCAGCATCAGGTGGCCGCCCTCGGTGAGCACCGACTCGGGGTGGAACTGCACACCCTCGACCGGCAGGCTCCGGTGCCGCATCGCCATCACCACCCCGGACGCGGTCCGGCCGGTGACCTCGATCTCGGCCGGCAGGCTGTCCTCGCGTACGGCGAGGGAGTGGTAGCGGGTGGCGGTGAACGGGTCCGGCAGCCCGGCCAGCACCCCGACGCCCCGATGCTCGACCAGCGAGGTCTTGCCGTGCAGCAGCTCGGGAGCACGTTCGACGACCCCGCCGAACGCGGCACCGATCGCCTGGTGACCGAGGCAGACGCCGAGGATCGGCAGCTGTCCGGCGTACCGCTCGATGACCTCCAGGCAGATGCCGGCGCTGCCCGGCGCACCCGGCCCGGGGGAGAGCAGCACACCGGCCGCGCCGAGCCGGCCGACCTCGTCGACGGAGATCTCGGCGTTGCGCCGAACGTCGCATTCGGCACCCAGCTGGCCGAGGTACTGCACCAGGTTGAACACGAACGAGTCGTAGTTGTCGATCACCAGTACGCGCACGCGGACACCTGACTCTAGTCGCCGTTCACATCGGGTACGGGGTTGTTCGTCTCGGTGTCGTACGGCAGCTCGTAGTCGCCGGCGCCGCCACTGTCCGGGTCGCCGCCGTCGCCGTCGGTGCCGCCGTCGGCCGGACCGCCGTCGCCGGGGTCGGTACCGGTGCCGCCGCCGTCCTCGGTCACCTGGACGTCGTCGAACGGCAGCAGCGGCTCCGCCCACGGGAAGACCACGTACCAGAGCAGGACGACCGTCAGCCCGGCGAGCAGCGCCGAACCGATCAGCTTGCCGGGCGTGCCGAACGGGAGCTTGCGCCAGATCCAGGCGTACATGGCTCAGCCGCCGAGTTCCGCCGGTCGGCCATCGGCCTTGGGCTGGCTGCGAACCAGCGCCGCGTGCACGATCAGCCGCTGGTAGTTGTCGAACTTCGGGTGGCAGGTGGTCAGGGTCAGCATCGCCTCGGTCGGCTGCGCCCGGCGGTCGCCGGGGACGGCGGCGACCACTTCGGTCTGGTTCGGCAGCACGATGTGGTTGCGGGTGACCGCGTACACGTGCCAGGTGTCCCGGTCCTCGACGACAATCGTGTCGCCGTCGCCCAGCTCGTCCAGCCGCCAGAAGGTGGCCCGGTTGCGGTGCCCGGCCACCGAGAAGTTGCCGATCTTCCCGGGGCCGGCGCTGTCCGGGTAGTGACCCGGTGCGTACCGGATGTCGTCCTGGCCGACGCCCTCGACGACGATCCAGTTCTTGTCCAGCTTCGGGATGTAGAGCCCGGCGACCGGGGTGCCCTGCACCTGGATGGTGGGGGACGCCTCGGGCTCGGGCGTGGGGCCGTCGCTGACGACCGGCTCGGGCACTTCGGCCCATTGCTGGGCGAGCTGGTCGCTGAGCTCGTTCTGGTGGGCGTTGACGATGACCGACTTGCCCCAGATCTCGTAGCCGGCGAAGAGCAGCACCACAATGCCGAAGGTGATCAACAGCTCCCCGGTTGCCCGGGCGGTGGCGCGCAGCGCGGTCCAGATGGTGGGTCGGGTCAATTCGGAGTACACGCTCTTGTAACCGCTGTCGGTGCGCTCCGGTCGCAACTTCACCACCCGCGCACCGCGACGGGGGGCGGCACCGTCGCGCGCGCCAGAGCCGCCCGGGTCGGGCCCCGGCTCGGCCCCGGGCGCTGATTCTCCGTTGGGCGGCGGCTGGTAGCTGCTGATGACTACCGGCAGCACTGTGGTGGACGTGGCAGGCTCGGCGGGGTAGGGGGGGATGACGGCCGTGCGGGCAGCATCGTCGCGCTCGGGCTGTCGGGGGCGCCGGTACAGGGCCAGTTGCTGGGGCGAGTAGCCGGGCTGGTGCTGATGCGCCGGGGGTGTCGGGCCCGGGGCCGGTGCCGGGTTCGGCCCGGTGAAGCGGGGAAGCACCGTGGCCGAGTCGTCGGCGTGGTATGCGCGGTGCCGGCCCGAGTCGTGCGGTTGGTCGGGATGGCCGGGCGCCCCTGGACGGTCGGGCACCCCGGGCCGGGTCATCGCGCCGACTCCGGAACGGTGGTGTGTCGCAGCGCTGCCGAGCCGTCGAACGCCGGCACGGTCAGCTCGGCTTCGATGGTCTCCTGGTAGCCCAGCTGGAAGTGGGTCACGGCGTCTCTGAACAACTGCACCCCTTCGGAGTCGGCCAGCGCCTGCTGCAGGGCGCTGGGGTCACCGATCGCGGCGATCCGAAATGGGGGCGAGTAGACCCCGCCGTGCAACAACAGCGTGTTCCCGACACAGCGTACCGCGCTGGTCGCCAACACCCGTACGTTCATGATTGACATCGCTTCGGCGCCGCCGGCCCACAGTGCGTTGACCACTGCCTGTACGTCGCTCTGGTGCACCACCAGGTCGTCGTTGCTGGCACCGTCCGGCAGGTCGGTCAGCCGCGGCGCGTCGTCGAGCTCGATGATGACGCCCGGGCCGGCCAGCGCGGTGAAGCCGGCCGCCGACCGGTTCGCGTCGATCCGGGCCTGCTGCCGGGCGATCGGCTCGTCCGACCCGGCGACCAGCTCCGTCTGCTGGTCGACCTGGTCGCGCAGTTGGGCGGCTCGTTCCTCGGCGGCGGCGAGCTGGGTACGGCGGTCGTCGATCAGCTGCGCGAGCTGTGGTCGACGGTCCTCCCGCAGGCTGGTGCCGCTGGCGGTGGTGGCGGTCGTGGTGAACAGCAGGCCGGCGAGCAGCGCGATCAGCGGTACGCCGGCGGACCAGCCGGGCTGCTCCGCGCCGCGCCGGCGACGCAGCAGCCCGCGAACGGCGCGCCGGACCACGTCCCGCCAGGACGCGCTGCCGGAGGTGTACTCCACCTCGGCCCCCTCTCCGCCTGCCAGCCATCGACAAGTGTCCGCATAATGGACCACCTGAGCGGTCTGTCGCACCTGGTGGACCTGGTTGTGCCCAAATGTCGCTGCTACCGTGCTGCGGCCCGTGGCCGGATCGCGGCAACTTGACTACGCTAGCTCTTGAACATTATTGGCCATGGACCGTCGCCGCTGCGTCCGGTTGCCGGGCCGGATGATAGCCACCAGGAGAGCGTCGTGCCCAAGTCGCAGGTTCGCAAGAAGAAGGTCTACACCCCGCCGACCGACGTCCGCCCGACCCAGACGGCTGCCACCCGCAAGCCGAGTCCGATCTGGCTGCCGATCAGCGCCGTCTCGTTGATCGTCTTCGGCATCGGCTGGCTGGTCGTCTACTACCTGTCGGAGACCGCCTACCCGGTCGCCTCCTGGGGCTACTGGAACCTGGCGATCGGGTTCGGTGCCATGGTGAGTTCGCTGATCCTGCTCTCCCGCTGGCGCTGACCCGGTTCACAGTCGGTCCGCAGTCGGCCCGCCAGTGCCGCCCAAGGTCGGTCGGTGTCCACGAGGATGCCGGCCGACCTGCTGTTTTGTCGGGGGCCGGGCGCCGGCGTGGCGGCGACGCTGCCATAGGGTGGCGAGTACCGGTCGCCGGTACGGTGCGACGCTCGTCACATTACCCATGGGTAACTTGGCGGTAGGCTGAAGCTCCGTGGCCGGCCTTCCGGTCACTCTGCCGCTCGTCCGCAGCACACCGGGAGGCCAACGAATGGGTACGGTCCAGATCGTCACCACGGTGGTCGCCGCCATCGTCACCGCCGTCGCGGTGGTGCTCGCCGGCCGGGCGGTCTGGCAGTTCGTCTCGATCATCCGACTCGGCAAGGCCGACCCGCACCGCACCGGTGACCCGGCCACCCGGGCGAAGGTGATGCTGAGCGAGACCCTCGGCCACACCCGGATGCTCAAGTGGAGCGTCGTCGGGGCGGCCCACTGGTTCGTCATGGTCGCCTTCATCGTGCTCTCCATCCTCGTGCTGGAGGCGTACTTCGAGGTGGTCAACGCCGGCGGTGGCATTCCGGTGATCGGCGGTTGGCTGCTGTACGGGCTGGTCACCGAGCTCATCTCGATCCTCGGCATGGCGGGTATCGGCGTGCTCATCGGGATCCGGCTGGCGAACCGGCCGACCCGGACCGGCGGCCGGTCACGGTTCACCGGCTCGACGATGTGGCAGGGCTACTTCGTCGAAGCCGTCGTGCTCGCCGTACTGATCTGCGGTTTCTTGATCCGTGGCTTCCGGGTGGCCACCGACCACTTCGACTTCCCGGTCTGGGCCACCCCGGTGAGCCACGCGCTCGGTGCCGTCCTGCCCGCCTCCGAAGCGGCGATCAGCATCACCGCCCTGGTCAAGATCCTCATCTCGATGACCTGGCTGATCGTCATCGCGTTGACGCTGACCATGGGGGTGGCCTGGCACCGGTTCGCCGCCTTCTTCAACATCTACTTCAAGCGGGACCCCGGCCGGCCCAACTCCGGCCTCGGCGCGCTGCGGCCGATGATGAGCGACGGCAAGCCGCTCGACTTCGAAGAGGCCGACCCGGAATCCGATCAGTTCGGGGTCGCCCAGGTCGAACAGTTCAGCTGGAAGGGCCTGCTCGACTTCACCACCTGTACGGAGTGTGGCCGCTGCCAGTCGCAGTGCCCGGCCTGGAACACCGGTAAGCCGCTGTCACCGAAACTGCTCGTGCTGTCGCTGCGCGACCACGCCTACGCCAAGGCGCCCTACCTGCTCGCCGGCGGCGGCAAGGACCTCACCGGCGAGGAGAAGGGTACGGCCGAACAACTCGCCAAGGTCGATGCCCTGGCGCTGGCCGAGGCCGACCGCCCGCTGATCGGCGGCGCCGACGACGGCGGCGTCATCGACCCGGACGTGCTCTGGTCGTGCACCACCTGCGGGGCCTGCGTGGAGCAGTGCCCGGTGGACATCGAACACGTCGACCACATCGTCGACATGCGCCGCTACCAGGTGCTGATCGAGTCGAGCTTCCCCAGCGAGGCCGGCGTGATGCTGCGTAACCTGGAGAACAAGGGCAACCCGTGGGGTGCTCCGCCGAACACCCGGGAGGACTGGACCAAGGGGCTCGACTTCGCGGTCCCCCGAGTCGGCGAGGTGGACGACTTCGAGTACCTGTTCTGGGTCGGCTGCGCCGGCGCGTTCGAGGACCGGGCCAAGAAGACAACCCGCGCGGTGGCGACCCTGCTGCACGAAGCCGGCGTCGACTTCGCCATCCTCGGCGAGGGCGAGACCTGCACCGGCGACCCGGCCCGCCGGATCGGCAACGAGTTCGTCTTTCAGATGCTGGCCCAGCAGAACGTCGAGACCCTCAACGAGGCGTTCGGCGACCGGGAGCCGGCGAGACGCAAGATCGTCGCGACCTGCCCGCACTGCTTCAACACCCTCGGCAACGAGTACGGCCAGCTCGGCGGCCACTTCGACGTCGTACACCACACCCAGCTGCTGGCCCACCTGGTCGCCGCCGGCAAGCTCACCCCGGTCACCCCGGTCGACGGTGGGTTGACCTACCACGACCCGTGCTACCTGGGCCGGCACAACCGGGTGTTCAGCCCGCCCCGGGAGGTGCTCGGTGCCGCGTTGACCGCAGGTGCCGAGGCGGGCGGCGACGCGGCTCAGCTGCGGGAGATGCCGCGCAACTCGGAACGCTCGTTCTGCTGCGGTGCCGGCGGGGCGAGGATGTGGATGGAAGAGCGGATCGGCAAGCGGGTCAACGTCGACCGGGTCGAGGAGGCGCTCTCCACCGGGGCCCAGACCATCGCGGTCGGTTGCCCGTTCTGCTACACCATGCTCGGCGACGGGGTCACCGGCAAGCAGTCCAGTGGCGCGGCGGACGAGAACGTCGAGGTCGTCGATGTGGCGACGGTGCTGCTCAGGTCGGTCAAGCCGGCGGTAGCATCGTCGGCGTCATCGTCGGCCGAGGAGTAGGGAGAAGCGGGTGCTGGGTTGGGCCCGCGAGTTCCTCGCCCAGCCCTGGCCGTTCCTCACCCTCGCGGTGCTGGCCGGCGTGAGCCTGCTGGTGCACCGGCCGCTCGCCGTACGGCTCGGTTGGGCGCGCTGGCCGACGCTCGGGATGCTTGTCAGCGCTGCCGCGATCGCCGCGCTCACCCTGCCACCGGCGCCGACCGGGTCCGGCGTACCGCTCGCCCCCGGGGTCTCCGTTTCCGGCCCGGACGGCCAGGTCTTCGCCGCGTGCCTCCGGTCGCTCACCGATCCGGCGGTGCTGTGGTCCGGGCTGGTCACCGTCGACTCGCTCGGTGAACGGGTCGGCAACGTGGCGATGTTCGTACCGCTGGCGTTCTGTACGGTGCTGGCGGTCCACCGGCCAGTGCTGGCCACCGGGCTGCTCGTGCTGGCCCCGGTCGTCGTCGAAGTAGGCCAGGCGGTGCTCGGCGTCGGCCGCGAGTGTGTCGGCTACGACTGGGTCAACAACGCGACCGGGGCGCTGATCGGGGCGGTCGGCGGCAGTGTGGTCCGGTTGCTGTGGCGGCGGTTCGCGCCGTCGCCTACCGGGGTCAGCTAGCTGCCAGTCGCGACGTCGGTGGCGGTGAAGACGCTGCGGGCGACCGTCGCCCGGTACCCGTCGACGACGTCGGTGGTCGCAGCGATCGGCCAGGCCGCCGGCCCGAGCACCGCAGGCGGCCGGCGCCGCGCGTCCGAAAGCCGTGCAGCACCGACGTCCGGCACGTCGAGTGCGTTCAGCAGGCAGGCCAACGCGGCGGTACGCGGTCCGACCGGTCCGGCGCCGCGCTCGGCGGCGGCCAACCGTCGCCGGGTCTCCGTCTCAGCGGGCGGTTCGACGCCGTCCGGCGGAGCGAACCTGGTCCGGGGCAGGACCCAGAGCACCCGGTCCCGTTCCCGGCGGAGCACCCCCGAGGCGACCAGCCCGTCGAGTACCTCCTCGACCACACCGTGGGACAGCTCGACCACCCAGTCGCGGGTTGCGCGGCCAGGCTCGGCCTGGATCCTGATCCGTACCTGGTCGAGGAACTCCCGGCCGTGGCCTCGACCCGGGGCTTCGCCGGGCGCGTACCTGCCGGCGGGATCGTCGCCGGCCAGCACCCGGCCGTCTGCGTCAATCGAGATCTGCCCGCCGACGGCGAGGTCGCACAACACCGCCCCGGCGACGGCATAGTCGAGCTCCGGGGATGCGACGGACGCGGCCCCGGAACCGTCATAGCTGAGCAGGACGAGCTCCTCCGCGAGGCTGAGCGACTCCATGTCATCACGCTAACCGCCCAGACCGGTGACTGCAGGAGAAGCGGTAGCTGCGGGGGAAGCGGAGGCGGCAGGCGGTCTTGAACGAACACCGCGCTTTCCAATAAGGTGATGCACCGACCGCTGCGGATGTCGGCCTCCGTACCCCCGCCCGTGAGGCCCCAGCGATCGAACCATTGAAGGAGTCGCTGCCAATGGCACGTGCGCTCGCGAATTCGCACATCCATCGTCACAGTGGGTCCCGGTATCGACGCGGAGAGCATTGGCGTGTACGGGTTCCTCAACGTATCGCAATTGCGCTGTTACTTGCTGCAACTGCGCTGCTCTTCCCGGCTGGGCCGGCCCACGCCGAGCCGACGCTGGCTGAGATCGAAGCCGAGTTGGACGCCCAGTGGCTGAAACTGGAACCGGTCATCGAGCAGTACAACAAGGTGCACAGCGAGCTCAAGGCCAACGAGAAGAAAGCGGCCGCGCTCGACGAGAAGATCCGCCCCCTGTCCCTGCAGGCCAACTTGGCGGCGGACGAGATCGGCGAGGTTGCCAACCGCTACTACCGGACCGGGCCGTCGAGCGAACTGAACGCCCTGCTCCGGACCGGATCACCGACCAGTCTGGCGGATCAGCTCGTGGTGCTGGACCGAATCTCCAAGCGTCGGCAGGAAAAGATCACCGCTGTTTTGGAGACCCGGGACCGCTATCTCGCCGAACGGCAGACGCTGGACGAGTTGATCACGAAGCAGCAGGCACAGGACAAGACGCTCGCCGAGCAGCGCAAAACCATCAACGCCGAGATCAAACGCCTGGAACGGGCGCGCAACGCCGCGTACCAGTCCACCGGCTACACCGGCGGATCCGGTGCCTCCGGCCCGTGCCCGGCGGTGTCGGTCGGCGGAGCCGCCGGAACCGCGGTCCGCACCGCCTGCGCACAGCTCGGTAAGCCGTACGTCTGGGGTGCCACCGGGCCGAACGCCTTCGACTGTTCCGGCCTGACCCAGTACGCCTGGGCAAGTGCCGGTGTCAGCCTCACGCATTACACCGGAACTCAGTGGAATCAGGGCAGTTCGGTCAGCCGTGCCAACGCCAAACCCGGGGATCTCGTATTCTTCTTCAGTGATCTGCATCACGTGGGGATCTACATCGGTAATGGCCTGATGGTGCACGCTCCCCGCGCGGGTCAACCCGTGCAGATGGAGAACATCGACAACATGCCGCTCGCCGGATTCAAGCGGGTCGGCTGATCGTGGCAGGTCAGCCAGCCTGCTGAGGCAATCTGAGTGGCGCGCGTTGGCTGGCCGAACGTACGGGCGGACCGGTATGAACGGGCCGGTCCGCCCGGGAAAATTCGAACGCTTGAGCGATGGCAGCCTATGTACGATACGCAATCGTCTGTGTACTCAATGAGATAGTCCATGTTCTCGCTTGCGTAGCGAGAACGCCGCTCTCTACTCTTGGGGATCGTCGAGTCGGGAGGACGTCAACCAACCGGGTTGACCTCGGCCTGACACCGCCTAATCGCCGTCTGACGGCGAGCCGGGGACCCACGGCACTTCCGGGGTGAATCCGCAGGCCACCTGCGGTAGGGCGTCTCCTTTCCGCCCGAACCCGGCAGCTAACCCGGTAGGCGGTCTGGGGAGAAGGAGTCCGGTGGCTACGAGCGCCCCTCGGCGATACCTCCGGTGGTCCAGCCGCGACCATCGGCGAAAATCGCCGCACGACCCTAGCCGAGTACTCACCGCGTTGGTCGCCGCCACCACCGGCGTCGGTCTGCTGCTGGTAGCAGCGCCGGCGCAGGCGCAGCCCACCGTCGCCGAGATCGAGTCGCAGATCGACGAGGTCTGGGCCGAGCTCGAACCAACGATCGAACGGCACAATGCCGTACGGCAGGACCTTGCCGCCAAAAAGAAGCAGGCGGACGAACTACAGAAGAAGATCAAGCCACTGCAGATCCAGATCGACCTGGCGATGGACCGGGTCAGCGAGTTCGCCGCCCGGTCGTACAAGGGTGGTAGTCCGTCGGTCTTCAACGCGATCCTGACCAACGGCAAGCCGACCCACCTCGCCGACCAGCTCGAGCTGCTGGACCAGTTCGCCCGGCGGCAGGCCCGCGACGTGCAGGCCGTCGTCGACCTCAGGAACGAGTACGCCGCGAAGAAGGCCCCGCTCGACGATTTGATCGTCGAGCTGACCAGCACCGAGGCTCAGCTGGCGGCGAAGGCCAAGGAGATCGACGCCGAGGTTGACCGGTTGCAGGACCTGCGCCTGGAGGCGTACGGCTCGACCAACACCCTCGGCTCGCTGCGTCCCGCGCCCTGCCCGGCGACTTACCCCGGCGGTGCGGCCGGCAAGGCGGTCACCTTTGCCTGTGCGCAGATCGGCAAGCCGTACGTCTGGGGTTCAGCGGGACCGGGCAGCTACGACTGTTCGGGTCTCACCCTGGCCGCTTGGGCGCAGGCCGGCGTCACGCTGCCGCACAACGCCGCCCGGCAGCGCCAAATGACCGCCAACGTCAGCCGGGACGAGTTGCGCCCCGGCGACCTCATCTTCTACTACAGCGGGCTCTCCCACGTCGGCATGTACGTGGGTAACGGCTGGATCGTGCACGCCTCCCAGGCGGGCGAACCGGTGCAGATGCGCAAGATCGGTTCGAGTGTGCACAGTTACGGCAGGCCCGGCTAGACCTCACTCCTCCCCATGGCCTGGCGCATGCCGCTGATCCCCCCGTCAAGCGGCAGCACCGGCCACCGGAAAGGCGCCCTCCCATGTCTCCCCCCGGCTTGGGAGGGCGCCTTTCGCCTCCCCACCGCCGGCGCGCCGGCGCTGCGACAGCCCAGCCGTTCAGCTGGTCGGCCAGGTGCGCCACCGCTGCCAGGACCGGCTCGGAGTGGGTCCACGCTGTCCCTGGTACCGGGATCCGTAGACCGCCGACCCGTACGGATGCTCGGACGTCGACGAGAGCCGGAAGATGCACAGCTGGCCGATTCTCATCCCGGGCCAGAGCTTGATCGGCAGGTTGGCCACGTTGGACAACTCCAACGTCACGTGGCCGGAGAAGCCGGGGTCGATGAAGCCGGCGGTGGAGTGGGTCAGCAGGCCCAGCCGACCCAGGCTCGACTTGCCCTCCAGCCGGGCGGCCAGGCCGTCGCCGAGCGAGACGACCTCGAGCGTGGAGGCGAGGACGAACTCACCGGGGTGCAGTACGAACGGGTCGCCGCTGGGCACCTCGACCTGGGACGTCAGATCGTCCTGCCGAGTCGCCGGGTCGATGTGGGTGTACAGGTGGTTGTTGAAGACCCGGAAATACCGGTCGAGCCGGACATCGATGCTCGACGGCTGGACGAGCGAAGGTTCGAACGGCTCGAGGGAGAGTCCGCCGGTCTTGGTCTCCGCGACGATGTCCCGGTCGGAGAGAAGCATCGTCACACGATAGCGACCGTCCGGCCGGTGCGACCGCGCGGCCGGCTGTCCGGCCGGTACGTACCCGGATTGGCCTGGACGGGCGATCCCCCTATCTCTTCGTACACATGTTCGATAGAATCATCGCATGGCAACCTGGTCCGAGTTCGCAGCCGACGAGCCCCGCCTGGCCACGGCGATCCGACTCCTCATGCAGCAGTACGGTCCCGGCCTCGGCTACCTCGCCACCGTCCGAGCCGACGGTGGTCCCCGGGTGCACCCGGTCTCCCCGGTGATCACCGACAACGGGCTGTTCTGCTTCATCATCGACTCGCCGAAGCGGCGTGACCTGGAGCGGGATGGCCGGTACGCGCTGCACTCGTTCCCGCCGGAGGAGAGTGACGACGAGGCGTACCTGGCAGGTCGGGCGCATCCGGTCACCGATCCGGCCAAGGTGGGTCGGCTCGCCAGCGATCTCGGGGCCGTGCCGCACGTCGACTGGCGACTGTTCGAGTTCTCCGTCGACGTGGCGATGGTGGCGCAACGCGGTGGCAGCACCGGCCACTACGCGGCGGCGGCGCCACGGCAACCAGCCGTCCAGGTCTGGCTCGACCCGACCAGCGGCAGCGTCTCCCACCCGGTGCCGACCCCGGTCGCCTGCTGACCCGCCGCGTGGCACCGGCCGACGCGTCGACGCCCTACCCGTTGACGCCCGGTCGACGGGTGTCGAGCCGTACCCCATGCTGTGCTCGGTTGGCGGCCGGGCCTGTTGCGCAGTGACCGGGCTGACCGGGTAGAGTGGGTCCGCTCGCGGGTGTAGTTCAATGGCAGAACATCAGCTTCCCAAGCTGACAGTGCGGGTTCGATTCCCGTCACCCGCTCCAACACACGAAGCCCTGGTCGGGGCCATCATCCCAACCAGGGCTTGCGCTGTACGTACGCGGGATCGTCGCGAGGTTCCTACTTCCGTGGGTACGCGGCCTGCAGTACTTCGCGGATCAACTCGCTGGGGCTGCGGTTGGTCAGCTCTGCCACCTTTTTGATCATTTCGTAGGTTTGGTCATCAACTCGGATGCTGATCTTGTGCGAGGCGCCGCCGCTGCTGGAAAGCGGCGGTCTGCCGACCCGGCGGGGGGCGAGACTGTCGGGGTCGTATCCAGCCTCTGCCTCTGCGACCAGCTCGCTCTCCAGCTGCGACGTGAGCGCTGTACCGTTCTTGGCCTGTCGGCTGGCTGCCCGAGTCGCCCGGGCTCCGGTGGTGGTTGCTCGGCGCGGTGCCTTTGCCTTGTTAGAGGTCGTGGAGGTCGTTCGGTCCTTCGTCGTTCGCGTTACACCCGCCATGGCTTCGCCTCCTTGTAGAGCCGGTTGTACTTAGGTCGCATGTCCATGGAGTGGATCACGCGTAGCGTCCCGTCCAACAACTCGATGGCGACGACTTCGAGAGCGACGCCGTCCCTGTCGTCGCCGAGGAACAGCAGCCGTTCTGGCCGGTCCGGGGGTTCTGGTGGAAGGGCGTACGGCTGACCGCAGTGTTCGATGACGTACCGTGATCGTTGTTGCGCTATGTTGTGCTTGCCGGCGGACTGCGCCCACGAGTACCTGTACCTGGCCACGCATCGCATTTTGTCCGACGAAACCTGTCCTGGCTAGGATGACACGTGTACTCGGCCGCAGGCAAGGGCTCGGCCAGGCAACTCGATCTGTGGTTGCGGTGAGAGTTCCCTGCGCGCTGTCCGGTCGTGCCATTGGCGTGTCAGTAGGCCAGGATGATCAAGGCCAGCCCAGGTTACGGGAGGCCGCCTCAGAACCACGCCGCCTCGGCGGACGTGATGCCGCAGGTGCATCCTGATGCACCTGCGGCATCAAGCTGAACAGGTGACCACCGGCCCGAGGGGGCACACTGCGTGCAACGACCGCCGCGCGTCATCACCGACCTTGCGGTGTGGACGACGTCGGGCCGATACCCAGCAGCGCCAGCGCGGCGACCCGGCTTTCGATCACCTGGATCCGGTCGGCCCGTTCCGTCGGGGACCAGTGAGCCTGCTGGTTGGTCACCTGCCCGGGCCACTTCCGGTAGAGCAACCCCGGCTCGTCGATGAAGTGACCGTCGCTGACCGTGCTCGCGGCGAGGAGTAGCCCGGTGTCCTCCGAGGCGGGCAGCGCCAGCCAGCCGCCCAGGGCCAGCAGCAGGTCCGTACGGATGCACAGCGTCGCCGGGTGCACCGGCAGCCGGTAGGCGTCCTCCTGCCAGCACCGGTGGACCGTACCGGCGGGCAACCGGCCGCCCGGTGGATCGGTGGCCATCCGTATCGTGCTGTGGTCGCTCAGCAGATCGAGCGCCGCCGCCGTCGTCCAGCCGACCGTCGGGTCGGCGGTGAGGATCGCGATGTCATGGGCCAGCGCGTCGGAGGTCAGCCGGTCGTCGGCGTCGAGCACCTTGACCAGCGGCCCGTCGACGCGGGACAGCGCCATGGTGCGGGTGACGCCGGGGCCACCAGGGCGGTTGTGGCCGACGCTGATCCGTCGGTCCTGAGGCAGCGCGGCGGCGACCGCACCGGTCTGCCCGTCCTCCTGCACCAGCCAGCGCCACTGCCAGCCAGGCGGCATCCGCTGCGCCCGAAGCGAGGCGTACGCGTCGGCGAGGTACGGGATGCTCGCGGGATGGACAGGAGTGACCACCGAGATGGTCTGCGGGGGCGGGCGCATCGCTCCAACTCTACTATGGGTCGTTGATCGTTGACCCAGTGTTGTGGCGCCCCGGTCTCTGGTACGAATGTTCCATGTCGGAACCGAAGGATCTGCCGGCTGTGGATGCCGAACACGCCCGACCTCGAGGGGTGGACGACGCCACGGTCGCGGCGCTCGGCGAGTTGAGTAAGGCACTGGAGACGGTGCACCGGGCCCGTGGCCACCTCTACTCGATGCACCAACTGATCGGCGGCGCGGACGCGACCCTGGACCGGGTCGTCCAGCTGCTGCGCGGGGCCGGTCACCGGCACATGGCTGACCGGGTCGAGACGGAGCTGATCGGTCGCAACGTCCTGCCGGGCCGCTGGACGTTTCAGATCGTCGAGGAGTTCGACGACGGTTACTACGCTACCTTCCAGGCGGTCGAGCGGGCGGCCCGGGAGGCGCTGGTGGGCGGCCGCCGGCACATCCACGAGGCAGAGATGAAGCAGGCCCGGCGTACCGTCGGCCGACCGGGACACGAGGCGACGCCGTAGCCGATCCGACCCGGCGGTTCACAGGTCCTTGCTGTGGATCAGGCTGCGGATCCGGAGTTCGTCGACGACGGCGGGCGGGCAGTCGGCGACGATCACCGCGCTGCCGACGACGACCGCCCCGCGAGCCGCGGCGAGCTGCGCCATGGCCCGCAGCTGCGCGCCGCTGGTGACCCAGTCGTCGACCAGCAGGACCCGGTCGCCTGGGCCGAGGTGCCGGTCACGGACACCGAGCCGCAGCGTGCGGCCCCGGTAGTCGGGCGCCGTCGTGGTCCAGGTGGTCGCGTCTGCGATTGTCCGCTGCGGATCCTCCTTGTACGCGGGTACGACGCCGACGCCGAGCGCTGTCGCCACCAGCGGGCCGACAAGCAGCCCGGTGACCTGCGGGGTCATCACCGTGCTCGGCCGGTCCGCGTCGGCCAGGCCGGCGCTGGCCAGCTCGGCTAGGGCCGGGCCGATCCCGGCGAGGATCCGGGGGTGTCGCCACCACCCGGACAGGTCGCTCACCAGATGGCTGCTGGCCGGGCCGGGGTCGTGCCAGACGAAGGTGTCGATCAGCAGCTGCCGAAGGTCGATCGGGTCCGGCGCGTCGCCGGCTGCGGCGTCGGTCACCGGCCGAGTATGCCGGGGCTCCTCGGCCGGTGAATCTGCCGGGCACACTTGACACGGCACGGCCTGCTACGGCTACCGTGCGGCGGCCGGCTCCCCTGTGCCAGACCGCTCGACCGCGTCGACCCGGGCGGCACGTGGGGCCGACCGAGCCGCCTCGACGCCGAAACCGTCCCCGACCGGCGGGCCGTCCCCGACCCAGAACGAGGCCCAGGCCCACCGCGAACGGCGAGTCGTTCGACCCGTCGGGGACCGCCGCGCACCGTACCCTGCCGTTCGACACTCAGGTGCGGTGACCAACCCGCAGACCGGTGCCAGCGTGGTGGTTCGGATCAACGGTCGTGGACCGTTCGTCGACGGGCGGTGCCTCGACCTGGCCCGTGCCGCTTTCGCGAAGATTGCGGCTCTTGACCTGGGCCACCTCCAGGTCCGCTACGAGATTCTCGGCGACTTACCGCGATCCTGAGTTGCCACTCAGTGTCGAGCTGCTGGTCAACGGCGTGATGTGCCATATTCAGGTTTGCCCACAGGTTGAGCAACCGCTCACCGCCCGCCCGGGGGATAGCCAGGGTGCCGTGGTTGTCCAATACTCCGGGTGGCTATATCCGGATCAGACGACAGGCCAACTTCGTTGGGCCACCGCCACCGATGAGTCATGCTGTTTCGCGTACCCATGCACATCATCCCGATGGGCGGCCGCCGCCCACTCAGCGCTGGTTCCCGCGTCGGCCTCGGCGCGGCCCTGGTGCTGCTCGCGCTCGTCTCCGTGGTGGAGATCGCGGACGGGTCCGGTGTCAACTACGTCGGTCTGGTCGCCGCTGCCCCGTTCCTCGCGGCGGCCTTCGCGACGTGGCGGGTAGTGCTCTCCACCGGGGTGCTGGCGACCCTGGTCGGTGGCATCTTCGCACTGACCGGTCAGATGCTCTCGCTGGCGACCGCGGTGAACGTGGTCGGTATCGCGCTGGCCACCGGGCTGGCGGCGGCGGTGGCGGTCATCCGGGAACGGCAGGCACAGCAGATCGCCGAGCTTTCGCGGCTGGCGTCGGTAGCCCAGCAGGCGGTGTTGCGTCCGCTCGGACCACAGGTCGGCACGCTCGCCGTGGCGGGACGCTACATCTCCGCCACCGCCGCCGCTGACATCGGCGGTGACCTGTATGAGGCGCTCGACACGCCGTACGGCGTACGCATGATCATCGGAGATGTGCGGGGCAAAGGCCTGGACGCGGTCCGACTGGCCAGCATCGTCCTGGGTTCGTACCGGCACGTCGCCTATGAGCGGGCCGATCTGCGGGCCATCGTGGCCGACCTGGACCGGGCGGTGGCGCGCAGCGTGGGCGACGAGGATTTCGTCACCGCCGCTCTGGTGGAGGAGCGCGGTGGAACGCTGACCATCGTCAACTGCGGGCACCCGGCGCCGCTGCTGCTGCGCCGGGGCGAAGTGATCCCGCTGGAACCGCCGGCTCCGGCGCCGCCGCTCGGGTTCATGCCGGTGGTACGCCCCCGGGTCGAACGTCTCGAGCCGGGTGACCGGTTGCTGCTGTTCACCGACGGACTGGGCGAGGCACGTCGGGACGGTGCCTTTTTCCCCACCGCGGACCGGGCCTGGCGGCTGCTGGGCCACGGCACCGTCGGTGACGGCCTGGCGTCGCTGGAGACGGCGTTGGTCGAGTGGGTGTACGGGCGGCTCGACGACGACATCGCCCTGGTCCTGATGGAGTACTCGGGCTCCGGGGTGGTGCCCGCTCCGGCCGTGCCGAGTTGGGAAGTCGGCGCGCCCGGCGGCTGACCGGCCGGATCGCCCTCCGGGGCGGAGCGCCCACGGCAGGTGGTGCCGAGGCCCCGGGCGGGTCAGACCGGCTGGGCGTTCGCGAACAGGAAGTTGGTGCCGCCGAGGGCCCGGTGCCGGCCGACGTAGCGACGGCTGGCGATCGGTTCGACCAGTGCGTTGAGCAGGCGGGTGACGGACATCTGTGCCTCCGATGGCAACTGCGGCGCTTCTTGGGCTTTGCCCAATTTTTGCCTCTTGCACCGGGCAAAACGACCGTATACCGGACAGGTGACGACTGGTGGGCCGTCAGTTGCCCCGTTGCTGTCCTCGGTTTGCCAGACGGCGCGCTTGTCGTTGGCTACCCGGGAGTAATACAGTGGTGGTTACTGACCAGTAACAGCTGTTTGAGAGCGGGGCCACCACGCGATGACCCACTACAAGAGCAACCTTCGGGACCTCGAGTTCAACCTGTTCGAGGTTTTCGGCGCCGACCGCGCCTTCGGCCAGGCGCCCTACGCCGACCTGGACGTCGACACCGCCCGGAGCATCCTCAGCGAGGTCGAGCGGCTGGCCCGCGAGGAGCTCGCACCCAGCTTCGTGCCGGGCGACCGCAATCCGCCGGTCTTCGACCCGGCCACCCACTCGGTGACCTTGCCGCCCGAGTTCCGCCGTTCGTTCGAGGCCTTCATGCAGGCCGAGTTCTGGCGGCTGGACCTGCCGGAGGAGCTCGGCGGCACGAACGCGCCACGGGCGTTGTGGTGGTCGTTGGCCGACCTGGTGCTCGGCTCCAACGCGCCGGTCTGGATGTACGCCTCCGGGCCGTCCTTCGCGCACACCCTCTACGTCGAGGGCACGCCGGAGCAGAAGGAGTGGGCCAAGCTCTTCGTCGAGCGGCAGTGGGCGTCGACGATGGTGCTGACCGAGCCGGACGCCGGCTCCGACGTGGGCGCCGGGCGCACCCGGGCGATCCCGCAGCCGGACGGTTCGTACCACATCGAGGGCGTCAAGCGCTTCATCACCAGCGGCGAGCACGACCTCAGCGAGAACATCATCCACTACGTGCTGGCCCGTCCGGTTGGAGTCGAGGGCGCCGGTGGTCCGGGCACCAAGGGCCTGTCGCTGTTCGTCGTGCCCAAGTACCACTTCGACGCGGCAACCGGTGAGCTGGGCGAACGCAATGGCGTGTTCGCCACCAACGTCGAGCACAAGATGGGGCTGAAGGTCTCCACTACCTGCGAGCTCACCTTCGGTGAGCATGGCGTGCCGGCCAAGGGCTGGCTGCTCGGCGACGTGCACGACGGAATCCGGCAGATGTTCCTGATCATCGAGTACGCCCGGATGCTGGTCGGCACGAAGGCGATCGCCACCCTCTCCACCGGCTACCTCAACGCCCTCGAGTACGCCAAGAACCGGGTCCAGGGCGCTGATCTGCTGCAGATGACTGACAAATCGGCACCGCGGGTGACCATCACCCACCACCCCGATGTCCGTCGGTCGCTCATGCTGCAGAAGTCGTATGCCGAGGGCCTGCGTGCGTTGGTCTGCTACACGGCCAGCTGGCAGGACAAGATCAACATTGCCCGGGCGGCCGGCAACGAGGAGACCGTTCAGCTCGCCAAGCGGGTCAACGACCTGCTGCTGCCCCTGGTCAAGGGGTGTGGCTCGGAACGGGCGTACGAACTGCTCGGCCACGAGTCGCTGCAAACCTTCGGCGGCTCCGGCTTCCTGCAGGACTACCCGCTGGAGCAGTACGTCCGGGATTCGAAGATCGACACCCTGTACGAGGGAACCACCGCGATCCAGAGCATCGACCTGTTCTTCCGCAAGATCGTCCGGGACAACGGCCAGTCGCTGATGGCGATCGCCGGCGAGATTCAGGCCTTCATCGCCGCCGAGGGCGGCAATGGCCAGCTCAAGGAGGAGCGCGCCGCGCTCGGCCGGGCGCTCGGCGAGGTGCAGAACATTCTCGGCGTGATGACCGGCTGGCTCGGTGAGGTGCAGAGCGGCGAGCCGCGCTCGCTGTACAAGGTCGGCCTGAGCAGCCGGCGACTGCTGCTGGCGCTCGGCGACGTGGTGATCGCCTGGCTGCTGCAGCGCCAAGCCGAGGTCGCCCTGACCGCCTTGGCCGGCGACGGGGTCTCCGACGCCGACCAGAGTTTCTACCAGGGCAAGGTGGCCGCCGCCCGGTTCTTCGCCAGCGAGGTGCTGCCCCGGATCGGTGCCGACCGTCGAATCATCGCCGGAACCGGACTCGACCTGATGGACCTACCCGAGGACGCCTTTTGAGCCGCTGACCGGAGGTTCCGCCGCCACCGTTTCGGGCCCTCCCCGGCGGGTAGATCAGCAGGCGACCGCACAACTTGTAGCCACCGCACAAGGAGTGCACGCATGGGTATCGGCAGTGGAATCTTCCTCATCGCAATAGGCGCCATCCTGGCGTACGCCGTCCGGGCCGACGTCTGGTGGCTGGACGTGCGGGCCGTGGGCTGGGTGCTGATCCTGGCCGGGTTGGCGATCCTGCTCACCGTGCTCTGGTTCTGGAACGATCGCCGCCGCCGGGCCCGGACGGTCATCGTCGAGGAGAACAAGCTGGCCCATCCGGCGCAGATGGTGCCGCCGCCAGCCGAACCGCCGCAGCCGCCCAACTGATCACGTCGCCAACCTGGCTGACCACGTCGGTCGAGCTGATCAGGGCCGCGCGGTCAGCTGGTACGGGCAGCCCGGGCGGTGTACGTGTGGGTCGCAGGAGCCGCCTGCGGCCCACACACCGTCCAGTCGCCGGTGAACTCGTGAACGGCGATCCCACAGGTCCGCAGTCCGCTGTCGCTGGCACCGACCGGGTCGAGCAGCGCTGAGGCGTAGGAGACCGTCGGGTTGTGCCCGACGATCAGCACCCGGGACACCGAGTTGTCCAGTTGCCGCACCAGGCCGAGCAGGTCGACCGCGGTCCCGCCGTGCAACCGGGGTTCGAAGCGGGCGGGTGCCGGCGGACCCGCCGCCGATGCCTCCTGCCAGGTCTGCCGGGTACGCCGGGCTGGCGAGCAGAGCACCAGTTGCGGCCAGAGCTGGTGTTCGGCCAGCCACTGCCCGGCGTGTGCCGCGTCCGAATGTCCGCGCGGGGTGAGCCCGCGTTGCTCGTCTGCCATCTGTTCGGGCTGCTCCGCCTTGGCGTGCCGGAGCAGCACGATGCTGCGTCGGGTCATCGGTTCAGCTTGCCTGATTGAGTTCACAAGCGCCTGGGTACATCCGTGCCCGCCGCTACCTCACAAGCGGCATCCGGCTGGCACGACGGTGCCGGCAACAGCCAAGGAGGTACGAAGTGGGTATCGGCGGAAGTATCTTCCTCATCGCCCTGGGCGCCATCCTGGCCTTCGCGGTCGAGGCCGAACTGGGCTTTCTCGACCTGACCACGGTCGGCTGGGTGTTGATGGTGGCCGGCGTGTTCGGGCTGGCCCTGACGTTGTGGTTCTGGCAGAGCCGGCGCCGTACGGTGGTGTCCCGGACCGCGCAGGACGAGCCGGCACCGGATGCTCCGGTGGAGGCGGACCGGGTCGTGGAGGAGCAGTACCGGGAGGTGCGTCGCCCGGGCGGCCCGGTGCGGCGGTGATCCCGGACCCCGAGCAGACCGCCACCCCCCGACGGATCAGGATCTGCCACGAACGGAACAGGATCTCCGACGATCCCGGACCGGGCGGTCCCCGCCGGGGTGGTGGCGGGTCAGGCGTAGAGCGCGAAGTAGATCGCGATGTGATGGCACAGCGCGGCGACGAGGGTGCAGGCGTGGAAGAACTCGTGGTGGCCGAAGACGGTGGGCCACGGGTTGGGGCGGCGCAGCGCGTAGAAGATCGCCCCGACGCTGTAGACCGCACCGCCGACGATCAGCAGGACCAGCGCGGTGACCCCACCGTGCTGCAGAATGTCGGGTAGTACCACCACCGCGACCCAGCCGAGGGCGATGTAGAGCGGGGCGCCGGCCCAGCGCGGCAGATGCGGCCAGATCAGCTTCATCGCCACCCCGGCCAGCGCACCGACCCAGACCACGGTAAGCAGGGTGGCCGCGCTGCGCCCGGGCAGCAGAAGCAGGCAGAACGGCGTGTAGGTGCCGGCGATGAAGACGAAGATCATCGAATGGTCGAGGCGGCGCATGATCTGGTACGCCCGTTCCGACCAGACTCGGCGGTGATAGAGCGCGCTGGTGCCGAACAGGCCGCACACCGTCAGGCTGTAGACGACGCAGCTGACCAGCGCGGTCCAGCCGGGTCGGGTGGCGGCCAGCGCGCAGAGCACAATTCCGCTGACCAGGGCCACGAAGAATGCGTACGTGTGCAGCCAGCCGCGCATCCGGGGTTTGCCGATGTCGACCGGCTTGAGGCGAAGGGGCGCTTCGGTGGTCACCAGACAAGGTTACGGCACCGTAGGTTACTCGCTGGTAGTGAATCGCCTCACGTCCGCCTGATGTCCAGCTGACGTCCGGCGGCCGACAATGGACCCATGCGGATCCACCCCGTCGGCCGGCACGCGCTACTGCTCGAATGGGCGGCGCCGGCTGGCACCGTGCTACCCGGGGGCAGCGAACTCGAAGACAGCGAATTCAGGGGCAGCGAACGCGGCCCCGTCGACGCTTGGCGCGCCGAGCTGAGCCGGCGCTGTGAACTTGGCGAACTGCGGGTAGCCGAGATTGTCCCCGGAGCCCGGACCATTCTGCTCGACGGCCTGCCGGACCCCGCACTGACCGCCAGCCAACTGGCCAGCTGGCAACCGGCGACGGCCGAGGCCGTCGACGACACCGGACGGTGGATCACCGTACCGGTCCGGTTCGACGGCCCCGACCTGATCGACGTCGCCGGGCAGTGGGAGGTCGCCGTCGCCGACGTCGTGGACCGGCTGACCCGGATCGAGTTCACCGTGGCGTTCTGCGGCTTCGCGCCCGGCTTCGGATACCTGACCGGCCTGCCCAGGCGATGGAACGTGTCCCGCCGAGCCACGCCCCGCCCCGCCGTCCCGGCCGGCTCGGTGGCCCTGGCCGGCGAATACGCCGGCATCTACCCGACCGCGTCGCCCGGCGGCTGGCAGCTGGTCGGGCGTACCGACCTGGTGCTGTTCGACCTGGACCGGGAGCCGCCCGCGACGCTGACCCCCGGCACCCGGGTCCGGCTGACCGCCACCGGGCCAGCCGAGAGGAACAGGTCCCCGGCGGCGGACCGATGATCGAGGTGATCCGGGCCGGCGCGCTCACCACCGTGCAGGACCGCGGCCGGTACGGCTGGGCGCACCTGGGGGTACCCCGGGCCGGTGCGCTCGACCAGCCGGCGTTGGCGCTGGCCAACCGGCTGGTCGGCAACCCACCCGACGCCGCCGGTCTGGAGGTCACCCTGACCGGCTGCACGCTTCGGTTGCGTACCGGCGGCTGGGTCGCGCTCACCGGGGCACCGGCAACGGTCCGCATCGCCGGCCGGTCCGGTGGCTTCCTCACCCCAACACCGGTGCCGCCGGACGCCGTGGTCGAGGTCGGTCCGGCCCGGTACGGCGTCCGCAGCTATCTCGCGATCGCCGGCGGGATCGCCGTACCAGCGGTGCTCGGTAGCCGGTCCACCGACACACTCGCCGGCATCGGACCGCCGGCCGTACGCGACGGCGACGTACTGCCGGTCGGCGCCGCACCGCCGCCAGCGGCGCTGAGCCGGGCCGCGGCCGACGCGGTGCCCTGGTCCGCGCCGGCCGTCCCGGTCCGGCTCACCGTCCGGCTCGGGCCACGGGCGGACTGGTTCACCGCTGAGGCGGTCCAGCGGCTGCTCACCACTGGGTACGAGGTCAGCCCGCTGAGCAACCGGATCGGTGTCCGACTGACCGGCGCGCCGCTGACCCGGTCCGTCCGCGACGAACTACCCAGTGAAGGGCTGGTGGTCGGCGCGGTCCAGGTGCCCGCCGACGGGCAGCCACTGGTCTTCCTCGCTGACCATCCGACCACCGGCGGATATCCGGTGGTCGGCGTCGTCGACGACGTCACCCCGCTGGCCCAGGCGCGGCCCGGTACTACTGTGCGGTTCCATGGATCTCAACGCGGACCTCGGTGAGGGCTTCGGCGTCTGGCGTCTCGGCGACGACGAGGCGTTGCTGGACGTGGTGACCTCCGCGAATGTCGCCTGCGGTTTTCACGCCGGCGACCCGGTGACGATGCGCCGCATCTGCGCCGCCGCCGCCGAGCGGGCCGTCGCCGTCGGAGCCCAGGTCGGCTACCGCGACCTGGCCGGCTTCGGGCGGCGGCGGATCGACTACCGCTTTGACGAGTTGCGCGACGACGTGCTCTACCAGCTCGCCGCACTGGACGGCTTCTGCCGGGTGGCCGGGACCCGGGTCCGCTACGTCAAGCCGCACGGCGCGCTGTACAACACGGCCTGCGTGGACGAGACGCAGGCCGCCGCCGTCGTCGCCGCGGTGGCCGACTACGACCCCGCGCTGTCGGTTCTCTGCCTGCCGGGCTCGGTCCTTGGACAGCTCACCACCGGTGCCGGGCTGCGGGCCGTCGCCGAGGGTTTCGCTGACCGTGGCTATCTGCCCGACGGTGGGCTGGTGCCCCGATCGGACCCGGGCGCGCTGCTCGGCGACCCCGACAGGGTCGTCGGGCAGGCGGTGTCCCTGGCCCGGCGGCACAGTGTCACCGCGACCGACGGCAGCATCGTCGCCTGCCCGGTCGAGTCGATCTGCCTGCACGGTGACACCCCCGGCGCGGTCGAGTTGGCCGGACGGATCCGCGCTGCACTACGCGCGGATGGTCAACGCCTCGCCGCCTTCGTCTGACCGCCGGTCAGGGTGCGTCGACTCCGCGCAGGATCAGCGGCAACCGACCCGCCCCGGCCGGATCGATCCGTACCGGCACTCCCCAGTCCTGCCGGGTCAGGTGGCAGGCGGCGTGCTCGGCGTCCGCGTCGCATGTCGCCGCTTGGGCGACCACCTGCAACACGCCAGCGGCCACCGCCGGGTCGATGACCAGCCGCCGGGTCAGCCCGGTGTCGCTGCCTGCCCCGTCGAGCAGCAGCTCCGGTGGGTCGGCCGAGACCTCCAGCCGGGTCGCCGGACCGAAACTGGCATCCAGCTTCTGACCGGGCGCCGGAGTGAACACCACCTCGAGCGACAGTGCACCGGGCGCGATCAGCGTCGGCGGACGCTCGGCGCGGCGCCGGGCCCGGACGATCGTGGCGCCGGCCGCCGACAGGGCACCCGGGGCCAGCCGGGTGAGCCGGTGCGCCGCCGACTCCACCACCCATACGGTGCCGTCCGCAGCCACCAGCACGTCACTCGGCTCGGCCAGACCGTCAGTCACCGTGGACACCCGGTCGGTGGCCGGGTCGTAGCGACGGACCGCGCCGTTGTAGGTGTCCGCCACCAGCACCGAGCCGTCGGCCAGTGCGCACACTCCGAGCGGATGCTGCAGCAGCGCGTCGGTCGCTGCCCCGTCGACCTGGCCGAAGTCGAACAGGCCCTGCCCGACGACGGTACGCAGCTCGCCGTCAGCGAGCCGGCGCAGCGCGCTGGTCTCGCTGTCGGCGATCCACAGCTGGTCGCCGTCGACGCTGGTGGCGAGGCCGGACGGCTGGGCCAGCCAGACATCCGGGATCGGGCCGTCACGCAGCGACTCAACGGTGGTGCCGGCGTACATGCCAGCGGTGCGGGTCACCGGGTCGAACCACCAGAGCTGGTGGATGCCGGCCATGGCGACGATCACCTTGCCGTCGTACCAGGCCAGGTCCCAGGGCGAGGAGAGGTCGACGGCGTGGGCGTCGTGCGGGTGGTAGTCCACCGTCGAGCGCCACTGGCGGCCGGAGCCGGCGACCGTGCGTACCTCCGCGGTGGCGTACTCCAGGCCACGCAGCAGATGGTTGACGGTGTCCGCGACCACGATGTCGTACCCGGCCACGGCAGCGACGTCGGCCGGTAGCCGGAGCAGGCCCTGCGGTTCGTTGAACGTCGCGGTCCGGGCGGACCCGTCGGCGCCGCCGCGCTCGCCGGCGCCGATCCGGCGACGGACGGTCTCGCCGTCCGGTTCGAGCTCCACCAGCTGGTGCCGGGCCGAGTCGGAGACCAGCAGGGCACCGTCGTCGAGCGCCACCGCCTTGCCGGGGAAGCGCAGGGTGGTGTCGGCCGGCGTCGGCGGCAGGTACGGGCCGTCGCCGCGGTGCAGCGTGCCCTTCGCCTCGTGCGTCCGGATCAGCTGGCCGATCTCCCTGGCCAGACCGTCGGCGTGTCCCTCGCCGGCCATGGTGGCGACGACGTAGCCCTCCGGGTCGACCAGTACCAGGGTCGGCCAGGCCCGAGCGGCGTACTGCTGCCACATGTCCAGGTCCGGGTCGTCGAGCACCGGGTGGCTCACCCCGTACCGTTCCACGGCGGCCGCCACCGCCGCCGGATCCCGCTCGTGGGCGAACTTCGGCGAGTGCACCCCGATCACCACCAGGACCTCGGCGTACTTCTCCTCCAGCGGCCGCAGTTCGTCGAGCACGTGCAGACAGTTGACGCAGCAGAAGGTCCAGAAATCCAGCAGGACGATCCGCCCACGCAGCTCACGCAGGCTGAGTTCACGGTCGCCGGTGTTCAGCCACTGTCGACCGTTCAGCTCTGGTGCCCGGACGCGGGGTGCGGTCACTCGGTGGCTTCCTCGCCAGTGTCGGCACTACTCTGCGGGTCCGGTTCGGTTGCTGCGGTCTGCAGGCAGAGGACCTGGGCCCGGCCCGAGTCCGCCGGGATCTCGATGTGCGGGGCGGCCGGGTCGTCGCACTGGTCGAGCTGGTCGACCTTGGCGATGATCTGGTACGCGCCCGGCTCAGCGCAGTCGGCCGGTGCGGCGGTGTTGCCCGACTGCTTCACACAGTCGCCGACGGCCGGGTTGAACGGCTGCTCCCCGGGCCGGGTGATGAGCCAGACCAGTGACATCGGGATTCCCACCAGCAGCACGGCGGCGACGAAAACCGCGACGAGTACCCGTCCGTTGCGGACCTGGGGGGCCGGCTCCGGCTCGGCCTCGTCGGCTGCTGGTTCGGCCGCATCCGGCCGGAACGCGTCAAACCGGTTCTGTTCCGGGTCGGGCGGCCCCCACTGGCCGGCCGGCGGGGCGCCGTCGGCAGCCGGTGTCGCTCCTGGCTGGCCGGGGCCGGCCGGGTGCTGACGGCCGGCCAGGTCCGGGTGGTTCCAGTGGCCCGCCCCGGGGTTGCCGGAGTCGACGAGATCACCGTACGGCGGCGCACCGGCTGGTCGGTAGCCCTGCGCCGACTCCGGCGGTGAGCTGGGCTGGATGTGCGCCCCGGCGCTCAGGTGCGGCAGTGCGAGCGCAGCAGCGTCGGGGCCGGGGCCGTCCGGCGTCGGCCGAGCACCGAACGGAGGTGCGACCTGTCCGGGTCGGCGCGGGGTCAGCGGAGGCAGCCCGGGGTTGTGCTCCGGCATGGGGACCGGTGAGCCGGCTGGTGCGAACGGAACGCCGTTTTGGCCGCCGGGTGGCTGGGGCCGCTGGCCGAACGGTTCGGGGTGCTGCTCGGCGGCCGGTGCGGCACCACTGACCGGCCGGCCGTAGACGCGGGGCTGGGCCGGTGCCCGACCGGCGGGCAGCGCGGCCGGATCCGTCGGCGGGGCGACCCGACTGGTGCTGGGCACGGCTGCGGTGGCGGTCACCGCTCGGCCGGTGCTGCCGGCTGTCGCGGCCGCTGGGCGGTGCTGCTCGACCCCGGGACCAGCCGGTACGGACGGCCCGGCGGCCATTGCCGGGCGGTCGGCGGCCGGCTCCGGGCCGCTGGCTTCGCCGCCGGGTTGCCCGGAGTCGGGGAAGCCCGGGTGGGCGTCGGCCAGTGCCGGATCGGGGTACGGACCACGTTGTTGCGGTACGTGCGGGGCCTGCTGCTGCGGGTGTTGCGCCTGCTGCGGCGGTACGTGCGGAGCCTGCATCGGATCGGGCGGCATCGGAGCGCCGCCAAGCGCGGCGGCCAGCGACGCACCGGGCACCCGCGTCTCCTGGGGCGGTAGCGGCGTGGGGCCGGACGGGGAGAACGGTAGCGCCCCGCCGGGCCGTGGCGATTCCGCCGGCGGACCCGGAGCGAACCGCGGTGGTTCCGGCTGCTCGGGTTGCTGTTGCGGCTCCGGCTGACGCTGCGGTAGTTCCCCGGACCCTGCGGCGGTCGGCGGCACGGCGGGGGGTTGTGGCGCGGGAGCCGGCGTCACGGGCCGCTCCGGGTCGGTCCGCCAGGCTTGCTGGGGAGACCAGGGCTCGGCCGGCGGAATGCTGGGCGCCGGAATGCCGGGCGGGGCTGGGTAGGGCGGCGGCGCCGGGTAGCCGGCACCGCCCGGCTGGTCGCCGAATCCGGTCGGCCAACCGCCACCGGCCGGCGCCCACTGCTCGGGTTGGTGTCCGGCACCGGGGTCGCCGGGATCGGGTGCCGCGCCGCGTTGCGGCTGGCTGCTGCCGTATGGCGCGGGTCCGCCGACACCCGCCTCCTCCGGCTCCTGGCCGGGATGCTGCGTGCCCTCGGACGTCATGTGCGCCTCCTCCATGACATGTCAGCCGCGCCGGTGCCGCCGACCTGGCTGGTCGGTCGACCAGGGACACCGGTGGACCGGCCGGGCGGGCTCACCCGACCTGCGGCGGCTCTGCTGCCACCGTGGCCAGGCGGGCCCGGCTGGCTCTCTGCACTACCAGCCTGGGTGTGCCGGCTGGTCGTCCGGCGGCTGCCGACCGGTTCTGGTCTCCAGCGCGCCGGATCGACCCGACGGCGACCGAGCCCACCGTACCGGGCCATGCCGCAACGGAGGAATCCTGGTGCCGTCGAAGTGGCGGAGGTGTCGCGGGACAGCGAACCGTGACGGCGGTCCGTTCAGCCGTGGTAGCGCTGTGCGATGGCGCGGATCTCGTCGCGTACGGCGGCCGAGTCGGTGGAGCGCAGCGCCCGCTCCAGGGCCCGGGTCCGTCGGCTGGCTTCCCGGTGGCGGCGGATGCGATCGATCATGGACATGGTGCTCTCTCCTGTGGATCTCTTGTCGACCGTTCGGCGGTCAACTCAAGTGAAGCGCACCGGCCCCTGGGCTGCCAATGATTCTTAGGTGAGAGCCGCCACGTTCCTAAGAATCCGTGCTATCAGGGAGCTTGGTCTGATGATGATTAGGATAACAACGGGAACGGCGTCGCCACCAGTGATGGTGGCGACGCCGTTCGTAGTCGCGTCGGTGCTCGGCGGTCAGGTCCAGGCGAGCAGTGCCGCCTCCGGGTCGGTCAGGAACGCCCCGACGTCGCGCAGGAAGGCGGAGCCAAGTTCGCCGTCGATGATCCGGTGGTCGAACGACAGCGCCAGGGTCGCTACCTGGCGTATCCGAATCTTCTCCTTGTGTACCCAGGGTGCCTTGCGGATCGTGCCGATCGCGAGAATCGCCGACTCGCCCGGCGGGAGGATCGGAGTGCCACTGTCCACTCCGAACACTCCGACGTTGGTCACGGTCATCGTGCCGCCGGCCATGTCGGCCGGCGCGGTCCGCCCCGCCTTCGCGGTCCGAACCAGATCGGCCATCGCCTCGGCGAGTTCCCGCGTGGTCAGCCGCCCAGCGTCCTTGATGTTCGGCACGATCAGGCCCCGCTCGGTCGCCGCCGCGATGCCGAGATTCACGTACTCCTTGACCACGATCTCGTCGCCGGCCCAGGTGGAGTTCACCAACGGGTGCCGGCGGGCCGCCAGCAGCATCGCCCGAGCCACCATCAGCAACGGCGAGACCTTGATCCCCTGCCAGTCGGGCTGACTCCGGATCCGGTCCAGTGCCTTCACCGATCTGGTCAGGTCGACGGTGAGGAACTCGGTGACGTGCGGCGCGGTGAACGCCGACGCGACCATGTTCTCAGCAGTCAACCTGCGTACCCCTTTGACCGGAATCCGCTGTTCGCGGTTGGGGCCGGGCGGCAGTGCGGCAGACCCGTTCTGTGCCGACCCGGCCTGCGTCGACCCGGCCTGATCGTTGGCACGGAGCACGTCGTCGCGGGTGACCGAGCCGAGCGGACCGCTGCCGCGCAGCCCGGCCAGGTCGACGCCGAGGTCCCGGGCGAGTTTGCGCACCGGCGGCTTGGCCAGCGCTCTCGTCGCCGGTGCGGCTGGGCCTGGTCCGGCTGGGCCTGGTTCAGTCTGGGCCGGTTCAGTCTGGGCCGGCTGGGCCGTCAGCGGCCCGGTCGACACCGGCATCGGTTCGGCGGGCTGGGCCAGTTCGCCCGTGGTGCGGCGCGGCCGGCGCTTGGCCGCGGTGGTCCGCGGGCCGTAGCCGACCAGCACGGCGGTCCGACCACCGGGGGCCGGCCCGCCGATCATGCCCGGCTCGATCGCACCGCCGGGCGGCGGGATCTCCGGCTGTGGCGATTCGGGTCGGGACGGTGCCGGCTTCGGGCCGGTCGGTTCAGCGGCGGGGCCGGCGGCCGGCTCGGTGTCGATCGCGATGATCGCCGTGCCGACTTCGACGGTGGCACCTTCCTGGTGGAGGATGGCCTGCACCCGCCCGCCCCATTTGGCGGGAATCTCCACCGCGGCCTTCGCGGTCTCCACCTCGACGATCGGCTGGTTCAGCTCGATGACGTCGCCGACCTGGACGAGCCACTTGAGGATTTCGCCCTCGGTGAGGCCTTCGCCGAGGTCGGGCAGGTCGAACTGTTTGATCCGAGACATCGGCGCTCACCAACCGAACGCGCGGTCGACGGCGTCGAGTACCCGGTCCAGGTCCGGCAGGTACTCCTCCTCCAGACGGGCGGCCGGGTACGGCGTGTTGAAGCCGCCCACCCGCAGTACCGGCGCTTCCAGGGAGTAGAAGCACTCCTCGGTGATCCGGGCGGCGATCTCGGCACCGAGACCGAGGTTCGTCGGCGCCTCGTGCACCACCACGCAACGACCGGTCCGCCGGACCGACTCGTACGTGCCGGCCAGGTCCAGCGGGGACAGCGACCGCAGGTCGATCACCTCGAGTTCGCGGCCCTCCTCGGCGGCGGCGGTCGCCGCGTCCAGTGCGGTGCGCACCATCGGCCCGTACGCCAGAACCGTCGCGTCGCTGCCGGGTCGCACGGTGCGGGCGGCATGCAGCGGATACGCCGTACCCGGCGGTGCCTCCAGCTCGACCGACGCCTTTTCCCAGTACCGCCGCTTCGGCTCCAGGAAGATGATCGGGTCGTCGGAGAGCACCGCCTGCTGGATCATCGTGTAGGCGTCCTGCGGGTTGGAGCAGGCCACGACCTTCAGCCCGGCGGTGTGCGAGAAGTACGCTTCCGGCGACTCGGAGTGGTGCTCCACCGCGCCGATGCCGCCGCCGAACGGGATCCGGATCACGATCGGCAGCTTCACCTTGCCCTGCGACCGGTAGTGCATCTTGGCCACCTGGGACACGATCTGGTCGTACGCCGGGTAGACGAAGCCGTCGAACTGGATCTCGCAGATCGGACGGAAGCCGCGGATGGCCAGACCGACGGCGGTGCCGATGATTCCGGACTCGGCCAGCGGGGTGTCGATCACCCGGTCCTCACCGAAGTCCTTCTGCAGCCCGTCGGTGATCCGGAAGACACCGCCGAGCTTGCCGACGTCCTCGCCCATCAGGACGACCTTGTTGTCGTTGTCCAGCGCCCTGCGCAACCCGGCGTTGAGCGCCTTACCGAGAGTGAGTGTCTCAGCCATCAGTGCGACCCTCCCTCGAACGACGCCAGGTACCGCTCGAACTGGGCCCGTTCGGTGTCGAGCAACGGCGAGCCGTGCGCGTACACGTGATCGAAGAGCGCGCCGGGCTGCGGGTCGGGCATGCTCAGCACCCGCTCCCGCAGCTGCACCGCGTCCTGCTTGGCCTGCGCGTCAACCTCGGCGAAGAAGTCGGCGTCGGCGATCTGCTGCTTCTCCAGGAAGGCGCGGACCCGGGTGATCGGATCCTTGGCCTGCCACGCCTCCACCTCGCTGGCAATCCGGTACCGGGTCGGGTCGTCGGAGGTGGTGTGCGCCCCCATCCGGTACGTGTACGCCTCGATCAGCGTCGGGCCCTGCCCGTGCCGGGCGTTGTCCAGCGCGGTCCGGGTCACCGCGTAGCTGGCCAGCACGTCGTTGCCGTCCACCCGTACGCCCGGGAAGCCGAAGCCGGACGACCGCTGGTAGAGCGGAATCCTGGTCTGTCGTTCGAGGGGTTCGGAGATGGCGTACTGGTTGTTCTGACAGAAGAAGACGATCGGCGCGTTGAAGACGCTGGACCAGACAAAGGCTTCGTTGACGTCACCCTGTGCGGACGCCCCGTCACCGAAGTACGCGATGACCGCCTCGCCGTCGTCGCCGCCGACCTTGCCGTCCATGGTGATGCCCATGGCGTAGCCGGTGGCGTGCAGCGTCTGGGCGCCGATCACGATCGTGTACATGTTGAACTTGAACTCGTTCGGATCCCAGCCACCCTGGTCGACCCCGCGGAACAACCCCAGCGGCATGATCGGGTCGATGCCGCGGCAGTACAGCACACCGTGTTCGCGGTAGGTGGGAAACGCCATGTCCTGAGCGCGCAGCGCCCGTCCGGAACCGACCTGCGCGGCCTCCTGACCGAGCAGGCTCGCCCAGATGCCCAGCTCACCTTGGCGCTGCAGGGCGGTCGCCTCGGCATCGAGTTTCCGCACCACGACGAGGTCTCGGTAGAGGGCACGGTACTCGGCGTCGGTGAAGTCGACCGTGTACTGCGTGCCGTCGGGGCCGGTAACCCGGTCGATCCGTTCGCCGTCCGGAGTCAGTAGTTGCACCAACTCCGGATCGGCGGCGTTCCTGTTGACGCGCCGTCGAGCCGCGGCCGGTCTGGCACGGGTCGCTGTCCCGCGCTCGCCTTTCGCCATCCGTCTCTCCCATCGTTCGTGCGTGGCAGCGGGGGTGTCCCGACCGCGCAGCTCGTCCTGCCGCCGGCTGCTGCCGGTGCAGGTCCTCTCGCCGCGCCTGGCCCGGGTCAGGGTTGCCGCGCGGCACGGGCCGGGTTCTGGCTGGACCCGGTCCGGGAGGGACGCCATCGAGTCGTGCCCGCCGCGGTAGAGGCGGAGGCAGCGGCTGCGGTGCCGTCCGGTCCATATTCGCATTGGAGGTGAGGGGTGTCATAGGTCGGTCCGGTCGTGCAGGTGCGATGTCCGCGTTGCGCGGAACTTGTAGCCTCGCGCTGCGTTCGGCCGAGTGTGACTCATCCGTCCGGTTCTGATAACACGATGTATTGAACTGGAAAACTTTCTGTCACTGCTTCACGATGTATCCAGAGCCGGTGATCTGTGGGACCGTGGATCGACCGGAGACCATACCGATGAGGAGACGAGCCGTGCTGCTGCCGCAGGATCGCGTGGCCCGGCCCACGGGGGTGGACGGACCTGCCCGGCGGTTCGCGTTGATCGTGGCGTTGCTGGTGCTGACCGCTTCGTTGCCGCTGCTTGCGACGCTCGGCGCGGGTTCGGCGACGGTGGCCGGAGGTGGCCCGGCCACGGTGCTGCCGCTGATCGGTCAGCCGGGCGGCGGACCGATCATCGTGCAGCCGCTGCCGCACCCGACCCCGTCCGGACCGGTCGAGCCGACCGGCGGGGACGGTACGGAGCAGGACGCGTCGGCGGACCGTCGTGCCGGCGGCCGGGGCGGACCTTCCACCGGCACGAAGCGCGACAGCGGGAGCGGATCGTCGGATCGTGACCGGCCGGCCCCGGGCGCACCGGCGGACTCCGATGGTCCGGCACCGACGACCCCCAGCGATCCTGGGTCAGAACAGCCACCATCCGACACTCCGGACGACTCGCCGGACCCTGACGACCCGCCGCCCGTCACCGACGTCGACCCGGAGCCCGATCCGACGCCTACACCGTCGCCGAATCCGGACATCGACCCGGACATCGACCCGGACATCGACCCGGACATCGACCCGGACATCGACCCGTCCCCTGATCCCGATCCGACGCCGACTCCGGACCCAGACGTGGATCCGGACATCGACCCGTCGCCGGACCCCGATCCGACGCCGACTCCGGACCCAGATGTGGATCCGGGTCCGACGCCGGGTCCGTCCTGCAGTCCGCGCCCATCGGACGCGGCGTGACCGGGTAGACCCGTCAGGATCCGCCCTGCTCGTCGGCGAGTCGTTGCCGGTTGGCCTCGATCCAGGCGTCGAGCGCCTGCGGATCGTTGAGGTCGACACCCTCGGCAAGGAGTTGGGCGACCGCGGCCGTGGCCGGGCTGCGGCGCTCCCCGGTGGTGTAGAGGCGGACGAACTCCGGCACCATCTCGGCGATCGCGGCGTCCGTCTGGCTGAACGCCGCCGCCGGTAGACCGCGCTGCCGGCCGGCGTACGCGGACCAGCCGCGGACCACGCCGGGCAGCATGGCCGCGTCGTCGATGTCCAGCACCGCCCGGCGGTGCACCCAGTCGAGCAGGAACATGCCGGCCACCGCCGGGCTCCAGCGCATCGGGTCGGGGTCGAGCAGGCTCGCCGAGTGGTCGAGCACCAGGCTCAGGCAGAAGTGCAGCGAGGCAAGGTCGGCGTCGCCGGCCGCGTCCAGTCCGAACCGCTTGGCCTCGGCAGACGCGAGGAACTCCCGCACCAGAACGGTCCGCCGGTCGGCGGGCAGCGGATCGTCCGGTGCCGGTGCCACGGTCGGCTGCGGCGCGGGCAGTACGGCGAGCCGCGCGCCGACCAACGCCCGGTCGGTGGCGAGCGACCCCTCGCCGGGCAGTTCGCCCAGGCCGTCGGTGATCGCCAGGTGCCGGCTCACCTCACCGCGCAGCACCCGGGGATCCTCATCGCGGAACCAGGTCAGCTCGTCGTTGGCACACATTTGCCGAACCTGACCGAGGACCCGCTCGGCCGGACCACCGACGAAGACGTCCTTGGTGATGCCGATGTTGTGGTCGACCAGCGCCACCATCGCGTGCTCGGGGCCGCCGAGCTCGTCGTCGTAGGCGAAGGTGGCCAGGTACGAGGTCTGGTCGCCGTACACGTCGCCGTAGGCGTAGCTGCCGGTCAGCCGGACCCGGCCCAACCGGTCCGACCAGGGCGGCGCGGTCTTGCCGACCTTCACCGCGGCGGCGCCCGCCGCCTCCGGCACCAGCCGGGCGAAGACGGTACGGATGGTGGTCGCGGCGGCGGCGCGCCGGCGGGTGGTGGCGGCGAGAAAGCCGCCGACGAACTCCCGCACCGCGTCGGCGCGGTCCGTCTCCGCCACCGCGTACACGCTGCCGAGCAGGGCGGCGCCGAGCATCTCCGCGTCGAGGGCACACTCCAACTTGGTCACGTCACGGGCGGCGGCGAGCACCGCTTCGTAGGGGGTTTCAGGCGTGGCCATGAATCGACCCTACGCTGTGCTGCGGCGGCTGGCATCACCTGCGCGTCACATGTCGGGTACGCCGGGCGGGCGGACTCCGGCCCCGTCCAGCCGGCCGATGGGCCGCGCTTGCATCGGGAAGACCGGACGAGGTCGTCAGCGGTGGGACGACCGGGCACGGTCCAACGCGTCACGGGCGTCGGCATGCGCCTGCAGGACCGCCCGGACCGGGGCGACGACCAGCCGGCGGGCAGTCTCGGCCACCACGTCGTACAGCCGGTCCTCGGCCCGTCTGCGGACCCGCCGGGCCGCCCACCCGGTCACCGGCCGGATCAGCAGACTGAGCAGAATCCCGCCGAGCAAACCGCCGAGCAGCATCGCGGTCGGCACCGGCAGGACACCGACCGTCGGATAATCGAGGGCCGGCAGACCCAGCGTACGGATGATGAAGCCGACCAGCAGCCAGCCGATCCCGGCGGCGGCGGTGGCGGTGACCGCCCACTGCACCGCGCCGACCAGCCGCCACCACATCGGCGGCCGGTCCAGGCCCAGGTCGGCGCCGCCGATCGCCCGGTCGAGAGCGTCCGGCAGCTCGGCCCGTTGCGACCGGGCGGCGGCGGCGACCGCCGCCGACCAGGGGGTCGGCAGCCGACTGCCGGCCTGCTCGGCGAGGCCGCGTACGGCCAGATCGACCGCGGCGCGCTGTGCGGCACTCGGTGCCGGCAACGAGGTGACCGGCACCGGTCCACCAGCCCCGGCCAGCGACGGCGGCCCCGGTTGACCGGGCGCGGTCACCGGCGCTGGCTGGTCGGCCGGGTCGATCCCGCCGGCCCGGCGGGAGCCGAGCAGGTGCAGCCGTAGCAGCGGATCCGGCCGCAGCCTGCGCCAGGCCCGGGTGAGCGGCCAGCCGGTCGCGGCCCCGGCCCGGTGCCGGTACGCCGAGTCGACGGCGTCGACCACGCTCGGCACCCCGGCCGCCGCCGCCAGCGCCAGGCTGAGCCGGCGCACCGTGCCACGGTTGATCTCCTCCTCGGCGTGTTCGCCGGCTGGGCCGACCAGTTCCGCCAGGCCTCCGGTGACCGAGTCCAGGTCACCGGAGAGTCGCCGCAGCGCCGCCTGCCGCTCGGCCACCGTGCCTTCCAACAGCCGGCGCAGCTCGGTCATCGCGGCCGGTACCAGCGCCGAGGTGGCCAGCAGCGGGACTCCGTCGAGCCCGTCGGCGTCGAGCAGCCGGCGCAGGTCGGCGAGTAGCCGGGGCAGCTCGGTCCGGTCCAGCCGGTCGGCGTGGTTGAGCACCACCACGGTGACGTCCCGGTTGCGATGGAACTCCCGCAGATAGCTGCGGTGGATCACCCGGTCGGCGTATTTCTGCGGGTCGACCACCCAGATCACCAGGTCGACCAGGCCGAGTAGCCGGTCGACCTCCAGCCGGTGCCCGTACTCGACCGAGTCGAAGTCGGGCAGGTCGAGCAGGACCAGACCGTGCAGCCCGGCCTCGTCGGTGCCGTCCAGGGCGCTCTCCCGGACGAACCGGTGCCGGGGCAGGACCCCGACCCAGTCCAACAGCCCGCTCGCTCCGTCGACCGCGCCCCACCCGCACGCGTGCGCGTACCCGGTGGTGGGCCGGCGTACGCCGGCCGGAGAGAGGTCCCGCCCGGCCAGCGCGTTGAAGATGCTGGACTTCCCGCTGCCGGTGGCGCCGGCCAGCGCCACGACGGTGTGTTCCCGGGACAGCGCCAGCCGGGCCCCGGCCCGCTCGACCAGGGTGTGGGCGGCTCCGAGACGGTCGTCGGGAATCCGACCGTCGGCGGCGCGCAGGAACCGCCCGAGCGCGTCGAGCCGGTCGACCAGCAGGTCGGCGTCCACCCGTGAGTCTCCTCGGACCAGGTGTCGGACCCGATCGACGAAGCCGGTCACGCGACCGCTCCCGGCAGCGGTCCGGTCGCGCCGGGCAGTGTGTCCGGCAACCGGTACGGCGTACCGCTGTTCAACCCGGCGGTCGCCCGGGCCTGCTCGACCTCGACGGCTGCGGCGCGCAGCCGGTCGCCGGGCGCGGTGGCCGTGGCGTCGACGGCCTGCGGCGGGACACCGGCCGCTTCGATCAGCCGCAGGTAGCGGCCGGCCTCCTCGTCGAGCAGTGTCCGGATCCGGCGTAGCAGGCCCTCCCGGGACCGGTTGGCGAGGTTGCGGATCGCCTGGTCGCCGAAGATCGCCTCAAGTACCTTCTGGGCGGCGACGGTGGTGCCGCCGGCGGCGGCGACCTCCAGCCCGGTCGGGATGAAGGCGGTCGAGGCGAAGACGGCGATCATGACGGCGAGCCCGGTGGCGTTCACCGCGTACGCGGCGGTGCGGGCGACGAACCGCTTGTCGCCGGCCTCGGCCCGGACCAGTTCGAGCACGTCGCGTTGCCAGTCGCGGACCAGCCGCTCGGCGCGTTCCGGCAGGTCGGCGGAGGGCCGGGCGAGGTCCGGGATGAGTAGCGCGGCGCCGGCCGGGTGGGTCCGCCAGGCGAGGTGCGCGGCGTCGGCGGCCTCGGTCGCCGCGCCCTTGATCAGGGTGACCAGTTGTGACTCGATCGCGGTCCGCAGCTGGTTGGCGGGTGCCGGCCGCCCGGTGACGGCGCTGAGTACCCGGTCGCGAAGCCGCCCCACCCTGGCCTCCAGTGAACGGAACAGTTCGCCGGTGCCGACGAAGTCCTGCCAGCGGCCGAGTACTTCGCCGCGGAGCAGCCGGCCGTCCTGCACTGCCTGCTCGGCGTTACGGCTAGCGCTGCGGTACGCGGCGCGGACCCGGTCGGTCAGGGTGCGGGCCGCGTCGAGCTGGTCGTCGGCAGCGGAGGCCAGCCCTTCGACGGTCGGTGCCAGCGCGCTCAGCGCCCCGTCGAGGGACTGCCGGATCACCGCGGCGCGGGCGGCGGCGTCCCCGGCGAGCCGGCCGAACCATTCGCGCAGCGGCGCGGCGACGATCTCCGGCAGCAGCCCCTGGCCGCCGACCACCGTCTCCGGCACCACGAAGATCGGTACGTCGCCGAGGTCGTGGTCGGTGAGCATCTCCCGCAGGTGCGCGGTGATTTCGTCGGCTGCCTCGGTCGGCACCCGGTCCAGGGCGAGCGCGACCATGGTCCCGCGCAGCTGCGCGGTCTGCAGCAGCTGCCAGGGGACCGCGTCGGCGTACCGGGCGGCGGTGGTGACGAACAGCCACAGGTCGGCGGCGGCGAGCAGTTGGACGGCGAGCGCCCGGTTGGCGTCGACCACCGAGTCGATGTCCGGCGCGTCGAGGAAGGCCAGCCCGGGGGGTAGCGCCGGCGCGGCGACGAGCTGCAGCGCGTCCGGCGCGTCGGTGGGGCCGGCGGTGCGGGTCAGGCCGGGCAGCAGCTCGCCCTGCCGGAACCAGCCGGCATCCGCCGGATGGCTGACCAGCACCGGGGACCGGGTGGTGGGCCGCAGTACGCCGGTGGCGCTGACCCGGGCCCGGACCATGCTGTTGACCAGGGTCGACTTGCCCGCACCGGTGGAGCCGCCGACCACCACCAGCAGCGGGGCGTCGAGTCGGGCGAGCCGGGGCAGCAGATAGTCGTCCAACTGGGCGAGCAGGCCGGCACCGACCTCGCGGCCCTCCCCGGCTGAGGGCAACACGAGAGGGTACGCCATCGCCGCAATTGCGGAGCGTAGTCGTTTGAGTGCAGCGGGAAGTTCGGGTGCGCCGGGGTTGGGCGCGGCCGGTCTGCCCTGCGTGGTCACGGGTAAAGCGTGCCCGATCAATGCATGCCAGACAACCTGAACCGGCCCGGCGTGGCTGCCGATGACACTGTGGGTGACGCGGCCTGAGGGGGTATCGGTGCTGGTGGGGGCATGAGTTGCGCGACTCCGACTCAACCTGACTTGACGGTGGCTACGATCGTGGCAGTATTGAGTCAAGTCCACTCAACTTGTGGTGGGTGTGCGGCGGGGCGGTGCCCCGGCACCTGCTCTACGAACGAAGCGAGGAAGCGACCATGGCACGTGCGGTCGGTATCGACCTGGGCACGACGAACTCTTGCGTCAGTGTGCTGGAGGGTGGTGAGCCTACCGTCATCGCCAACGCGGAGGGCTCCCGGACCACTCCTTCCATCGTCGCGTTCGCCCGCAACGGTGAGGTGCTCGTCGGCGAGGTCGCCAAGCGGCAGGCGGTAACCAACCCGGACCGGACGATCCGGTCGGTCAAGCGTGAGATCGGCACCAGCTGGACCGTCGACATCGACGGCAAGAAGTACACGCCGCAGGAGATCTCCGCCCGTACCCTGATGAAGCTCAAGCGGGACGCCGAGGCCTACCTCGGTGAGCGGATCACCGACGCGGTGATCACCGTCCCGGCGTACTTCAACGACGCGCAGCGTCAGGCCACCAAGGAAGCCGGCGAGATCGCCGGGTTCAACGTGCTGCGGATCGTCAACGAGCCGACCGCGGCGGCCCTGGCGTACGGCCTGGACAAGGGCTCCAAGGAGCAGACCGTCCTGGTCTTCGACCTCGGTGGCGGCACCTTCGACGTCTCGCTGCTGGAGCTCGGCGAGGGCGTGATCGAGGTCAAGTCGACCAGTGGTGACAACCTGCTCGGTGGTGACGACTGGGACCAGCGGATCATCGACCACCTGGTGAAGACGTTCCGTGGCCAGCACGGCGTTGACCTCGCCCAGGACAAGATGGCGATGCAGCGGCTGCGGGAAGCCGCGGAGAAGGCCAAGATCGAGCTGTCCGCCGCCACCACGACCAGCATCAACCTGCCGTACATCACCGCCGGCCCGGCCGGGTCGGACGGCGCCCCGTCGGCGCCGCTGCACCTGGACGTCACGCTGACCCGCGCCGAGTTCCAGCGGATGACCCAGGACCTGCTGGACCGCTGCAAGGGCCCGTTCGAGCAGGCGATCAAGGACGCCAGCGTCAAGCTGGCCGATGTCGACCACGTCATCCTGGTCGGCGGGTCCACCCGGATGCCGGCCGTCTCCGACCTGGTCAAGCAGCTGACCGGCCGGGAGCCGAACAAGGGCGTCAACCCGGACGAGGTGGTCGCGGTCGGTGCCGCGCTGCAGGCCGGTGTGCTCAAGGGCGAGGTCAAGGACGTCCTGCTGCTCGACGTGACCCCGCTGAGCCTGGGCATCGAGACCAAGGGCGGCATCTTCACCAAACTGATCGAGCGCAACACCACCATCCCGACCAAGCGCTCCGAGGTGTTCACCACGGCCGACGACAACCAGCCGTCGGTGCTCATCCAGGTCTTCCAGGGTGAGCGGGACATCGCCGCGTACAACAAGAAGCTTGGCACCTTCGAGCTCACCGGGCTCCCGCCGGCGCCGCGCGGCGTGCCGCAGGTCGAGGTCGCCTTCGACATCGACGCGAACGGCATCGTCCACGTCAACGCCAAGGACCTGGGCACTGGCAAGGAGCAGTCGATGACGATCACCGGCGGCTCGGCGCTGCCGAAGGACGACATCGAGCGGATGATGCGCGACGCGCAGGACCATGCCGACGAGGACAAGCGGCGTCGCGAGGAGGCGGAGACCCGCAACCTGGCCGAGCAGCTGCAGTGGCAGACCGAGAAGTTTCTCGCCGAGAGCGGCGACAAGCTGCCGTCGGACTCCCGCGACCAGATGAACGACGCGCTGGGCGAACTGCGTGGCGCGTTGGCCGGCAGCGACATCGAGGCGATCAAGTCCGCGCACGAGAAGCTGGCGCAGGTTTCCCAGCAGGCCGGCTCGCAGCTCTACGCCCAGCAGGCCGAGCAGCCGGGCGGTGCCGGCACCCCCGGCGAGCCCGGACCGGGCACCGCCGGACCGGGCGCCGCTGGGGCGTCCGCGTCAGGTGGTGCCGCCGGCGGGCCGGACGACGTGGTCGACGCGGAGATCATCGAGGACGACAAGAAGTGAGTCTCCGTCGAGGCCGAGGACCAGCGATGATCTTCCCTCGAACTGCCGCACGGAGCGAGGTAGCCACATGACGGAGAAGTCACGGGCCGCTGATCCGGCCGGCACCGGCCCGCCGAGGCGCCGCTCGGCACCGGTCGAGCAGGCGGACGGTGAGACCACCGAGCGCCTGGTGATCCGGGACAAACGCCGGATCGACCCGACCGGGACGCGGCCTCGGACCGCGCGGCACGCGGCGGCCGAGCCGACGGGTGCGGCACCCCCCACCGACCATCGTCCGACCGGGCGGCACGCCCGGTCGGGCACGGAGGAGGAGCCAGTGAGCGGGAAAGCCGACGACAGGTCCGCCGACGGGTCGGCCGCCAGCGACACCGGAAAGGACGAGCCGACCCGGTCCGCGACCGGAAGCGGGTCCGCGACGAGCAGCGGGTCCGCGACCGGCACCGACCGGGCCGTTCAGCCCGACTCGTCGGACACCGCTGTCGTCGACGAGCCGGTGGTCGGCGAAGTGGTGGAGCCGGCGCCGGAGTCGGACGCCGAGGAGGCGGCCGGGGGCGTGGCCGGTCCCGGTCCGCTCGGCGCCGAGCTGGAGGCGCTCCGCGCCGATCTCGACGAACGCACCCGCGACCTGCAGCGGGTGACCGCTGAGTACGCCAACTATCGCAAGCGGGTCGAGCGGGACAAAGGGGTCGCCGCAGATCAGGCCACTGGTGCAGTTCTCGCCGCGCTGCTGCCGATCCTGGACGACCTGGACCGGGCACGGGAGCACGGCGACCTGGTCGGCCCGTTCGGCGCCGTGGCCGAGCAACTCGGCGCGGCGCTGGGCAAGTTCGGGCTCACCGCGTTCGGCGAGAAGGGCGACCCGTTCGATCCCACCCTGCACGAGGCGGTCGCGCACCTGACCTCCGCCGAGGTCACCGAACCCACCTGCGTCGACGTGATGCGGCGGGGCTACCTGCTCGGGGACCGGCTGCTGCGGGCGGCGCTGGTCGCTGTCGCAGACCCGGAATGACCGCCGCCGGTGGTCCACCGGCGCACATCACTGCCGGCGGCGGGACGCGGACCGCGTCCCGCCGCCGGCACCGCGGTACCGGCCGCCGCGCGTGGGCCGGGCCCGCAGTGGTTGGCCGGTCGTCCACCTGGCACCAGGGCGGTCAGGGTCGGGGTCCGGTGACGGACAGGAGGAGGACAGGGTGAGTTCCAAGGACTGGCTGGAAAAGGACTTCTACGCCGTACTGGGGGTGCCCAAGACGGCCTCCGCCGACGAGATCAAGAAGGCGTACCGCAAGCTGGCCCGCGAGTTGCATCCCGACCACAATCCCGGCAACTCGGCCTTTGAGGAGCGGTTCAAGGCGGTGTCGGAGGCGTACAACGTGCTCGCCGACGATCGGCGGCGCAAGGAGTACGACGAGATGCGCTCGCTGTTCGGTTCGGGTGCGTTCCGCCGGGGGGCGCGTGGCGGCGGGCCGGGCTTCGACCCGGCCGACCTGTTCGGCGGCTTCGCCGGGGCTGGCGGTGCCGGCGACCGTCGGTTCGGCGGGGCCGGGTTTTCCGACATTTTCAGCTCGATCTTTTCCGGCGGCGGCGGGGGCGGGATGCGTACCCGTGGACCGGCCCGAGGCCGCGACGTCGAGGCCGAGGTGGTGCTGGACTTCGGCGCCGCCGTACGCGGCACGACGCTGCCGCTGAGCCTGCGGGCACCTGGGGTGTGCGACACCTGCCACGGCAACGGTGCCAAGCCAGGCTCGGTGCCGAGGACCTGCCCGACCTGTGCCGGGTCCGGGCTGACCACCCGCAACCAGGGGTCGTTCAGCTTCTCCGAGCCGTGCCGTGACTGCCAGGGGGTGGGCACGATCGTCGACGAGAAGTGCCCGGAATGTCATGGCTCCGGTGGGGTGACCAAGACCCGGACGCTGAACGTCCGCTTCCCATCCGGCGTGGCGGACGGCCAGCGGATCCGGTTGGCCGGGCGGGGCGAGCCGGGCGACCGGGGTGGCCCGGCCGGTGACCTGTACGTGCTGGTCAAGGTCCGCAACGACGAACTGTTCGGGCGGACCGGCGACGATCTCACGTTGACCGTGCCGATCACCTACGCCGAGGCGGTGCTCGGCACCGACCTGCGGGTCCCGACCATGGACGGTGCCGTAACGCTTCGGGTGCAACCGGGTACACCGAGTGGGCGTACCTTGCGGGCGCGCGGCAAGGGTGTGCCCCGCCGGGACGGCACCGCCGGTGATCTTCTGGTTACCGTCGAGGTCGTCGTTCCGGCTACCGTGGACGAGTCGGCACAGGCCGCCCTGCGGACCTTCGCGGAGCACACCCCCGCTGCCGACCGGGAACGTCTCGCCGCCCGGCTGCGTCGCAACGAGGAGCAGGCCGCCGGGTCGCCGCGAGGGACAGACGGGAGGTGAGTGAGGGGTGGACGAGGATCTGCTGATCACGTTCGAGGCCGCCTCCGACGCCAAGGTCCTGATCATCTCGGTGGCGGCGCGGATGGCCGGCATGCATCCGCAGACGCTGCGCCAGTACGACCGGCTGGGCCTGGTGCAGGCCGGCCGGGCGGCTGGCGGCGGCCGCCGGTACAGCGTCCGGGACGTGGTGCTGCTGCGCGAGGTGCAGCGGCTCAGCCAGGACGACGGCGTCAACCTGGCCGGCATCAAGCGGATCATCGGGCTGGAGCAGCTCGTCGGCGACCTGCAGCAGCAGGTTGACGGGTTGCGCGCCGAGCTGGCCGAGGCGTACCGGCGGATCGCCGAGCTGGAGTCGGTCGGCCCGTACCCGCGACGTGACCTGGTCCCGACCAGCCGCACCTCGACCGCGCTGGTGGTGTGGCGGCCCAACCGGGGCAGCCGGCAGGAGTAAGCGGGGGCGGAGCCGGACCGGTCCGTCGGTCACTCAGCCGGCGGGAGCCGTTGACGATCAGCTGAGCCGGCGGGACTCGCGGATGCTAGCTCAGCCGGCGGGACTTACGGACCAGGCCGCCTTCGCACCAGTCGTGGTAGTCGAACAGCTGCGGCTTGGCCAGCAGCACCCGGGTGTTGTGCGCCCAGACCGACATCAGCTCGTCGCCGTCCTGCTCGGCCTGCTCGACCAGCTTGCGCAGCCGCCGTTTCGGGTGGGCGCGGAAGTTGGTCCGGATGCCGTCCGCCGCGTAGATGTAGAGGCAGTGCAGCGCAAACCGGCGGGCCGGACAGGTCGGATCCATCGCCAGGTCGAACAGCGTGGTGATCAACCGGTCACCGGAGACGAGCAGGTCCCAGTCCTGCGGCATCGACTGCAGCGGGACCGAGTCCGGCTGGTATGCCCAGGTGCGCAGCTCGGCGGGCGACGGGTCCACCGGGTTGGTGAAGCCGCGGAACGCCGACTCTTGCACGCTCAACGGGGACCCTCCCGTTCGCGGCCGACAGGGCACAACCGGCCCTGGGCCTACCACTAGCTACTGCCGCGCCACGGTAGCGTGTCGGAGGGTGATCGGGGAAGTCCCTGGTAATGCCTTTCACGAAGCCGGTACGTGCCGGTCCGCTTCCGTCAGGTGATCCCCGCTGGCCGCGAGGGGTGCGGGCCGCCTCCGCAGCCGACGCTTGAACCAGCGGGAATCCGGAATCCGGGCCAGCACCGGTCCGGTCACCACGGTGATCAGCACGTACGCGGTGGCCAACGGCGCGAGCGCCGGCTCGATACCGGAGCTGGCGACCGCCAGGCCGGCGATCACGATGGAGAACTCCCCACGCGGCATCAGCGCCAGCCCGGCCCGCCACCGACCGGGAGCGGCGATACCGGCCCGCTTGGCGGCCAGGTAACCGGTCAGCACCTTGGTGCACATCGTCACCACCGCCAGCCCGAGGGCCGGCAGCAGCACCGGCGGGATGTCCCGGGGGTCGGTCACCAGCCCGAAGAAGACGAAGAAGACCGCAGCGAACACGTCCCGCAGCGGGGTGAGCAGTTCGGTGGCGCTGTGCGCCACCGGCCCGGACAGCGCGATGCCGACCAGGAACGCGCCGACCGCCGCGGAGACCTGCAGTTCGGCGGCGATCCCGGCGACCAGCAGGGTCAATCCGAGTACGCCGAGCAGCAGCGCCTCCGGGTCGCGTACCGACAGCAGAGCGGAGATCCGGTGGCCGAACCGGACCGCGACCAGCAGCACGACGGTGACCGCGGTGACCGCCACCGCGACCGCCAGGCTGCCGGCGGCGAGCCCGGCGCCGATCAGCACCGCGCTGAGCACCGGCAGGTAGAACGCCATCGCCAGGTCCTCGACGACCAGGATCGACAGGATGACCGGCGTTTCCCGGTTACCCAGCCGGCCCAGGTCGCCGAGCATCTTGGCGATCACGCCGGACGACGAGATCCAGGTGATCCCGCCGAGCACCACGGCGGCGGTCGGCCCCCAGCCGAGCAGCAGGGCGAACGCGACACCGGGCAGCGCGTTGAGCAGCGCGTCGATCAGGCCGGCCGGTGCCGCCCGGCGCAGGTTGCCGATCAGCTCGCTCGCCGAGTACTCCAGCCCGAGCATCACCAGCAGCAGCACCACGCCGATCTCTGCCCCGACGGCGAAGAAGTCCTGGATGTCGTGCAGCGGGAGCAGGCCGCCGTGACCGAACAGCAGCCCGGCGAGCAAATAGAGCGGGATCGGCGACAGCCCGTAGCGCCGGGACAGGCGGCTGAGCAGCCCGAGGAGCAGCAGCAGCGCGCCGAGTTCGATCAGCAGCAGTGCGCTGTCGTGCATGGCCGGGTCAGCCGGCCGGGTCGTCGTCGGCGAGGATGCCGCCCACGCCGTCCAGCCCGGACCTGGTACCGACGACCACCACCACGTCGCCGGCGGCGAACCGGAACTCCGGCCCCGGGGAGGCCAGCACCTCCCGGTTGCGCAGCACCGCCACGATCGACGCCCCGGTACGGGTCCGCGTCTTGGTGTCGCCGAGGGTGCGGCCGACGAACGGCGAGCCAGCCGAGATCGGCACCTGCTCGGTGAGCAGCCCGGCCGCCTGGTCGCGCAACCCGGCGAGCTGGCTGAGCATCAGCGACGCGCCGAGGATGTCGGCGAGCGCCTCCGCCTCGTCGTCGGTCAGCGGGATGTCGGCGTCACAGGAGTCCGGATCGTCCCGGTCGTAGAGGACGAGGTCACGACGCCCTGACCGGTGACTCACCACGCCGATCCGTCGGCCTGACTCGGTCATCAGGTCGTGGCGTACTCCGATGCCGGGGAGATCGACCTGTTCCACACGTGCGCGCACACCGTCCACGCTACGCCGCCTAAGGGCAGACGGTCGCGCCGCGTCCCGGCAGACTGGTGCGGACGCGGTGCCGAATCGGCCCAGGAGTGGTCGCCGGACCGGGCGGTTGTGGGGCGCGGGCGGAAGGAGAGGGTGGATGCGACGTCGGGTAGGCGGGTCGGTCGCGGCCGTCGGTCTGTCGGCCGTGCTGATCCTCACCGGGTGTTCGATCGGCGACATCCGCCGGCCACCTCCAGACCGCGCGGCCCCGTCGACGGACGCGACGGGGCCTGTCGGCGGGCCCGCCGTCGAGGTACGCCCGATGCGGGTGCGGGCCGGCTACAACGCCCCATTCGTCGCGTTCGACGACGCCGACCACGGGTACGCCTTCTTTCACGGATGCAACGCCCGGGCGTCCGTCGGGGTTGCGTCGGGTTGCCCGTCGCAGCTCTACGCGACCGCCGACGGCGGCCGGTCCTGGCAGCACCGGGAGCACCCGGACCCGGCGGCGGTGGAGCATTCGATGCTGGTCGGCTACGGCAGCCTGGTGCTGTCCGCCGGCGCGGCCTGGTACCGGTCGGTCGACGGGGGTGTGACCTTCACCCAGGGTGACAGTCCGGACGGGTCGATGCCGCCCGAGTTCGCCAGTTGGGACGGGCCGTACCAGGTGTGTTGCCGAACCGATCCCGTGCCGCGGGTCGTCGAGGTGACCGAGCAGGGGACGGTCCCGTTGGCCCCGCAGCCGCCGATCCCGGTGGTGCAGACCGTCGGCCACATCGGCGACAAGCTGACCGTCGCCGGGCTGCACGACGGCCGGCTGCATGTGGCGTTCGGCGCGCCGGTGGCGACCGACGATGATGGCGGCGGTGGGCCAGGGGTGCGCTGGCTGTGGCGGACCGACGCGGTCACCGTCGCGGATCCGGAGCGGATCCGTCAGCTCGTCGTGGAGACGACGCCGTCGGGCGGTTACTGGCTGATCGGCGAGCCGGTGCCCCTGCCGGGTGAGTTTCCGCTCGTCTGGCGGGCCGATTGGGGTCGGCTGGAGCCGGTGCGGTTCGATGACCCGCCGCCGGAGGTGATGTCGGTGCTGCCGGACGGTGGCCGGCTGCTGGTCACCACCAGTACCGGTGTCTGGTCGGTCGGCTCCGACGGCCGCTTCGAGCCGGTTGACTGGCCGGTGCAGGGCGCCTACCTGACCCGGCTGCGGGACGGGACGGTGCAGGCGGTCCGGCCGGGCGGCGCGGTGCTGCTCAAGGCGCGACAGCCGTCGGGTGCCGGGTGGGTGGAGATCTCCTGGGAACCGTACGGGCGGTAGCCCGGTGCGGGTCGGGCTTCGGCGGTCGACTCGTCGATCGGAGTTGAGTGGAATAGACTCAAGTCTGGTGGTGTCCTCATCAGTGGACCAACCTGCCGTACAGGGGAGCTCATGAACGCCGAACGTTTGACCACCAAGAGTCGCGAAGTCATCACCGCCGCGGTCGCCATCGCCAACCAGCGGGGCCACGCCACGGTCGAACCGTGGCATCTGCTGCTCTCCCTGCTGGACACCGGCGGCTCAACCGCCGCCGGCCTGCTGCGGGCCGTCGGCGCCAACCCGGTGGAGATCCGCCGGTCCGCCGTACGGACCGTGGAGAACCTGCCCGCCGCGCGCGGCTCCAGCGTCGCCGAGCCGAGCCTGTCCCGCGAGTTCGCCAACGCGATCGGCGCGGCCGAGCAGATCGCCCGTCCACTCGGCGACGAGTACACCTCCACCGAGCACCTGTTGGCCGGCCTGGCCCGGGTCGGCGGGGCCGTCGCCGGGCTACTCAAGGATGCCGGAGCCACCGAGGAAAACCTGGTCGCCGCGTTCCCGTCGGTACGCGGCGGCGACCGCCGGGTCACCACCGTCGACCCCGAGCAGACCTACCAGGCCCTGGAGAAGTACGGCGTCGACCTGACCGCCAGCGCCCGGGACGGCAAGATCGACCCGGTGATCGGCCGGGACGCCGAGATCCGCCGGGTGATCCAGGTGCTGTCCCGGCGTACCAAGAACAACCCGGTGCTGATCGGCGAACCCGGCGTCGGCAAGACCGCCATCGTCGAAGGGCTCGCCCAGCGGATCGTCGCCGGCGACGTACCCGAGTCGCTGCGCGACAAGCGGCTGGTGTCGCTCGACCTCGGCGCGATGGTCGCCGGTGCGCAGTACCGGGGCCAGTTCGAGGAGCGGCTCAAATCCGTCCTGGAGGAGATCAAGAGCTCCGACGGCCAGGTGATCACCTTCCTCGACGAGCTGCACACCGTGGTCGGTGCCGGCAAGGGCGAGGGCTCGATGGACGCCGGCAACATGCTCAAGCCGATGCTGGCCCGTGGCGAGCTGCGGATGGTCGGCGCCACCACCCTCGACGAGTACCGCGAGCACATCGAGAAGGACCCGGCGTTGGAGCGCCGGTTCCAGCCGGTGCTGGTCGGCGAGCCGACCGTGGAGGACACCATCGGCATCCTGCGCGGGCTCAAGGAACGCTACGAGGTGCACCACGGCGTACGGATCACCGACGCCGCGCTGGTCGCCGCCGCCGGCCTGTCCGACCGCTACATCACCGACCGGTTCCTGCCGGACAAGGCGATCGATCTGGTCGACGAGTCCGCCTCCCGGCTGCGGATGGAGATCGACTCCCGGCCGGTCGAGGTCGACGAGATCGAGCGGGCCGTCCGCCGGCTGGAGATCGAGGAGATGGCGCTGGCCAAGGAGCCGGATCCCGGCTCGGCGCAGCGCCTGGAGCGGCTGCGCCGGGAGCTGGCCGACAAGCGCGAGCAGTTGACCGCGCTCAGCGACCGCTGGCAGCTGGAGAAGGGGCACATCACCCGGATCTCCACCGCCCGCGAGGAGTTGGAACGCCTCGGCGGCGAGGCCGAGCGGGCCGAACGCGACGGTGAGCTGGAGCGCGCCGCCGAGCTGCGGTACGGCCGGATCCCGGCGCTGCAGGGCGAGCTGGCCCACGCCGAGACCGAGCTGGCCGCGCTGCAGGCCGACGGCGCGATGCTCAAGGAGGAGATCGGCGCGGACGACATCGCGGCCGTCGTCGCCGCCTGGACCGGCATCCCGGCCGGCCGGCTCATGGAGGGCGAGACCGCCAAGCTGCTACGGATGGAGTCCTCGCTGGGGGCCCGGGTGGTCGGCCAGGCCGCCGCCGTCACCGCCGTCTCCGACGCGGTCCGCCGGGCCCGGGCCGGGGTCGCCGACCCGGACCGGCCGACCGGCAGCTTCCTCTTCCTCGGCCCGACCGGCGTCGGCAAGACCGAGCTGGGCAAGGCGCTGGCCGGGTTCCTCTTCGACGACGAGCGGGCCATGGTTCGCATCGACATGAGTGAGTACGCTGAGAAGCACTCCGTGGCCCGGCTGGTCGGTGCCCCGCCCGGCTACGTCGGGTATGAGGAGGGCGGTCAGTTGACCGAGGCGGTACGCCGCCGGCCGTACTCGGTGATTCTGCTCGACGAGGTGGAGAAGGCTCACCCGGACGTCTTCGACGTGCTGCTGCAGGTGCTCGACGACGGTCGGCTCACCGACGGGCAGGGCCGTACGGTCGACTTCCGCAACGCGATCCTGATCCTCACCTCCAACCTCGGCTCGACGCTGATCAACGACCTGACGTTGACCGAGGAGCAGCGCCGCGACGCGGTGCTGGCCGTGGTCCGGGCGCACTTCAAGCCGGAGTTCCTCAACCGGCTGGACGACATCGTGGTCTTCGCGATGCTCAGCGGCGCGGAGCTGCGGTCGATCGTGGACATCCAACTGGACCGGATGCGCCGGCGGTTGGCCGACCGGCGGCTGACCCTGGACGTCGACGACACTGCCCGCAGCTGGCTGGCCGAGCACGGCTACGACCCGATCTACGGAGCCCGGCCGCTGCGTCGACTGGTCCAGTCGGCGATCGGCGACCAGTTGGCCAAGGCGCTGCTGGCCGGCGAGATCCGTGACGGCGACACCGTCCGGGTGCAGCTCGCCGACGACAAGGAAGGGCTGGCGGTGCAGGCCGGCTGACCGGCATCGATGTGCATCGGTGAGTGCTGTCGATCGCTCTGCTCGACGGCGCGGCCGGGTTCGGCGACGAAACGCGAGGTCGACGCGGCGTCCGTTTGCCCCGTGTCACTGGCGGGGTACCGCTACGGTGATCTTCCGAAGCTTCGGGAAGGAGAGCCGTGTCGGATCCGAATCCGGCCGCGCCACCGGTCAAGGCGCGGCCGAGCACCGTCACCATTTCGAGTTACCTGCTGTTCCTGATCGCCGCGCTGCAGGTCGTCGGCCTGATCGTCGCGCTGTCGGTGATGGGCACGATGCAACAGGTCTACGAGGACGCCTACGCCGGCACCGACATGGAGGCCATCAGCAGCCTTACGACGATCTCCCTGATCGCCGGCGCGATCTTCGGCCTGCTGATCGCCGCCGGCCTGGTGGTGCTGGCTCTGCTCAACAACCGGGGCAAGAACCCGTCTCGGATCGTCACCTGGGTGCTCGGTGGCATCTTCCTCTGCTGCTCCGGGGGCGGGCTCGCGCTCGGAGCGGCCGGCAGCGCGTTGCCCACCGGCCCGACCAGCACCGACCCGAACATGCCGGACCCGGCGCAGGTGCAACGGGATCTGGAGGCCGCGCTGCCCGGCTGGTACGAGCCGGCCAACCTGTTGCTCGGCGTCGTGACCGTGCTGGCGCTGCTGGCCGCGCTGATCCTGCTGGCGCTGCCGCCGTCGAACGACTTCTTCCGTAAGCCGGCCGTGGCCTGGGAGCCGCCGGTGCCGGGCGGTGGGTACGGCGTGCCGCCGATGCCGGGCGGCGCCTACCCGAGTTACCCAGCCGCCCCCGGTGGGCCGCCGGCTGCCGGCCCACCGCCGACGGCCACCCCGCCCGGTCCGCCGCCGACCCCTGGCGCGCCGCCGGCTGCCGAGCCGCCGGAGAATCCGCCGGGCAACCCCCCGCCGCCGACCAGCTGACGATCAGTCGATCACGGGTCGGTCCGCCCGGGGCGGACCGACCCGCCGGTACGGGGAGACCCGGTCCTCGTAGGAGGTGACGACGTGGGGGACAAGCCTGCCCCGCGTACCGCACTGGTCACCGGGGCCACCGCCGGCCTCGGTGCCAGCTTCGCCCGTCGGCTCGCCGCCGACGGGTATCGGCTGGTGCTGGTCGCCCGTGACCGGCAGCGGCTCACCACGTTGGCGGACGAGTTGGCCGACCGGCACGGCGTGACCGTCGAGGTGCTCGACGCCGACCTGGCTACTGACGGTGGAGTGACCGCCGTGGCCGACCGGCTGCGGTCCGTCGACGCGCCGGTCGACCTGCTGGTCAACAACGCGGGCATCGGTCTGAACCGGTCGTTCCGGCGCACCGATGAGGCGGACGAGCTGCGGCTGCTGCGGCTCAATGTGGAGGCGGTGCTGCGGTTGACGCATGCTGTCCTGCCCGGCATGGTGCAACGCCGACAGGGCAGAGTGATTAATGTCTCGTCGGTGGCGGGCTTTGGGCCATTAGCAGCTGGTTCGACCTATTCGGCGAGCAAGGCCTGGGTGACAAACTTCAGTGAGTCGATCGACATGTCGGTCCGCCACCTCGGGGTGCGGGTGATGGCGTTGTGCCCGGGCTACGTCCGCACCGAGTTCCACGAACGCGCCGGCATCCGGACCTCCGGCTCGCCGACCTGGCTGTGGCTGCGGGCCGACGACGTGGTCGCCGATGGCCTGCGGGACCTGGCCAGGGGGCGGGCGGTGAGCGTCCCCGACTGGCGCTACAAGACGCTCGCCACTGTGGTGCGTCACGCTCCGCATGGACTGCTCCGGTTGGCGGCCGGGCGCCCAAAGAGTCGCGAGTGAGCCGAAGAGCGTATCAGCGGGTACGTCGCTGCACTGGTCGCCGCGTTGACCAGGGATTTCGTGGTGTATGACCAGGTAGCGAGGCGGATGGTGGATATCGGCGAGTTGCCGGGCCGGCGGATGGGGACCCAGTGACGGGCAGTACTCTTTGTGACATGGGGAACCTCGACGACCTGCGCAAATTCATCACTGACCTGGCCGTGGTGCACGGCAGGGTGGTGTTGTCGTCAGGTCGCGAGGCTGACTGGTACGTCGACCTGCGGCGGGTGACGCTGCACCACGCCGCCGCACCGCTGGTGGGACGGGTGCTGCTCGATCTCACCGCGGACTGGGAGTACGACGCGGTTGGTGGCCTGACGTTGGGAGCGGACCCGGTGGCTCTGTCCATGTTGCACGCCGCTGCGGCGGAGCAACGGCGACTGGATGCCTTCGTGGTGCGCAAGGCTGGCAAGACGCACGGACTCCAGCGACGGATCGAAGGGCCGGACGTGGCCGGCCGGCGGGTGCTGGCAGTGGAGGACACCTCGACGACCGGCGGAAGCGTACTGACCGCTGTCGAGGCGTTACAGGAGGCAGGGGCTGAGGTGGTCGGCGTGGCGGTGATCGTCGATCGTGGGGCCGGTGACGCGGTTCGGGCAGCCGGACTGGCCTATCGGGCCGCCTATACGTTGGCTGACCTCGGCCTTCCGGCCTAAAAGTTTGCCGATTCGGATCTGCTGATATGCAGGCGGATCGATGCTGTTTGGTGGAAGGATGGGTTTCGTGGGAACTGCGTTGGCTGAAATGACCATGCCTCAAATCTCGCCGCTTGCCGGCGAGCCGATCGAACGCGCGGACGCGGAGCGACTCGCTGGAGTCCTCAAGGCGCTCGCCGACCCGGCCCGACTCAGGCTGCTCAGCCTGATCCAGTCGGCGCCGGAAGGCGAGGCCTGCGTCTGCGACCTCACCGCTCCGCTGGGGCTCTCCCAGCCGACGGTGAGCCACCACCTGCGTATCCTCACCGAGGCCGGCTTGCTGGAGCGGGAGAAGCGCGGAGTGTGGGCTTACTACCGGCTGGTGCCGACCGCGATCGCCACGATCGCGGATCTGCTGACCCCGCCGCGTAAGCGCGCCACCAAGAAGGCACGCTGACCTGACGGCGCCTTGCCTGGTCGACTCGCGGAGGCGGAGCTGCCAGGCAAGGTGCCCAAGGTTTACGGAGGTCGCCGCGTGACGTACATCGCTGGCGATCTGCGGGACCAGCTTGCCCACGTCGGGTCCGACGTGGTGCGCGCCGGTCTCGTCGTGGGCTCCGGCGGCAACCTTTCCGCCCGCCTGCCGGGCGACGATGAATGCTGGGTAACCGCGTCCGGCACCTGGCTGGACCGGCTCGGCCCGGCATCGTTCGCCCGGGTGCGGATCGCGGACGGCTGCACCCTGCCCGACGAACCGCAGATCCGACCGACCAGTGAGCTGGCGCTGCACCTGGCGGTCTACCGTGCCCGCCCCGACGTCCGCGCCATCGTGCATCTGCACCCGCAGAGCATGCTGCTGCTGGACACGCTCGGCGTACCGATTCGGCTGGTCACCACCGACCACGCCTTCTACCTGCGGCGCGTCGTCACCGTGCCGTTCGCGCCGCCCGGCGGACAGCGGCTCGCCCGAGCCGCCGCCGACGCGGCCGCCGACGGCACCAACTGCCTGATCCTGTCCCGGCACGGCTGCTCCGTACTGGCCGGGTCGGTGGAACTCGCCCACAAGCGGGCGGTCAACCTGGAAGAGGCCGCCCGGCTCACCTACCGGGCACTGGCCATCGGTCGGCTCGACGACCTGACGCCGCTGCCGGCCGACTACCTCGACCGGCTGCCGGACACGGAGCACGGCACCGTCTGACCCGACCGGACCGGACCGACCCGATGAGGAAAGCCCGCTGGGCCGGTCGGCCAACCGGCCGGCGGACCAGCTCAGTGGTGGGTCGGCAGCTGCGGCGACTCCTCCTGGGTGACATCGACCGCCGCGCGGCGCAGCCGACGCTGCTCCAGAACCACCATCGCGGTGACGACGGCGACCCCCAGCACCAGCAGCAACACCACCGACAGCACGTTGCTGCCAGGGGCGAGCAGCCCGCGCTCCTCGGTCTGCCACGGCCACAGCGCCCGCAGGCTACCGACGATCACCCCGGTCATCACCGCCAGGGTCACCCGCCGGTGGTGCTCCAACAGGTACTGCAGCAGCTTCACGAACAGCGTCAACCCGACGAGCATGCCGACGGCGAAGACCGCCAGGTAGCCGACGTCGCGGTCGTTGACCGCCTCGATGGTCGGCTCGTAGAGCCCGACGGTCAGCAGCAGGAACGACCCGGACACGCCCGGCAGCACCAGCGCGCAGACCGCGACCGCGGCGGCCAGCAGCACCACCACCGGGTTCGGGTCGATGCTGGCCGACGGTAGACCGGTCAGCACGAACGCAGCGACCCCGGCGGCGACCACCGCGAAGACGTCCCGGCCGCGCCACGGCCGGCCGATCATCGAGACCGGCACTAGCACCGAGGCCAGCACCAGGCCGAAGAACAACCCTCGGGTGTGCTCCGGGTACTCCTCCAGCATCGGCTCCAGCAGCCGGGCCGCCAGCAGCAGACCCGGCAGCATGCCCAGCGCCAGCGGGATGATCACCCCCCAGTGCACCTGCCGGAACTGCTCCCCGCTGCGCGCCCAGCCCTGCTTACGGGGCACGTCGGTGACCGCGTACCGGACCGCGCTGATCAGGTGCCCGGCCGAGGCGATGAGCCGCTCGTACACGCCGGTGACCAGGGCGATGGTCCCGCCGCTGACCCCCGGGACGGCCTCTGCCACCCCGATCGCCGCACCCCGGAACATATGGCCGACACGTTCGCGCACTGACATTCGCAGAACCATACCGGGCCAGTGCTCACAGTCGTGGGTCGACCGGTTCGGACTCGCAGGCGAGCACCGCGAAGACCAACTCGTGCCGGCGCCACAGCGGTGCGCCGGTGGCCAGCAGATCCAGCGCGGCCAGACCGAGACCGTGTTCGCGCAGCGCCATCGACCGTTTTCGGCCCAGCGACCGCCGGCGCAGCTCGGCCAACCGCTCCGGTTCGGTGTACTCCGGACCGTAGATGATCCGCAGATACTCCCGGCCCCGGCACTTGACGCCGGGCTGCAGCAGCCGGCCGGTGCCGCTGCGGGCGGTCAGTCCGGCGTACGGCTTGACCACCATGCCCTCACCGCCGGCCGCCGTCAGCTCCGACCACCAGTCGGTGGCGTCGGTCACCGCCGCCTCGTCAGTGAGCTCCACCACCCGCCGACGGGTGGTGGTGAACAGCTGCGGATCGGCCGCCACCAGCGCGTCCGCACACTCCAGATGCCAGCCGTGGTCGCGGTCGGCGTACGAGCGGCCGTCGGCGGCCAGCACCGCGAACGGCGCCAGCGTCACCGCGTCCGGGTCACCGACGTACGCCCGGTAGGCGTCGGCGTACCGGTCGACGTCGCCGGCCCGGCGGGCCAACCGGGCACGCAGCTGCCCGACCGGCAGGCCCCGACCGGCGGCGGCGTCGAGCACGTCCAACGCGGCGGGCAGCGCGGCCCGGCCGGCGGCGGCGACGCTGGCGTACTGCTCGCGGATCAGCCCGAGCGCCTTCGCCGACCAGGGCAGCAGCTCGCAGTCGAGCAGCAGCCAGCCGGCCGGCCCGGCACCGGTGGTTAGCCGCTGCCACAGCCCGGCCGCCTCGGCCGCCGCCCGGATCCGGGCCAGCAGCGCCTCGGTCCGCTCGTCGGAGGTGAAGAACGGCCGCCCGGTCCGGGTGTGCACCACCCCGCCGCCGGGGCCGAACAGTGGGCCCCCCGCCGGGTCGCGGCAGACCAGCACCACCGCCCGGGATCCCATGTGCTTCTCCTGGCAGACCACCCGGTCGACACCGGCGGCCCGGTAGTCGGCGAACGCCTCCGCCGGATGCTCCAGGAACCCGTCCCGGGTCGACGTCGAGCAGGGCGACATGGTCGGCGGCAGCCAGACCAGCCACCGGGGATCCACCGTGAAGCGGCTCATCACCTCCAACGCGGCGGCCGCGTTCTCGGCCGGGACCGTCGTGGTGCCGTAGCCGTAGTCGATGTGCCGACGGCCGGTGACGTCGCGCAGGTCCAGCACGTCGTCGGGGCGGTCGGTGACCGGCCCGCCGATGTCGGCGGCACCCGGCTCGGCCGTCAGTGGCCGGACCGGCGGGTAGTACTCGCGGTCAGCCGGTACCGAGACGAGTTCCCGCGACGGGTAGCGCAGCGCGGTCAGCCGGCCGCCGAAGACGCAGCCGGTGTCGACGCAGATGGTGTTGTTCACCCAGTCGGGACGGGTCGTCGGGGTGTGCCCGTAGACCACGGTGGCGGCACCCCGGTAGTCGCGCGCCCACGGGTAGCGCACCGGCAGACCGTACTCGTCGGTCTCGCCGGTCGTCTCCCCGTACAGCGCGAAGCTGCGCACCCGGCCGGACGCCCGACCCTGGTATTCGGCCTTGAGCCCGGCGTGTGCCACCACCAGCGCGCCGCCGTCGAGCCGATAGTGGCTGACCAGCCCGTCGATGAACCGGGCGACCTCGTCGGTGAACCCGGCCGACTCGGCGGCCAACTGCTCCAGGGTCTCGGCCAGCCCGTGCGACACGGTCACCTTGCGTCCCCGCAGTTTGCGCAGCAGCTTCTGCTCGTGGTTGCCGGGCACGCAGAGCGCGGTGCCGGCCCGCACCATCCCCATCACCAGGCGCAGCACGCCGGGCGAGTCCGGGCCGCGGTCGACCAGGTCACCGACGAAGACCGCGGTACGCCCCTGCGGGTGCCGGGCGTCGACCGGTCGGCCGGCGTCGTCGCGGTCGAGCGCCCAACCCAGCTTCGTCAGCAGCGCCTCCAGTTCGGTGCGGCAGCCGTGCACGTCACCGATGATGTCGAACGGCCCGGTCAGCTCCCGCCGGTCGTTGTACAGCCGGGTCAGCCGGATCTCGGCGGCGTCGATCTCGTCGGTGCCGCGCAGCACGAACACGTGCCGGAATCCTTCCCGGGTCAGCCGGCCGACCGAGCGGCGCAGGTCACGCTGCATCCGGGTGATCACGTGCCGACCGAAGGCGCGGTCGGCCCGGCCCTGGGTCCGTTCCCAGCAGGTCTGCTCGGGCACGTCGAGCACCACCGCGACCGGCAGTACGTCGTGTTCCCGGGCGAGCGCGACCAGCCCGGCCCGGGCGTGCTCCTGCAGGTTGGTGGCGTCGACCACGGTGAGCCGGCCGGCCCGCAGCCGCTTGCCGGCGACGTAGTGCAGCGCGTCGAAGGCGTCCGCCGACGCCGACTGGTCGTTCTCGTCGTCGGCGACCATCGCCCGGAAGGTGTCCGAGGAGAGCACCTGGGTCGCGGCGAAGTGCCGGCGGGCGAAGGTCGACTTGCCGGAGCCGGAGACACCGACCAGGGCGATCAGGGCGAGTTCGGGGATCTCCAGCCTGTTCACCGGGCACCCCCGGCGCCGACGTCGTCGCGGCCGGTGCTGTCCGGGCCGGCGTCGTCGCGGGTGAAGACCGCCAGCTGGGTCGGCGGCCCCACGTCCGGATCGACCTCGCCGACCGGCCGAAACCCGACCCGGTAGCCGTACGCCGCGGCGACCCGGCCGGCCCAGTCGGCGAACTCGGCGCGGGTCCACTCGAACCGGTGGTCCGGGTGCCGCAGCGCGCCCGCGGCGAGGCCTTCGTAGCGCACGTTGTACTCCACGTTCGGGGTGGTCACCAGCACGGTGCCGGGGCGGGCGTGGCCGAAGACCGCTTCGGCCAGCGCCGGCAGCCGGGGCGGGTCGAGGTGCTCGACAACTTCCATCAGTACGGCGGCGTCGTAGCCGCGCAGCCGGTCGTCGCGGTAGGTCAGCGCCGACTGCCACAGCCGGATCCGCTGCTGCTGGCGCGCCGGGAGCCGGTCCAGTCGCAGCCGCCGGGCGGCCAGCTCCAGCGCCCGGGCCGACACGTCGGTGCCGACGATCTCGGTGAACCGGGGCTGGGCGAGCAGTTCGGTCAGCAGCGCACCGCCGCCGCAGCCCAGGTCGAGCACCCGGGTGGCACCGGCCTCGGCCAGCGCGGTGAGCACAGCGGCCCGGCGGGTCGCGGCCAGCGGTCGCGGCCGGACCACCGCCGGCAGCCCGGCGTCCTCGTCAGCGCCAGTGTCGTCGTCAGCACCAGTGACGTCGTCGACGGCGGCGTCGGCGAGCCGGAGCTCGGCGGCCCGCGCCTCGGCGAGCCGGTCCTCGGCGCGTCGGGCGAGCACCCGCCGGTGGGCCAGGTAACGCCGGGTGATCAACCGGCGTTCCGGGTGGCCGGCCAGCCAGCCCTCGCCGGCCCGGATCAGCTTGTCCAACTCGTCCGGGGCGATCCAGTAGTGCTTGGCGTCATCGAGCACCGGCAGCAGCACGTACAGGTGGTTGAGCGCGTCGGCGACCCGCAGCGTGCCGGTCAGGGTGAGGTCGACGTAGCGGCTGTCCCCCCACTGCGGGTAGCGCTCGTCCAGCGGAATGGGTCGGGCGGTCACCGTCCAGCCGAGCGGGGTGAACAGTCGCTCGGCGAGAGTCGCGCCGCCCCGGCAGCGCAGCACCGGCACCCGGATGGTCAGCGGCAGGGCGGTGCCGGGCAGCTCGGGACGGTCCCGGCTCTCCCCGCGCAGCGCGGACCGGAACACCTTGGCGAGCGCGGCGGCGAGCAGGCTGGACGCGGCGTACGGCCGGTCGTTGACGTACTGGCCGAGGGTGAAGCTCGCCGGCATCGCGGCCGTGCGCCGGCCACGGCGCGGACCGCCGGCGGCGAGCCGCGCCGGGTCAACGTCGAGCAGCAGCGCGGCGGTGCAGCGCTGTTCGGTGGCCTCCGGGTAGAACACGTGCGCGGTGCCGGTGGGTACGTCGAACGACTGCATCCGGTCCGGATGTTTGACCAGCAGGTAGCCGAGGTCGGTGGCGGGCCGGTGGGTCGTCGTCACGGTCATCAGCACCCGGGTGATGGTGCCAGCCGGCCACCACCGGTCGACACCGGTTATCGCGGTTGCCCGGTGGCCGTCGCGCCGTCGTCAGCGGTAGCCGTCGTCGTCATCGAGGTCGACGATGCGGGACTGCTCGACCGCGTCCCAGTCGTCAACCTCCAGACCGCGGTGTACCTCGGGTTGCTGCTCGACCGGGTTGGCCACGACCGACTGCTCGACCGCGTCGTCGGCGGGCGTCTCCGGGTCACGTTCCTCGGGAGCGAGGTGGTCCCCTGGGGCGATGTCCTCGTCCGGGTAGGTCATGTCGCCCTCCGTTCGTCCGTACCGGTGCTTCCACCACGGTACGGGTCAACCGGGGCGCCCGCTGACCACCGTCCAAGATAGGAGGCTTGTCCGTTTTTGTGACGCGGTGGTTTACTCCGGGTGGCAGGATGGGCGTATGGGATTTCTGATCAGGCTTGCGGTCAACGCGGTCGCCCTGTGGATAACCACGCTGATCGTGCCCGGCATCGACGTCACCGGGGACACCGCGACCAACAACGCGCTGACCCTGGTCATCGTGGCGCTGATCTTCGGACTGGTCAACGCGGTCCTCAAACCGGTCATCAAGGTCGTCGGCTGCGTCTTCTACCTGCTCACCCTCGGTCTGTTCGCCCTGGTCGTCAACGCCCTGCTCTTCCTGCTGACCGACTGGCTTGCGCAGCAACTGGACCTGCCGTTCGTCATCGACGGGTTCTGGCCGGCATTCTGGGGAGCGATCGTGATGGCCGTCGTCGGCTGGCTGATCAGCCTGGTCATCCCCGACAAGTACGACCGTCGCTGACCGTGCCCACAGACAGGGCCGATGTCGCCGGGGCGGTGCCGCTGCGGGATACTGCCTGACGGAGGACAGCGCGGTCCAGCGCAGTGAGCTGAGCATGGAATCCGGCCCGTCGACGGGCCGAACCGGCACAAAGGAGCGTTCGAGATGCCCATCGCCTCTCCCGAGGTCTACGCCGAGATGCTTGACCGCGCCAAGGCCGGCGCGTTCGCGTACCCCGCCATCAACGTCACGTCCTCGCAGACCCTCAACGCCGCGCTGCAGGGCTTCGCCGAGGCGGAGAGCGACGGCATCATCCAGGTCTCCACCGGTGGTGCCGAGTACCTCTCCGGCCCGACCGTCAAGGACATGGTCAGCGGCTCGCTGGCCTTCGCCGCCTTCGCCGAGGAGGTGGCCAAGAAGTACCCGGTCAACATCGCGCTGCACACCGACCACTGCCCGAAGGGCAAGCTCGACGGCTTCGTCCGCCCGCTGCTGGCCGCCTCCAAGGAGCGGGTCGCCGCCGGTGGCGCGCCGCTGTTCCAGTCGCACATGTGGGACGGCTCCGCCGTACCGCTGAAGGAGAACCTGGAGATCGCCACCGACCTGCTCGCCGAGGCCGCCGCCGCTAAGGTCGTGCTGGAGATCGAGGTCGGCGTCGTCGGCGGCGAGGAGGACGGCGTCGTCGGCGCCATCGACGAGAAGCTGTACACCACCGTCGAGGACGGGCTGGCCATGGTCGAGGCGCTCGGCCTCGGCGAGAAGGGCCGCTACATGGCGGCGCTCACCTTCGGCAACGTGCACGGCGTCTACAAGCCGGGCAACGTCAAGCTGCGGCCGGAGATCCTCAAGGAGATCCAGGACGCGGTCGGCGCCAAGTACGGCAAGGAGAAGCCGCTCAGCCTGGTCTTCCACGGCGGCTCCGGCTCGCTGCTGGAGGAGATCCGGGCCGCGCTGGACTACGGCGTGGTGAAGATGAACATCGACACCGACACCCAGTACGCCTTCACCCGCCCGGTCGTCACCCACATGTTCACCAAGTACGACGGGGTGTTGAAGATCGACGGCGAGGTCGGCGACAAGAAGTCGTACGACCCCCGGGCCTGGGGCAAGGCGGCCGAGGCCGGGATGGCCAAGCGGGTCGTCGGCGCCTGCGAGCACCTGCGCTCCACCGGCACCACGCTGGCCAAGTAACACCCACCGAACCACTCGCCGCGTGGCCGGTCCCGTACCCCGGGGCCGGCCGCGCGTCGCTGCCGGACGAACTACACCGGTAGGATCTACCGATTCAGAGTGGTCCGCTGCGGAGGTCGGTCGTGCTCGGCATCGATGGGTACGAGCCACAGTGGTGTCACGACGCCGCGACGCTCGCCGCCGCCCACCGGGCCCGGTTCTCCCGCATCATCGGACGTCCGCTGGTCGACACCTGGCTGATGTGGGACCTCGACCTGGACACCTGGTACGCCAACGGTCCGGTCATCCTCGGCTTCGGTGACGTCAACGTCGAGGTCACCCACCGCAAGTTCGACGAGTGCGCGATCACCTGGAACCAGGTGGACATGACGATGCCGGTGGACCAGCCCGGCCTGCGGCTGGACTGGCGCAGCGACCGCCACCCGGCGCCGCTGCCGGCCCGGGGCCGACCGCTGCGGGCGGTCAACGTGATCGAGCGGATCATGCCGTCGCACTGGCGGCCGCACGTGCTGCACGCGGTCGAGTTCCGCTTCGACGGTGCCCGGCTGGCCGTGCAGAACGCCCTCGACGAGAACGGCCTGTCCGCCGAACCCGACGTCGAGATGCCGATCGTCGCCTGGCGCCGCCGCCCCGTCGCCTGACCGGCCCGGTAGGGAGCGCTGCGCGAAGCACCGCACGTCCACCCATCACCCCGATCACCGAGGCCGGCGTCTGAGGCGTCGACCCAAGCCCGGTTGGTGTGGGCGGGGTCATTCGGGTTCGCCGGTGTGGTGGCGTAGGAGGATGACGGCGGTGAGGATGAGGAGTCCGGTGGTGAGGAGCCGCCGGGCCCGGTATTTGGTGTAGGCCCAGGTGATGCTGTTGCCCGCGTGGAGGATGGCGATGGCGAGCAGGACGAGGCCGAGGATGAGTACGGTGCCCTCGGTCACGGGTTGGTGGTTTCGGGGATGTGGTCGGCGGTCTGGGTGTGCGGTCGACGGTCGTGGCCTCGTGTCCGGAAGGTGACGTTGGCTTCGTTGAGGATTCGGTGCACGAAGCCGTAGGAGCGGTGGGTTTCGCGGGCGATGCGGCGGATGGAGTAACCGGCGCGGTACAGCTGCGCGAACTCGTTTCTGCAGCTGTACCGGTCGATACCGCTGATGCGTCGTCTTGGTGTCATCTGCCGGGTGGTCGCTGATACGGGTGGATGCGCCGTTGACTTGTCCTGAGCTTGTGTCCGGCTTGTGTCGAAGGCGGTGTTGGTGCCCGGCGTGGCGGGGGTGTGGCTGGTGTCGGGGAGGGTCATCACCGCTCGCGACCTGGACCGCCAGCGGCAGCGTGGGGGGTGCGGGGTTGGCGCCACATGGGCCATAGGGGTGGTCCGCCGTCGGGGAGGTGGATCGGGGTGGGGGTGGTGTCGTAGTAGCCGTGTCGTTGGTAGAGGCGGCGGGCACCGTGGCTGGTGGCGACGAGGTGGATGCCGGTGCCGGCGGTGTCGCAGGTGGTGTGGCGGTGGGTGAGCAGGGCGGTGCCGATGCCGTGGCGCTGCCGGTCGGGTGCGACGCCGAGGTAGGCGAGGTAGGTGTGAGGGCGGCGTCGGGGGTGGTGGCGAACGCGTCGACCAGGGCGGGTACGAGTGGTGGGATGTCGTGGCGGTCGGCGACACGGATCACAGTGGTGGGGGTGGTCATCGGTGGATTTCCTTCCGGACGGTGGTGTGGGTGGTGGCATCGGCTCCGGTGCCGACGGTGGCGTAGACGTGGGGGCGTGTGTGGTGCAGGACGGCGGCCCAGGCGAGGCCGGTGGTGATCGCGGCGGCGTAGAGGCCGGGCAGCGCCCACCGCGCGGGTGAGCCGGCAGGGGTGTCGAGGAGGTCCCCGAAGCCGGCGAGAGTGGCGGTGAGGATGACGGCGAGCACGACGAACGCCCCGGCGGGTGCGGCGGTGACGGCCCAGCGGCTCTCACCACGCCGGTGGTCGCGGAAGAACAGGACGGCGGCGAGGCTGGTCGCGGTCATCAGGCCCAGTACGCCGAGGCCACCGGTGACGGTCAACCAGAAGAACAGGTGGACGATCGGGTCCAACCCTGTCGCCGCGTAGGCGGCGATGACGAGGCCGGCCACGCTCGTCTGGGTCAGGGAGCCGAGTTTCGGTGCCCCGGTCCGGCCGTGGGTGCGGCCCAGGCTCGTGGGGAGGACGTGTTCACGGCCGAGCGCGAACAGGTAGCGGGCGACGAGGTTGTGGAAGGCGAGCAGGGCGGCGAACAGGCTCGTGACCAGCAGCAGCCGGCCCACGTCGACCACCAGCCCGGGTAGGTGGCCGCCGACGAGGGCGAACATCAACTCGGGTCCGTGCTGGGCGGCGGCGTCGATGATCCGGTCGGGGCCGGAGGCGGTCTGCATCGCCCACGCCGACCCGGCGTAGAGGATCGCGGTGACGGCGATCGCGGTGTAGGTGGCGTGGGCGACCGTGCGGCGGGGGTCGCGGGTCTCCTCCGCGAGGACGGTGGTGGCCTCGACACCGACGTAGCCGGCGATCCCGCCGACGAGGATCGCCGCCATCCCCGGCGCGGCCAGATGCGCCGGCTCCAACCCGTACAGCCCCAGCCCTCCGGCGGCGGGGTGGGTGGCCATGATCGTGTCGAAGACGACCACCACGGTGATCTCCGCGACCAGCAGCACACCCAGGACCCGGCCGTTGAGGTCGACCCGCGCCAACCCCAGACCCCCGACCAACAGCCAGCCGGCGACAGCCCACACCCACCACGGCACGTTGACACCGGCCACCGCCGCTGCGGCGGCCGCGACGACACCGAACGCCCCGTACAGGCCGACCTGCATCAGGTTGTAGGCCACCACCGCGACGAACGCCGCCGCCACACCCCAGGCGGGGCCGAGACCATGCGCGATGTAGGAGTACATCGACCCCGCGTTGACGACATGCCGCGACATGGCGACGTAGCCGACCGCGAACAGCAGCATCACCACCGCGGTCGCCGCATAGGCGACCGGCACACCGGTCAGGCCGGTCACCGCGTACGCCGTCGGCACCGCCGACGCGGCCACCGTCATCGGCGCCGCAGCCGCCAACACGAAGAACACCACCTGCGGCACCCCGAGCCGGGACCGGGCCAACACGGCGGCGACACCACCCCGACGCGGACGCGGCACACCATGAGAAACAGACACAACACACTCCCGAGAAAAGCCAAAAAGGGGGCAGGCCGACAAAAGGACAGCGGGCGTGCCGGTAGACGCCTGGCCAGCGGCGACGGTGGTCAGGTCCGACCGCCCAACACCGCCCGGCCCACCGCCGCCGCCAACTCGACCAACAGCACGTCGACCTGCGGCGGCAGCGGACTCACCAACCGGCCGAAACGCAGGCGAGCCCGTGGCCCGCCGTCGAGGAACCGGCTCTCGACACCAACAGCCACACACAAACCCGCCAAAGCCGTGTCGAACGCATCCAGCCGCTCACCCCGACGAACACGGGTCGCCAACCGGGCCCACGGCCACGCCGCCACATTCATGTCCACCGGCTCCCACACCGTCCGGGTCGCCATCAGCCGCCGGACCCGCACCGGCCGCACCACCCCGGCCTCGGCCAGCCGCTGCCCCACCGCCGGCACCGACGCGTCGGCCAGAACCTCAAGCCACACCGGGACCGGCTGCCCAGGCTCCGCCGCCACCCACGCAGCGACCTGCCGCTCGAACCCACCCACCCCCGCCACCGTCGACGGCGGACATGCCAGATGACCCGCTGGTGTCACCGCCAGTGAACCGGCCACGACCAGATCCGCCACCACAGCGGCCGCCACCCCGAACCCGGCGATCCGCGGCGTCAGCCGCAGCTGACCGGACACATCATGGTGAGCCAAGAGGAAGAACTCATCCGCCAACAGCCGACGATCAACCGGCAACGACAACGCCGACCGTCGATGAGTCCCGGACTGGTAGACGGTCATCGCGGGTGCCGTCCTGTCCACGGTTTGAATGGCCGGCGCGACGCTGCTCGTCGGTCGCGCAGGTCGAGGGCCGGCAGGTGGGCGTCTGGCTTGGTTGCGCGGTCGCGGTAGGTACGCGGCTGGCCGCCGAGTCTCGCTGCGAGGAGCCACTGATCGGCGGCACGCGGTAGACCCGAGCGCTGATCGACATGCTGCAAACAGCCTGGACAAGGCGGTGGATGTCGAACAGCCTCGACACGAACACTCGACGCTGGGGGTTACCTCAGCCGCGTACGCCTCATGGCTTTGGCCTGTTCAGCCGAGGTCGTGCTGGAACCTTGGTGTCGGGAGGTATCGACAGCGACGGAATAATGTGTGCGCTTGCACTGCCATCGGCCAGACACGCGGACAACCGCGACGCCAGCCCTAGACGAGTAGTTCCGAAGTTCGGTCAGTAGTCGTAGGCGATCAGTGACCGGGTGACGGGTGCGCCGGTCTTGTTGTTGTGCCAGATCGCGGCGGCCATCGCGAGGAGGCGTTGGGCCACCCGTACAGCGACGCCGGCGAAGGTCCGCCCACCGTGTTGTTCCAGGTCGAGTTGGCCTTTGAGAGTGTCGTTGACCGACTCGATCAACTGGCGGACCTTCTTGAGCATCGGTTCGCCGTAGCGGGCCTTCTCCTTCTTGCGTGACGGGCGTA